>NZ_LGEB01000048.1:0-150526 GCF_001279555.1 Micromonospora sp. NRRL B-16802 | reverse complement strand
CACCTACATGGTCCCCACCACCCTCATCACACTTCCCGAACTACCACTGACCCCCAACGGCAAACTCGACACCACCCGCCTACCCGAACCCACACCAACAACCACCGAACACATCGCACCCACCACCCCCACCGAACAGTGGCTCGCCACCACCTGGCAAAACCTCCTCAACATCGACCAGATCAGCACCACCGACAACTTCTTCGACCTCGGCGGCAACTCCCTGCACGTCACGCAGTTGGTCGCCCGCATCCGCGACCGGGCTGGCGTGACCCTTCACCCCCACGCGTTGTTCGCCGACCCCACGCTTGAACGCCTGGCCGCCGTTGTCGACCGGGCCGGGGACGCGGACACTGCCGGGTACGCCGGCAACGGCCTCGTCACGCTGCACCAGGCGACCGGGCGGCCACCGTTGTTCCTGGTGCACCCGTCCGGCGGGTCGGTGACCAGCTACGCCCAACTGGCGGGCACGCTCGGCGACGACCAGCCGGTACACGCCATCGAGGATCCCGCGCTGCGCCACGCCGAGGCGGTCGGCGACCTGGCCGCACGGGCCGCGACGTACGTGGACCTGATCCGGCAGGTGCAGCCAGACGGGCCGTACCACGTGGGCGGCTGGTCGCTCGGCGGGGTCATCGCTCTGGAGATGGCGCGACAGTTCGCCGACGCGGGCGACCCGGTCGGCGCCGTCGTCCTGCTGGACCCGGGTCTGTCGAACGACCCGCAACCACCGGACGACCTGTCCACGCTGTCGTCGTTCGTGTACGACCTGGCTGGCCTTGCCGACGTGACGCTTTCCGACGTCGACCCGCGAACGCTCGAAGGGCTGGACCGGGATGCGTTGGAAGAGGCAGCCCTCGACGTGTTGGACAAGGCCGGTCTCGTACCCGACGGGCTGCGCGACGAGGTGCGGTTGCGGATGCGGGCCTTCACCACCAACGTCGCAGCGCTGCACACCCACCGGCCGCGCCGGTACGACGGGCCGGTGACGCTGATCCGGACCGCCGACGGGGCGGACGGGTCGGACGACGACGTGACCTGGCAGGCGCTCTGCCCCCGGCTTGATCGCCGGACCGTGCCCGGCGACCACTACACGATGCTGCGGCCACCGCACCTGGCCGCGCTCGCCACAGCGGTACGCGACGCCCTCGGCGCGCCGGTCCCGACTCCCGGTGGACCGACGCCGGCCCTGCCCGACTCATAGTTCGTTGGATCCACCGACCCGAAGAGGACAGATGGCGGCACCTACCACCGGCCTACGCACCTACATGGTTCTCTGGTGCGGACAGTTCGTCTCGCTGGCCGGGTCGAGCCTGTCCGGCTTCGCCCTCGGCGTCTACGCCTACCTGCTCAGCGGGTCGGTCACGACGCTCGGCGTCATCTACGCGCTTGCCTATCTCCCGCAGATCCTGGCCTCACCGTTCACGGGTTCGCTCGTCGACCGGTGGGGACCACGGCGTGCCCTGGTCGTGAGCAACATCGCCTCCGCCGTGGTCATGTTGACCCTGGCCGCGCTGCTCGCCACCGATCGGTTCGCCATCTGGCACATCTACCCGATCGTCGCCTGCCTGTCGGTGATCGGGGCGCTGCAAACGCCCTCGTTCGAGGCTGCGGTGCCCCTGCTGGTACCGAGTCGGCACATCGGCCGGGCGAACGGGTTGCGCATGGTGGCCCTGGCGACGACTCAGGTGCTGGCGCCCATCGGTGGCGGTTACCTCCTGCTCGCCATCGACATCTCCGGCATCATCCTGCTCGACTGCGTCTCCTTCACTCTCGCCCTGATCACCCTGGCCCTCGTCCGCATTCCGCGGCCGGCCGGTGCCGCGACGACGCCCGCCCACCCGATGTCGTTGCTGCGTGAGTTCGCCGAGGCGTGGCGCTGGGTCGCTGCCCGCCACGGCCTGGTGGCCCTGATGGTCTTCCTCGGCGCGCTGAATTTCTGCGCAGGCTTCGTCGACGTACTGATCATTCCGCTGGTTCTCGCGTTCGCCGAGCCCAACGTCCTCGGCACCGTCATGTCCATCGGCGGCCTGGGCATGATCGCCGCGAGCGTGGCCATGAGCATCTGGGGCGGGCCGCGCCGCCGCATCCACGGCATCCTCGGCTTCACGCTCGTCCTCGGCGTGGCCACTGTCATCGGGGCACTGCGGCCGAATGTCCCGCTGATCACCATCGGTGCCGTCCTCTTCCTCGGCAGCCTGGCCATTGTCATGGGCAGCAACCAGGCCATCTGGCAGACCAAGGTGGAGCCCCATCTGCTCGGCCGGACGATGGCCCTGCTCGGCATGGTCGCCAACACCCCTCAGCTCATCGCCTACCTCGTGGCCGGGCCCGCCGTCGACCACGTCTTCCAGCCCCTGGTCGGTCCGGAGGACGTGCGCTCGCCGTTCGTCGCGGCAGTGGTCGGCGACGGCCCGGGGCGCGGGATCGCACTGCTGCTCATGCTGATGGGCGTGCTCACCGTCGGCTGCGCGATCGCAGGCTTCGCCTACCCCCGCCTGCGCCACCTCGATGACGAACTTCCGGACGTAAGCACAAAGGAGTCACCTATGCCCGTCGAGCCCGTACCGGCGTCTGCTGCCGTCGCCGAGGTGACGCCGTGACCACCGTGGCGACCACCGACGCGCCGGACGAGCCCGTCTTCGCGCGCTCGCCGCTACCGCCGGCCGAACGCGAACGCATCCTTCACCACCTCAACCCCTACCGCCGGCCGGACATCGGCTCCACGACAATGGCCCAGCCGTTCGAGGAGCAGGTCCGGCGCACGCCCGACGCCGAGGCGGTGGTCAGCGAGGACGCGAGCCTGACGTACGCCGCGCTCAACACCCGGGCGAACCAGCTCGCCTGGCTGCTGCGCTCGGCCGGGGCCCGTCCGGGCACGTTCGTGGCCGTGAGCATGGAACGCAGCGTGGACCTCATGGTGGCGCTGTACGCGGTGGCGAAGAGCGGGGCCGCGTACGTACCGATCGACCCCGAGCTGCCCGATGCCCGGATGGCCTTCATGCTTGAGGACTCGGCCCCGGTGGCCGTCCTCGTGGACCGTACGACCCGGCCGCGCGTGCCCGAGGGCTCCGGGCTGGTGCTGGCTGTCGACCAGGACGGCGAGCGCTGGGCCACCGAACCGACCCACGACCTTCCGCCCGAGCCCGGCAACCACCTGATCCACATGCTCTACACATCGGGTACGACGGGCCGTCCCAAGGCCGTGGCGTACCCGGTCGACGGCGCCCTTGCCGACACCTACTGGCTGCACAGCCGGTACCCGTACGGGCCGGGAGACACCGTCCTGCTCAAGACGTCGTACGGCTTCGACGTGTCGATCTGGGAGATCTTCTGGCCGCTCTACTGCGGTGCGCGGGTCGCCATCTGCCCGCCCGGGGCGCACCGGGATCCCGTACGGTTGCGCGACTTCATCGACCAGCACCAGGTGACCGGCATGTTCATGGTCCCGACGATGATGCAGCCGTTCTACGACCACACGTCGCGCGGCAGTTGCCCCTCGCTGCGCCGGGTGTTCTGCGGCGGCGAGCCGGTCACCCCGCGGGTGCGCGACGGCTTCCACGAACGCTTCGACGCCGAGCTCGTCAACTGCTGCGGGCCCACCGAGTTGGGCTGCGTGGCCGAGACCGTACTGGCGGTCGAGCCGAACGCGCCGGTCATGATCGGGTCGCCGCCGGAGCACCGGCGGGTCTACATCCTCGACGACAACCTCGAACCGACCCCGATCGGGGTGGCCGGTGAGCTTTTCGTCGGCGGCGAGGTCGGGATCGCGCAGGGCTACCACCGCCGGCCGGCGCTGAGCGCGGAGCGATTCCTGGCTGACCCGTTCACTGACCAGCCCGGCGCGCGCATGTACCGCACCGGCGACCTCTGCCGCTACCGGGAGGACGGGGTGCTCGAGCACCTCGGCCGGATCGGCCGGCAGGTGAAGGTCCGTGGCGTACGCATCGAGCTGGCCGAGATCGAGGCGGTCCTGGCCGAGCACGACGACGTCAGCCAGTGCGTGGTCACTGTCGTGCCCGACCGGGACGCCGAGATCGCCGCCTTCGTCACGGCGGCGCCGGGGCGGTCCGTCTCGGCGGCGGCCCTGCTCTCGCACGCCGCCACGCTGCTGCCCACCGCCATGCACCCGAGCACCGTGACAGTGGTGAGCCAGATCCCGACCTTCGTCCACGGCAAGGTCGACATCTCAGCGCTGCTGAGTCAGATCGACCGCACCGGCGGCGCGGACACCCTGCCGCTGGTGCCGCCGGCGAACGCGATCGAGGAGCAGGTCGCCGGGATCTTCTGCGAGATCCTGGGTCGGGACGCGGTGAGCGTCACGGAGAGCTTCTTCGCCCTCGGTGGACACTCTCTGCTGGTCTTCAAGCTCATCGAGCTGTGCACCACACAGTTCCAGGTCGACCTGTCGGTGAGGGACGTGCTCGCGAACCTGACGGTCCGCGACCTGGCCGGCACCATCGCACGTCTGAGCCCATCGGAGGCGACACCATGACCACGGACGTCGAGACGGGCGAGTCGGACGACATCCTGGACCAGGTCGTCACCGTCGACCTGGCGGATCCCAGGCTGTACGCCGGCGAGCGACCGGAGCGGCTCTGGGCGACGATGCGCCGCGCCGGCACGCCGCTGTTGATGACCGGCCTGCGCGAGCACTGGGCCGTCACCAGGTACGAGCAGGTCCGCGAGGTCTTCCGGGCCAGCCACCTGCTCTCGTCGCAGAAGGGCAACCGGCTCGGCGAGAAGCCGTCGGACATCGCGGCCGGCGAGGCCGCCGGCGGGCTGTCTATGCTCGTTGCCGACGATCCCGCGCACGCGCGGATGCGCCGCGCGCTGGAGTCCGCCTTCTCACCGAGGGCCCTGGGGCGGCTGACCGACAGCACCCACGCACTGGCCCGACGGCTGGTCTCCGACGCCGCCGCGCAGCCGTCGGTCGACTTCGTGGACTCGATCGTGACGCCTCTGCTGACCACCGTCGCCTGTGACCTGCTGGGGATCCCGCAGAGCGACCGCCCACGGCTCGCGGAACTCAGCCAGATGGCGTTCAGCGGGGCCGGTCACGTCACGGCGACCGCGCAGATGACAGCCCACGTCGAACTGCTGGCGTACTGCGATGAGCTGTTGACAAGCAAGTACCGGAGTCCGGGAGACGACCTGGCGACGACGCTGGCCCAGGCCCAGCGCGACGGCGATGCCATGAGCCGCTCGGCCGCGATCATGAACTGCCACGACTTCATCCTGGGTGGCAACGCCTCGGCCCGCTACGTGCTGACGGCGATCCCCCTGACGATGGTCAGGCATCGTCAGTTCTGGGCGTCGCTGCGCGCCGGCGACGCCGACTTCGGCGTCGCCGCCGAGGAACTGCTGCGGTACGAGGCACCGGTCAACCACGTGATGCGGTCTCTCCTGGATGACCTGGAGATCGGCGGCGTGACAATGCGCCGGGGCGAACTGGTCACGCTGTGGTTGCGCTCGGCCAACCGGGACGCGGACGTCTTCGACGACCCCGAGCACATGAGCCTGAGCCCGCGGAGCCGCCCGCACCTCAGCTTCGGCCACGGACCGCACTACTGCATCGCGGCCTACCTCGGCCGGTTGGAGATCGCGTCACTGTTGCGGGCCCTGGCCGACCTCGTCGACGACGCCGAACTCGCCGGCGAACCCCGGCGCATGGAGTCGAGCTTCCTGCGGGGCTACCGCTCGGTGCCGCTGACCCTGCACGGTAAAGGATGATCGCCGCGCCGGGCCGTCGTCACCGCCCGGCGCGCAGGCCCGAGCACAGATGGTCGAGGAGTTCCGGCGGCGCGTCGACGATGCGGTTGTGCTCCCCCGGGAGGACCCGCAGGGTGGTCTCGCCGCATTCGGCCCACCCGGTCATCTGGTCGGGCGTGACCTCCGAGTCGTCGCTCCAGCCGAACGCGGAGATCGGGCAGGACAGCGGGCCCGGGTCGGAGGCGATGTAGTGCCGGCTCATGTCGAGATCCGACCTCAGGATGTCGGCGTAGATGGCGACCAACTCCGGATGAGGGCTGCTTCCCATGTCGCGGACCGTCTTACCCAGTTCTTCCGCCAACTGCGCCTCGTTCATGGTCATCAGGCGCCCGATGACCTCGTCCTGAGGTGCCATGAGCGACGAGACGTACAGCCCCGCCGGCCGGGGCCCGCCTGAACGCTCCAGCGCGACAGTGGCCTCGTAGGCGATCAGTGCCGACCAGCAGTGGCCGAAGAAGGCGAAGGGAACGTCCAGGTACGGCGCGAGACCCTCGATCATCTCCGCGGCAAGGTCCTGGAAGGTCTTCGGCATCTGGTCGCTGAAGCGGGTGAGCCGGCCCGGCAGCTCCACGGCGAGGAACTCGACGCCGGCCCGCTCCTGCGGCCAGTTGCGAAAGACGCTGGTGCCGCAGCCGGCGTGCGGGATGCAGAACACCCGGCCTTCGACGGTCGGCGAGGGCGCACGCTGAAGCCAGACGGACTTGCGGGCCACCGGATTCACGACGCCGGCTCCTTTCGTTCGGGGTCGCGCCGCCCGAGCGGGTCGGCGTCGGCGTCGCGTGCGGCGATGTCCTCCCGCACGCGCTCCGGCGGGTACACGAACCGCAGGAACACGCCGGCCATCGCGGTGGTGACGAGGGCCATCACCACCATCAGCGAGTAGAGATCCTGGTCGAGCACCCCGATCTGCAGGCCGACGGTCAGCACGATCAGTTCGGTCAGGCCGCGGGTGTTGATGAGCAGCGCGAGAACGAGCGAGTGGCGCGGGCGCACACCGCTGATCCGGGCGCCGAAGAACGCGCCGGCGCACTTGCCACCGATCGCCACCAGCAGGATGAGGGCGAGCTCGCCGACGGCGGTGCCGCCCAGCCCGGACAGGTTCACCTTGATGCCGGCGACGATGAAGAAGACCGGGAGCAGGACCCACGTGCTGATCTTCTCGATCAGCGGCAGCACCCGCTCGCGGACCGCGACCGCGCCCTCGCGCGGCATCACCACGCCGAAGAGGAACGCGCCGAAGATGGCGTGCAGGCCCATCCACTCGGTCGCCGCCGCCGACGCCGCGAGGCCTGCGGCGACAGCGACAAGCACCGCGGTCCCGCTGAGAAGGCCACCGTCCGGGTAGCGCCGGGCCAGCCGGGCGAGCGCGGGCCGCACGACCTTGAGCATCACGGCGGCGAACGGGATCACCAGCAGGACGCGCCACGGGTCACCGCCGGCGTCGGCGAGCGCAGCGACAACGGCGAGCAGCGACCAGGCGAGGACGTCGTCCACTGCCGCGCAGGCCAGCGCGAGACCACCGATCGGCGTGTCGATGAGGCCCCGGTCGGCCAGGATCCGGGCAAGCACCGGGAACGCGGTGATCGACATCGCGGTGGCCAGGAAGAGCACGAACGCGAGACGGTTCTCCGCCGGGTGGTTGCCCAGGAGATAGAGGGCCAGCAGCGCCCCCAGGCCGAACGGCAGCGCGATGGCGCTCAGCGACACGGTTGTCGCGATGCGGCTCTGGCCGCGCAGCAGACGGTGGTCCAGGTGCAGGCCGACGAGGAACATGAACACGCAGACACCGACGCTGGCGATGGTGGCCAGGGTCGGTCGCACATCGGTCGGGAAGACGGCCGACGTGACCGCGCCGTTGAAGAGCGTGGGCCCGAGCAGGATGCCGGCGAGAATCTCGCCGATCACCGCCGGCTGGCCGAGTCGACGGGCCAGCGCCCCACCGATCCGCGCCGCAACGAAGATCACCAGGAGGGCCAGCAGAAGTGTCAACACCTGTCGTCTCCTCTACCTGAGGGCCAGGGCGAGGTCCCGGGCGCCGCCGCGGCGGACCGCGGCGCCGAGCACCCGAACCCGGTCGCCGCGGTGTTCCACCTCGAGCCGCCCGCCACGCTGCGACAACTGGAGGGCGACGAGCGCCTGGCGGTTCAGCCGCCGCGCCCAGAACGGGGTCAACTTGCAGTGCGCGGTGACACACACCTGGTCCTCGTCGACCCCCAGCGACGGGAAGAACGTCCGGGATACGAAGTCCACGCCGGAGGGTCCCGGCGCTGTCACGATGTGCCCGCGGAAGGGCAACCGGGCAAGCGCCGCGAAGTCCGGACGGACCTGGGCCACGGCCTCGGCGGAGGCGACCTCGACGAGGACGTCGTCGCTGGAGACCGCGCACCCCACGGCGTCGACGCCCAGGGCCTCGAGGAGCCCTTGCGGCGGCGGAGCGGGCATCAGCGTGGCTGCCGGCAGATCGATGGCGATCAGGTCACCGACCCGCTCGGCGTACAGGACGCCGTTGTCCGACACGAAGCGCAGCGTGTCGGACCCGAGGTCGCCAGCAGCCTCGAAGAGGTGCCGTGCGCTCGCGATAGTGGCGTGCCCGCACAGGTTGATCTCCTTGTACGGGGTGAACCAGCGCACCCCGTACTCCCCCGGCCCGGCCGGCACCACGTACGCGGTGGTGGGCAGGCCGATCCGGTGGGCGGCCTCCTGCATGCTGGCCTCGTCCGGGAACGAGTCCACTGCCACCACGGCCGCCGGGTTACCCGCGTACCGCCCGTCGGCGAACGTGTCAACGATGTGATAGCGCACCGGTGCCGGTTCCTTCCCAGGCCCGGAAGACCTGGTCGATCGCCGCGCCCATCCCCCAGACCTCCCGATACGGCGGGCCCTCCGGCCCGGTGTCGATGTCGCGTTGCCGCGCGTACGCGGCGGTCGTCCACTCCGCCGTCGAGGGATAGCGGTGGTGGTAGTCGTGGTTGGGCAGATCACCGACCACGACGAGCAGCCGGGACGGGATGTGGTAGCACAGCGTGGCCGCGATCCAGCGCGCCCACGCGACGGCCTTGGCGCCCGCCGGCAGCGAGCGCGCCGGGACCGGCGCGCCGCAGTAGCGGGCGTTGGTGTTCGCCGCCGTGTAGAAGCGGTGCCCGAACTCCGGGTTGCGCGGCGCGAGCCACTCGTGCTCGCCCAACCGGTCCAGCAACGCGCTCAGCTGCGCGAACAGGATGACCGGCAGCACGAACGCGAGCACAAGCACGAGCAGGCCGTTCGGCATCCAGAACGGCATCGAGAGCCACCAGCCGACCCAGGCGGCGAACCCGACCCGCCGCCAGGTGCCGGCCCGCAGGTTGCTGGTGACCCGGCCGAGGAAGCCGCGCGCGTAGAAGACCGGGGACAGGAAGACCTTCCACGCGCGCCGCCACTGCTCGGCGCGCGTGAGGCCCGGACGGAACCCGAGATCGAGCAGGAACTGCACGGGCGGGTCGACCTCCGTCGCGAAGATCTCGCGCCGGTGGTGGTTGTCGAAGTGTTCCTCTTTGAAGTCCCGGAAGGTGTGGAAGACGGACAGGACCGTCACCGCCTCGCCCCAGAACCGGTCGGTCGCCGCGTTGCCGGAGAACTTCCGGTGCAGGGCCTGGTGGGCGATGACGAGGACCATCATCCGTTCGCCGGTGACCGTCAGCACCCAGCCGAGCAGCAACACGACGTACCACAGTGGGAACATCACTGCCACTGCGACCGTGGAGACCGCGAGCCCGGAGAGGAACAACGTCAGCGTCACCGTCAGGTACGAGGCCCACGTGTGCCGGATCAACGGCTCCTGGCCTGGCAGAGCCTTACCGGTCTGCCAGGTCCAGAAGTGTTGCGTCCACGCCGGGAAGCGCGTGTAGGTCGCCCGGACGTCCACGGAACTCACGGGGCCTGGGTGGTCGCCCCGACGCCGGACTCCAGGGCGAGACGGTCGAAGAACGCGATCCACAGCCGCCACATCTCGTCGGCCGCCGCGATGACCGCGTCCTCCTGCTCGGCGCTGAAGTCCGCCATCAGGGCGTGGTTGGCCTCTTCCACGTGGTCCGGCTCCTGCTCGACGTGGATGGCGACCCAATCGTTGTCCGAGACGCCCGTCGTCCGCTCGATCGCCTTACCGATGCTGGAGACCATGAGCAGGTCCGTGGTCTCGGTGGCGAAGATGAAGCCCAGCGCGTCCTCGTGCTTCTCCGAGGCCTGCCGGTAGCCCTCCACGAGCGCCGCCGTCTCCGGGTACGGAGTCGTCCCGGTGACCCGGTCGCGGTCGAAGCCGCACTTCACCATCGATTCGACGTAGATGACCTCGTGCGCCAGGTCGACCCGGCCGCCGCCGGCCTCCTGGTTGAGGATCCGCGTGATGGCGGACTTGGCCGCGATGTCGGGCAGCACGGCGACGCAGCGGGCGAGGAACGTCGGGAAGTAGTGCAGCGGGTACCACCACTGCTCGATGAGCAGAGCGGCCTGCTCCTTGGTCAGGTCGGCGGTGTCGACCGCCGCGAAGAACGGGTGGTCACGGAACTTCTGGTAGACGGGGCTGGCGGCCAACCGGTCGCCGAACGTGAACGTCGCGGTCACTTCTACTCCTTCACAGGTCGTTCGGGTCTGACCGGTGGGCGGTCACATCGCCAACCGGTCGATCGGGGTGAACGGCTCCCCCCACGCGTTCTCGGACCGCACCCGGTTGTGTCCGTACTCGTCCTCGCCGGCCACCACCACGCAGCCGTGCCGGGACAGGTCGAAGTGGTGACCGAACTCGTCGAACTCGGTCATCCCGCCGTAGACCCGCACATGGGTGGGCACGACCCGGATCGCGAACCCCATCCGCTGGCGGTTGCTGACGTTGGGGTTCGAGCCGTGGATGCACCGGGCGGTGAAGATGAAGAACTCGCCGGCCCGCATCTCCAGGTGTTCCACGTTCTCCTGGTCCGGGTCCCAGTGCTTGTCGAGCTTGATGTCGTCGTAGTTGTAGCCGAAGAACGAGTTGTCCCGGGCAGAGCCGTTCCACTCCATCGGGGCACGCTCGTCGTACTTCCACTCCCGGTGGCTGCCCGGGATGACCTTCATGCAGCCGTTCTCCCGGGTCGCGTCGGTGAAGGCGACCCAGCAGGTGAGCTCCATCGGAGCCTCCGGTGACCTGTCGGTCGCATCGAGCATTCCGGTCGTCGCCTCACCGATGGCGTACGTCTCGACCTGGTGCCACCCGGTGCCGGTGTCACCAGGGTTCTTCGGGAAGAACTCGGTACGCCAGCAGAAGATGTCCGAACCGATGATCGCCTGCATCCGTCGTACGATCTCCGGCTCGGTGATGAGCTTGCTGAGGCCGGGGATGTCGAGGTGACGGTCGTAGTTGACGGGGTTGTCGAAGACCTTGCGCGCGTTGTTGGCGGGGTCGAGCAGCTCCCTGCGCTGCGTCTTCCACCAGCGGTTCATCTCCTCCGGCTCCCAGAGGGTGAACGGGCCCATGTAGCCCCGCTCGGCGAAGGTCTTCCGGTCGTTTTCAAGATCCATTTGTCATGCTCCCTACCCGCCCCACGCGTTGCAGCGCCGAATCCAGTTCGCGCGCCGCCTCGGCGACGTGCTCTCCCCTTATGAAGCCCCAGTGGTCACCCGAGATCGGGATGACCGTCAGCGATCCGGGACACAGCCCGCGCATGGCCTCGGCCAGTCGCGCCTGACGTTCGTCATCGGATCCGGTCGCCTGGAACAGGTGGACCGGTCCGGCGTACGGGGCGGGCTCGTAGCGCATCGCCGCGTTCATGCACGAACGGGCTGTCTGCAGCGCGGTCCGCAGGTACCCGCCGGACGAGGCACCGCGGACCGGCGCGCCCATCAGCTGGGTCCAGGTCTGCCCGCTGGTCAGCTCCTCTATGTCGGCCTCGGTCGAGGCCGGGTCGTCCAGCCGGGCGAGGACGGAGTCCAGCATGTCGAGGAACGGCGTGCGGTCCATCGGCAGGCCGGTGATCGGATCGATGAGGGGGTTGGCGTCCAGCAGGGCAAGGAACTCGACATCGCCGCCGGCGGCGGTCAACTGCTGGGCCATCTCGTACGCCAGCACGCCGCCGAACGACCAGCCCGCGAGCCGGTACGGCCCGTCCCGCTCGATGGTGCGCAGCTGCTCCACGTGCACCCGGGCGATATCGGCGAGCGAGCTGCCGAACGCCGGCGGTTCGCCCTGCCAGCCGATGCCGAGCAGGCGCAGCGGCGCCCGCGAGGCGCGTGCCAGCTCGCGGTAGCCGAGCAGCTCGCCACCGAGCGGGTGGACCAGGTACAGGCTGCGCCCGGAAGGGCCGGCCCGCAGCGTGACGATCTGCGACGAGCGGGGGCGCTGCTCCGGCACCGTCGCCTCGGACCCCAGCGCGCCGGCGAGATCCTCGACGGTGCTGTAGTCCAGGAACACCGACAGCTCGACGGTCCGGCCCAGCTCCTGTTCGAGCTCGGTCACGACCCACGTCGCGAGCAGCGAGTCGCCGCCGACATCGAAGAAGTCGTCGTCGGCGTCGAACTCGTCGTGCCCGAGCACCCGCGCCCAGATCGACGTGATGAGCTCGGTGAGCGACGGCGCCTCCGCCGGGCGTGGTCCGGTCGGGTCCGGCAGGTCGAGCGCGGCCAGCGCCAGCGTGTCGACCTTCCCGCTCGCGGTGCGGGGCAGCCGCTCGACAGGGACACAACGGGTCGGGACCATGTAGGGCGGCAGTTGGCCACGCACGTGGTCGGTGATCTCCCGCTGCGTGACCTCGCCGTCGGTCTGCAGGTAGGCGACCAGGACCGGGACGCCGTCCGCGACCTCGCGCAGGCCGACCGCCGCGGCGTCGACGCGGGGGTGGCTCAGCAGCGCGTTCTCCACCTCGGCCGGTTCCACCCGGAACCCGCGCACCTTGAGCTGGGTGTCCGTCCGGCCGACGAAGTCGAAATCGCCGTCGGCGCGCGCCCGCACCAGGTCGCCGGTGCGGTAGAGCCGGCTGCCCGGTGCGAGCGCGAACGGGTCCGCCACGAACCGTTCCGCGGTCAGCGCCGAATCGCCGTGGTATCCCCTGGCGAGGCCGCTGCCGCCGACGTACAGCTCGCCGATGTCCCCGTCGGCGACGTCCGCGAGCTTCTCGTCGAGGACCCGGCAGACGACCTCGTCCACGGCGGCGCCGATGGACGGCACGACCGGCCACGCGGCGGCGTCGGCCGGCAGGGTCAGGCTGGTCACCAGGTGCGCTTCGGTCGGCCCGTAGTGGTTGTCGAGCCGGCACTGCGGGATCGCCGCGAACAGCGCGCGGATGGCCGGGGTGATGATGAGGCGTTCACCGGCGGTCACGACGTGCTCCAGCGAGTCCGGCACCACCTGGCGGCGCTGGGCCGTGACGGCCATCAACTGCAGGGCCACGTACGGCAGGAACAGCCGCTGGATCCGGTGCTCGACTATCGCGTCGAGCAGCGCGGCCGGGTCGCGGCGGATCTCCTCGGAGGCGACCACGAGGCACCCGCCGGTCGCGAGCGTCGAGAGCACCTCCTGGAACGTCACGTCGAAGGAGGTGGCGGTGAACTGCAGCGTGCGCAGGCCCGGCCGGCCGTCGCCGACCTGCCACCGGAGCAGCCGGGCCAGCCCGCCGTGGGTCATGGCGACGCCCTTGGGCCGGCCGGTCGACCCGGACGTGTGCATGATGTACGCAAGCGCGTCGAGGTGCGGCGACACCGCCGGCAGGGGATCCACTGCCGGACCGGACGGCGGCACGATCGTGAGGCCCGGCGGCAACCGGTGCGCGTCGGCGCGTTCGGCCACTGCGACGCCGGCACCGAGCGCACCGACGACGGCGGCCAGCCTCGCGGCGGGCGCTGTCACGTCGAGCGGGCAGTACGCCCCGCCTGCGGCCATGACAGCGAGCATGGCGATGACCGAATCGGTGGACCTGTCGAGCAGGACGGCGACCGGCTGGTCCGACGTGACGCCGCCGGCACGCAGACGTGCCGCCAGGCCGTCGACCCGGTCGACCAGCTCGGCGTAGCTCACCGGATCGCTCGACTTGTCGGCGACGACAAGCGCCGGCGACTCGGGGTGCGTGAGAGCCCACGTGCGCACGAGTTCGTACCCGAACGGTGCGATCGCCCCGGCGTCGGTAAGCGTCACGGTACCGGCCTCGCTCATTGCGGCACCCTCCCGAGTCCTGGCGTTCGTACTTCGACCCTAGGTACGCCAGGGATCGACGGGACGTCACGTGAATGGGCGACGGCTTGCGCGGGTGCGACGTCCGTACGGCGAACTGTCCGCCGAACCGGGGACACGGCGGCCGGTTGACGGGCCGGGTGGCAGGTTCGTTAACTGAGGCGGCCGAGACGACCGGCGGTAGGAGTGTTCGTGAGCGACACGACGACGCACCAGGACAGCGAGATATCGACGCCGCCGGAGTGCGTCGGTCCCGTGGCTATTCCCCAGGCGCTGACGCATGCCCTGCGCCGGCTGGCGGAGGCGGCCGCTGTGGACGACCTTGTTCCGCTGTCGGTCTGCGCGACCGAGCTGGTCCTGCGGATGCCGCTGCCGGGACCGCCCGTCCGCGCCCGGGTCATCCGCGGCCCCCTCGAATCCGTCACTCCCCTGTCGACGCGGCTCTCGGACGCGGCGGTGAGCTTCCGCGACGCGCTCGCGCGGTCGCCTGGCCGTTGCACGTCGACGGTGCCGGTCGACGTCGTCTTCCTCGTGTCGCAGGACGGCGACCGCCTGTATGTCGAGACCGTGCCGCGGTCGGCCGGAGCGCCGACAGCGGAAGGCTGGGCCCGCGCGTTCCTGCGTCTGCTGTCCAGCGCGGGCAACGAGCCCGACGCGCCCCTCGCCGGCCACGCGTTCCAGGCCCAGCGGGAGGCCGCCCAGGGCCGGGAGCGAGGGTGACGGCGCCGCGCGACGACGGCCATCCGGAGTACGACCCCTTCTCGTACGCGGTGCAGGAGGACCCGTATCCGATCTTCGCCTGGATGCGTGAGCACGCGCCGCTGTACCGCAACGAGAAGCGCGACTTCTGGGCGCTGTCCCGCTACGCCGACGTGTCCGCGGCACTGCGTGACCCGACGCGGTACTCCAGCCGCAACGGCATCGCCCTGGAGCCCGACCTGTGGGGGCCGGACGCCAGGAAGACCGCCTTCTTCCTGGCGATGGACCCGCCCGAGCACGGCCGCTACCGCAGTCTCGTGTCGTCCGCGTTGGCGCCGCGCCGGGCCGCCGCGCTGGAGCCGAGGATCCGCGAGTTGGCCCGGGAGCGACTGGAGACGCTGCGCGGCCTGCCGGCGTTCGACTTCGCCGAGGAGTACGCGGCTGCCCTGCCGAACGACGTGCTGTGCGAGTTGCTCGGCATTCCCGCCGCGGACTGGGATCAGGTCCGCGCCGACACCGACGAGCTCAACCACCGCGACGACCTGTCGGACGGTCGCAGCGCGACCTCGACGGCTGCCGCGCTCCGGCTCGCCGAGTACCTGCTCGACGTCGTCCGGACCCTGCGCCGCCGGCCCGG
Source organism: Micromonospora sp. NRRL B-16802 (assembly GCF_001279555.1). Classification (NCBI taxonomy): domain Bacteria; kingdom Bacillati; phylum Actinomycetota; class Actinomycetes; order Micromonosporales; family Micromonosporaceae; genus Micromonospora; species Micromonospora sp. NRRL B-16802. Next base: position 135,248 of record NZ_LGEB01000048.1, on the reverse strand, counting down.
AGACGATCTGACTTCAGGGCTGACCCAGGCGGAGGTCGACGGCGCGAAGCTCACCGACGCGCAGATCGTCGGGTTCATGTTCATCATGCTTGTCGGCGGCAACGAGTCCACGGGCAAGACGATCGGCAACGCCTGGTACTACGGCCACCTGCACCGTGACGTGCAACGGGCGGGGCTGAACGGACGCGCCGACGACTGGGCGGGCGAGACACTGCGCTACGACTCGGCGAGCCAGATGGTCGCCCGCGTCCTCACGACTGACACGCTGATCCATGGCACCTGGGTGCCCGAGGGCGCCCGCATGGTGATCCTGCACGCCTCGGCCAACCGGGACCGGCGTGTCTTCGAGGACCCGGACCGCTTCGATCTCGACCGGGACACCGGACGGTTGATCAGCTTCGGCAACGGGCCGCACTTCTGCCTGGGCGCCGGACTGGCCCGCCTCGAGATGCGGATCGCGCTGGAGGAGATCGGGGCGCTCGTCTCGGAGTACGACGTCGACATGACCCGGGCCCGGCGCTGCCACTCACCGCACCAGCACGGCTTCACGTCGATGCCGTGCGCCGTGCGGTGGCGTACCGGTTGAGCGCCTGCCAGGCCGTCAGGTCGGTCTCCCGGGCCCACTGACGATCACCATCTCGTTGCCCTCGGGGTCGGCGAGCAGCCACCGGCCCGCCGACTCGTCGAGGATCCGGCCACCGGCTGTGACGGTGGCGGCGAGGCGCGTCTGCGCGAGATCCGGCGGTACGGCGAGTTCGACGTGGATGCGGTTGCGTTGCCGGCGTCGCTCCACCTCCGAGGCGTCGAGCTCCTGGAACACCAGCACCGGGTTCAGCCGCCGTGGATCGTGGATGTCGGTGACGTCGGCTCGCCGGTCGTAGGTGTATCCGAGCGCGGCGGCCCAGAACGCGCGCAGCACTTCGACGTCGGCGGCGTCGAGGAAGACCTGGGCGAAACGCGGCAGCCCCGGATCCGCTGTGGCACCGAGGTCGCGGGCGGCGGCCTGGAGCTGTGCGGCGAGGTCGGTGAAGTCGAGTTCCAGGCTGTGGACGTCGTCGTCCCACTGGTCCTTGCCGCTGTCCAGGATGACGAGTCCGGGGCGCATGTCGATCAGCAGCGGGAAGCCCGCGTCGTCGGCAAGCATGGCCGCTGCGGCGGCCAGGTCCCGCTGCGCCGCCGGCGAGGTGACGCGGTAGCACGCCATCGCGCTGAACACCTCCTGCCAGTCGGCTGTGCCGGGCCCGTCGCCGAGGGCGTCGCCCGGCAGCAGGTCGACCTCGTTGCCGTCGGGATCGGCGTGGCAGGCCTCGAACGGTCCCGACGCCTCACCCAGGCCCGCCCGCTCGGCCGCCGCGGCCGGCCGCGCCACGTCGAGATGGATGCGGTTGCGCCACGGCCGCGGCTCGGTCGACTGCCGGATCCGTATCGCGGGGTCGCGCCGCAACGGATCCGCCAATCCGCCGTCGCGGGCGGGCGCGTAGTCCAACGCGCGCTGCCAGAACCGCCGCACCGCTGACGGGTTCGCGGATTCGACAACGACGCTCAGGTGCTGCGACACCGCCGGGTTCGCGGTCAGCCCGAGGTCTCGCGCGGCCGCCGACACCGCCTCGGCGTGGCGGTCCGCGTCCAGGCGCACCCGCGTACCCGTCGCGCGAAGGTCGACCAGGATCTCCGCCGACAGCTGCACGACGCGCCCGGCCAGCGCGGCCCCCTCGATGAGCGACGGCGCGTCGAACCATGCCGTCGTGACACCGTCGACCACCCGCCAGTCCGCTCCGGCCCCTGTCATAGCCGGCACTCTAGGGCTTTCCGGGCCGACCCCGGCGCGACCGCGCGTTTCTCACGGCGTGACGGGACAGCGGATCAGGCCCGCTCGACCTCGTCCAGCAGCGCCTCGAACTCGTCCAGGCCGGACTGCTCCCCCTGCGCGCGGACGACGAGCCGCGCCAGTTCGTCGACTGTCGGCGACTCGAACACGTCACGCACCGCGAGCTGGACCCCGAAGACGTCGCGTACCCGGGTGATCAGCCGGGTCGCGAGCATCGAGAAGCCGCCCAGCTCGAAGAAGCTGTCGTAGATGCCTACCCGTTCGATGCCGAGCAGTTCCGCCAGCAACTCGGCGAGCTGCCGCTCCATCGGCGTACGCGGCGCCGCGTAGTCGTCGCCGAGCCCGGCGTCGCCGCTGGGCCGGGGCAGTGCGCGCAGGTCGTACTCACCCCACGGGGTGCGCGGAAGAGCGTCAAGCACGAGCAGGTGCCGCGGCACCAGGTAGTCGGGCAGGCGCGCCTTGAGATGGCTCTGGATCGCGGCGGCACCCCGCTCCGGATCCGGCCCTGCCACATAGCCCGACAGCGTGGTCGCCCCGTCGGCGTCGGTCTGCGTCAGCACGACAGCATCCCGGACCCCGGGGACGTCGCGCAGGCCGGAGAGTGTCTCGGCAGCGTCGACGTACTCGCCGCCGGACGACACGACGGCGTACTCCACGGACCCGTCGGCACGCCGGCGACCGTGGTCACCGGTACGTTCGTCGCCGAACCAGATCTCGGCGAGTTCCCCGGTCGCGGCCGGCTGTCCGGAGGCCCGCCGCAGCGTGACAGGCATGCCGGGCAGCGGTGTGCCGAGCGGGACACGCAGCGGCGCGTTGCGCACCTCCATGTCCTGCGGCGCCTCGTAGCAGCAGAGCGGGCGGCCGTCCGCCGTCACCCGGTACACCGCCACGCAACGGCACCCCGGTGCCATCTCCCGCACCGCCTCGACGTCGTGCGGCAGCAGGTCACCGGCGTTGTCCATAAGCACGTAGCGCAGCGCCGGCAGGTCGGGCACCGGCGTCTGCGCCGTCATCGCCCGCAGGATCGGCGCGTCGACGTACGCCACAGTGACGGCCTTCTCGCGCAGCCAGGTGGTCAGCGCCCCGGCGTCGGCGCCGAACGCACGGTCCGGAACCAACAGGGTGCCGCCTGCGGCGAAGGCGGTGCGCATCGCCGACATCAGGTGACCGGGCCGGCTGGACAGCACAACGAACCGGTCGCCGGGACCGAACTCGAAGCGCTTGGCCGCCCAGTCGTCCGGCGCCGTCGCGGCGGGACCGCCGCTCGACGCGGGGAGCGGGCCTGCGGCAGCCGGCAGGACCGTCCGCAGGTCCACAGTGCCGGCGGCCGGCGCACCTGCGGGGTTGCCGTCCAGCACCGTCGTGAGTTCGAGAGGTCCGGTCAGCGCCGGGTCGTCGGTTTCGATAACCATGCCCACCGCCCCGGCCCCGGCCGCACCGAGCAGGCTGGCGACGAATGCGGCACTCGGCCGCCGGACCACGCCGACGCGGTCGCCGGCCCGGACTCCGCGCTCGGCCAGCACCTCGGCGATCCGCTCCGCGGCCACCGACATCCACGCGTAGCTCCACTCCCCTTCGCCGTCCACCACGGCGACCAGGTCGGCGCCGTCGGGCCGACGGAGGTCGAGGGGCGCCAGGGTGTACGCCGGTTCGGCGGCGACCGGAGGCTCGGCGGGCTCGTCGAGCAGCCGAACGGTGGGGTCCTGGACAGCCCGACCCAGCAGCGTGCGCAACTGCCGGAGCAGCACCCGGCCGGTCTCCGGGTCGCAGCGGTCGGCCGGGAAGTCGAGCTTGAACCGCAGCACCCCGCCGGACTCCTGCGCGGTGAACGTCAGGTCGTAGCGGCTGAACAGCGACGGCGTGTCCATCGGCTCGATGGCCAGATCGGTGACCTGCTCGGCCTCCGGGCTCGCCACCACGTTGAGGACAACCTCGAACAGCGGTGTACGGCGCGGGTCGCGGACGATGTCGAGGTCGCGGACCAACTCGTCCATGGGGGCCTCGGCGTGGGCGTAGCCGTCCAGGGCTGCTCGCCGCACGCGCTGGAGCAGGTTGGCGAAGTCCGGGTCGCCGGACAGGTCGACGCGCAGCGGCAGCATGTTGACGAAGAACCCGATGAGCCGGTCGGTGACGCTGTTGGTCCGGCCCGCGACGGGGACCCCGATGACGACGTCGGTCTGCCCGGCCCACCGGCTGAAGATGGTCGCCAGGATCGCGTAGAGCACCATGAACGAGGTGACGCCGTGGGTACGGCACAGCTCGTGCAGCGCCGCCGTCTCCGCCGGCGACAGCGCGTCGACGACCTGGCCGGCCTCGGCCCGCAACGCGTTCGTCCGCCGCTGCACCGTCGGCAGCGCGAGGACCCGTGGTGCGCCCTGCAGGTGCTGCCGCCAGTGGCCGACCTGGTGCTCCAGGGCGTCGCCGGAGAGCCAGCCGCGCTGCCACACCGCGTAGTCGCGGTACTGCACGGGCAGCGCGGACAGGCCGGCCCGCTGCGGGTCGCCGCCGGCCCGGTACAGAGTTGTCAGTTCGCGGATGAACATGCCGATCGACCAGGCATCGGACACGATGTGGTGCATCGTGACGCCGAGCGCGTGCTCCCGTTCCCCGAGCTTGACGAGCAGGCAGCGGATCAGTGGGCCGGTGGTCAGGTCGAACGGCGTCGTGAGTTCCTCGTCGAGCAGGCGCCAGGCCGCCGCCTCGACGGACGCGTCACCGCCCTGCTCGCGCAGGCCTGTGAGGTCGCTGATCCGGATGTGCCAGTCGTCGTCCGGGTCGTCCACCACCTGCACCGGCTCACCGTCGGTGGCCGGGAACCGGGTGCGTAGCGTCTCGTGCCGGGCGATGATCGCGCTGATGCTGCGCTCGAGGACCTCGACGTCCAGCGACCCGAGAATGCGCCGCCGCCCGTGCACGTTGTAGATGACGCCGGGCAGCAGCTGGTTCTCCATCCACAGCCGCTGCTGGTCGAAGGACAGCACCGGCCGGGCACCGGAGGGCCGGCGCAGCAGCGCCTGCGGCCGGGTCGCCGCGCGGGCGGCGAACGACTTCGCGGCCACGACGGACGCCAGGCCGGCGACCGTACGTGACTCGATGTAGTCCGCCACCGGGATGTCCACGCCGAACGTACGCCGGATCTGCGCGACCACCCGGGGCACCTGGGCCACGTTGCCCAGCGTGAGCAGGGGGTCCTGCACGTCGACGTCGGTGCAACCGAGGACCTCGTGCAGGATGCCGACGAGCGCGTCCTCGTACGGGGTACGGGGCGGCAACGACCGCTCGCCGTCCACGCCGAACGGCTCCTCCTGGAAGTGAACGGGCTCAGCCGGGGATGTCTCCGCAATGGGACGCGCCATGCCGGAAACCTACGGTCGCCCGGCCCGGGGCGGTTGTCACGTAAACAGGTGGTCGCCGGCGGCGGTGAACCGCATCGGCAGCCGTTCGTAGCCGTGCAGGAAGTTCGACTGCATCAGCCGGGCGCCCTCGGCAGGTTCGCAGGCGGTGAACAGGTCCACTGTGTGCCGCAGCACCGCGCGCAGCTGGGCTCGGCCCAGTGCGGTGCCGGGGCAACTGTGCGGGCCAGCCGCGAAGCCGATGTGCGGGTTCGGATGCCGGCCGGCGTCGAACGTGTCCGGCTGCGCGAAGACTGCCTCGTCGCGGTTGGCGGAGCGGGGCCACACGACGACCGGGTCGCCTTCCTTGATGGCCTGGCCCGCCAGCTCGACGTCGCAGGTGGCGACCCGGGCCAGGTGCCGCACCGGGTTGCCCCACCGCACGGCCTCCTCGACAGCCGTCGGTACGGCGGACGGGTTGGCCCGCAGCGACGCGAACACGTCGGGCATCCGGGACAGCGCGTCCAGCAGGTTGGTAAGCGCCGCGCGGGTCGTCGTGGTGCCGCCGATCGCCAGGTTGAGCGCGTTGAGGACCACTTCGCCGGTGGTCAGGGCGTCCCGGTCGGCGGTGCCCGCCGCGAGCCGCTGGACGAGACCGTCGACGTCGGACCGGTGCCGGCTCGTGCGCAGCAGCCGGGAGAAGTAGCCGAGCAGTTCGCCGTTGGCCTGTTCCGCTTCCTGGCGGAGGTCCCCGCCGTCATCCGCGGCCGCCCGGGACAGGAACACCCGCGACGTCCGGCTGGTGATCCAGTCGAGGTCGGCAGGTGGCAGCCCCAGCAGCAGGCCCGCGGCGTGGGTCGGAACGCGGGAGGCGACGGCCTCGACGACGTCGACCGTCCCGCCGCGGTCGCGTACGGCGACGAGCAGCCTCCGGACGTACCTGTCGATCTCCGGCTCCAGGTCGGTGACCACGCCGTCGGCGAACAGGGCGCCGATGCTGCGCCGCAGGCGGCGGTGCTCCGGCGGGTCGGTGACCTCGACCATCATGCCGCTGGCCGGGTCCGGGCCGGGCCGTAGGCTGTCGAGCGTCATGCCGTTCGTGGCCGAGAATGTGGTCGGGTCCCGGTAGACCCGCATCGTCTCCGCGTAGCGGATCACCGCCCAGAAGCCCGGTCGGCTCTTCGGGCCGTGCCAGAAGACCGGGTGGACGGGCCGCAGGGTCGCGAGGATCCGTTCCAGGTCCGGCGTACGGGCCGGATCCGGGTCGGCGAGGTCGATGTCCGGGATCGGGTCCGTGCGGTCGAGGACCGGGCCGGGCGACGTGCTGCTCATCAGGACACCACCGGAGCGTCGGGGTTCGCGGCGACCTCCGCCAGCAGGGCCACGTAGTCCCCGGCGAGGCGGGCGACAGTTGCCTCGTCGAACAACTGGGTGGCGTACACCAGGCCGCCGTCGACGCCGCCGTCGGCACGTGCGGTGAGGTCGCAGGACAGGTCGTACCGGGATGCGGGCGGATGTGGCAGTGGAAAGCCCGCCGGGTGGGCGGGGATGCCGTGGGCGGCGAAGAAGACGTCGAACAGGGGGTTGCGGCCTTCGGTCTGCGCCGTCGTGGGCACCGCGCCGACGATGTCCTCGAACGGCAGTACGGCGTGCTCCGCGGCGGCGACAGTTGCCGCGCGCACGCGGCCGAGCAGGTCCCGGAAGCCGATGCCGCCGGCGATGTCGACGCGGATCACGGCCGTCTCCTCCAGCATGCCCACGACGTGCTCCAGTCCGGGGCGGTCGCGGCCGGCCACGGGCACGCCCACGGTCACGTCCGTCCCGCCGGTGCGACGGGCCAGGAGGGCGGACAGCCCTGCCAGCAGGGCCGTGCTCCGTGTCGCTTCCCGGTCCGCCGCGACGTCGTCGAGTGCCCGCACGACGGCCGCAGGCACGTCGAAGCGCACCCGGCCGCCGCGCCAGTCCCGCACCTCCGGCCGTGGCCGGTCGGCTGGCAGTTCGACCGCGGCGGCCCCGGACAGCGTGGCCCGCCAGAAGTCGAGGTGCCGTCGCGCGGCCGGGCCCGCCGAATGCTCGCGCTGCGACCGCGCGACGTCGGCGTAGCCGAGCAGCGGGGCCGGCACCGTGCGACCCCGGTACGCGGCCCGTACCTGATCGGCGATCAGTTCCCGGGACCGGTCGTCGGCGGCGATGCGGTGGACCACCATCAGCAGGTACGCGTACTCGTCGGCCGGCCGGCTCACCAGGCGGACCCGGACCGGGGGTGCGGCCGCGAGGTCGAAGGGGCGGTCCAGTTCCTCGGCCAGGATCGCCGCGGGGTCGCCGTCCTCGACGGCGAGGCGCTGCGGCGACGCCGGCTGAACGACCGGGACCGGCAGGCCGGACGGGTCCGGTTCGTAGCGGGTACGCAGGATCGCGTGGCGTTCCAGCAGGCCGGTCACTGCCCGCTCCAGGGCTGTGCTGTCGACCGGGCCGGGCAGCCGGACGACCACCGGTGTGTTGTCGACGGTGCTGTCCGGTGCCGCCAGCTGATGCAGCCAGAGCCGCCACTGCGCTGCGGAGAGCCGGGCGTCGCCCGCGTCGCGCGGCGCTCCGGCCGGCGTCCCGGCCGTGCGGTCGCCGTCCAGCAGCGCCGCGATTCCGTAGACGGTGCGGGCCTCGAACAGCGCGTTGATCGGCACCTCGGTCTGCAGTTCCTCGTTGAGCCGGAGCACGATCTGGACGGCGCGCAGCGAGTCACCGCCGAGGGCGAAGAAGTCCTCGTGCGGGTCGACCTCGGGTCGTTGGAGCACCTCGGCCACGATCGCCGCGATCCGCTGCTCGGTGGTGCCGCGGGCCGGCTCGTCCGGGGACGTACGGCCGGTGGTCGCGGCCGGTCCGGTCGGCTCGGCGGGCCGGGGCAGGGCGGAGCGGTTCAGCTTGCCGTTCGGCGTACGGGGCAGCTCGTCCAGGACGACGAACTGGGCCGGTACCAGGTAGGCCGGCGCGCAGCGGGCGAGGTGCTGCCGCAGGTGCCGGGCGTCGGGCGGGTCGGCCGGATCGACAGGCCGGACGTAGGCCACCAGCCGGGCGTTCTCGTCGTTCCCGCCGAACGCCCGTACCGCGGCCTCGGCCACACCGGGATGGCCAGCCAGCAGGTGCTCTACCTCGCCGGGCTCGATCCGGAACCCACGGATCTTGATCTGGTCGTCGCTGCGGCCGAGGATCTCGATCCGCCCGTCCGGGTGTCGTCGGGCGATGTCACCGGTGCGGTAGAGCCGGGCTCCGGCGTCGTCCGGGTCGGCGACGAACCGCGTGGCGGTCAGGGCCGGGCGGCCCAGGTAGCCGGTGGCGACGCCGGCGCCACCGATGTAGAGCTCGCCCTCCTCGGCCAGCGGGACCGGCCGCAGCCCCGCGTCGAGCACCCGGAGCGAGGTCCCCCGGACCGGGTGGAACCGGGCCGGAGTGCCCCGCTCGTGGCGGGTGACGGCCGACCACACTGTCGTCTCCGTCGGCCCGTACAGGTCCCAGAGCACGACCCCCTCGCCGAGCAACCGCTCGGCGAGCTCGGCCGGCAGCCGCTCCCCGCCACACAGCACTGTGAAGCCTGGCGGCGGCGACCAGCCGGCCTCCAGCAGGAGCCGCCAGGTGATCGGTGTCGCCTGCATGACCCGTGCGCCCGTGTCGGCGAGCAACGCCGCCAGCCGGCGCGGGTCGCTCGTCTCGCCGTGCCGGGCGACGACCACCCGGCCGCCGGTGGTCAACGGCAGGAACAGCTCCAGGCCGGCGATGTCGAAGGAGACGGTGCTCACGGCGGGAAGCACCACCGCGTCGGGCAGACCGGGGCGCTCGCGCATCGACTCGATGAAGTTGGCGAAGGCGCCGTGTGTCACCACGACGCCCTTGGGCCGGCCGGTCGAGCCGGAGGTGTAGATGACGTACGCGGTGGCGTCCGGGTGCAGCGGCGCGGGGTGCACCGGGCTGCGGCACACCGCGACGTCGGTCAGCTGGATGCGGGTCGGTACGCGCAGGCCGGGGGCGCCGGCCGCGTCGGCCGTCAACAGGATCCGCGCCCCGGAGTCCGCGATGACGTGGTTCAGCCGGTCGGCCGGGTGCTCGGGATCGAGCGGCACGTACGCCGCGCCGGCGAGCTGGACACCGAGCAGCGCCGGCACCAGGTCGACTCCGCGGGGTATCGCCACCGCGACGGGCTCGCCTGGCCCGACGCCCGCGTGGCGCAGCGCCTCGGCCACCCCGGAGGCTTCCGCTAGCAGCTGACCGTACGTGAGACGGTTGCCTGCCGACTCCACAGCCACCGCGTCCGGCAGCCTGTGCGCTACGGCCCGGATCAGGTCCGGCACGGTGGTCCCGGCGCCGGGGCCGGGACGAGCGGAATCCGGTACGGCGACGAGGCTTTTAGCGGAATCGTGGATGCCGATCACGGACGCTCCTCCGATGCGGGGCGGTCGGATCCCAAGTCAACGGAGCCGGGCCACGGCGGTCAACATGGTCTGCTGTCCCGCGTTCACCGGACATCGCGCTCCGGTCGGGTCACCGGTGCGCGGTGTCGGTCCCCGCTTCGGGCGACGGCCCGCCGGCGGCCCGCGCCGGTAGCCTCGGCGACAATCCGCCGCCGGGCACCCGGCGGCCGACGTCGCACGAGGGGGGGAATGTCGGCCATGTTCCCTGCCGGCGAGGCGAACTCCGGCGGCGCCCAGGTGTGGGTACGCGGCCCTCGCAGCGCCGACGTCGGCCGCACCGTGCTGGTGTGGCGGTCCACGGCCCCGGCGCGGACCGTCCTGCTCTGGCGCACCCGGAGCGGCACGCCGGTCGCGACCGACGCCCACTGCCCGCACCGCGCGTACCTGATGGTGGACGCGCGACTCGTGCGCGACGCCGTCGAGTGCCCGCTGCACGGTTACCGCTTCGGCGCCGACGGCCGCTGTGTCAACTTCCGGCGCTCGCCGGACGCGCAGATCATCGGTGTACGGGAGGTCGACGGGTGCCTGTGGCTGGCGCTGTGAGAGCCCGTCGCCGCTTTCCGTGACTGCCCCGGCCGCCGGCCCCGGTCCTAGCGTCGTGCTGCGAACGGCTGCTACCGCGACGACCGGAGGGCGGGATGCGACGTGCACCGCATCGACGGGGTGGAGTCGCCGGTTCGGCTCCCCGGCGCCGATCCGCTGGGGCCGTTACGCGCGACGCTGGCCGCGGCTTTCCGCGACAAGCCGCCCGGAGGCCTGGCGCCTGAGCTGGTGGTCGGCGACGGGCCGGACTGGATCTGCGCCGGCAGCATCGCCGACGGCACCCGGCTGCCGGAACTGCTCGACGTCGTGGCGCGTCGCCGCCAGGCCACACCGCACGCCGCCGCGACACTGGCGTGGAAGGCGTACACCTACGCGGTGGCGTTGCCCGCAGTGCTCGGCTGGGCGTCGGCCCGGCGGGTTCCGCTGGTCCGTGCGACCGATGTGGTGGTACGCCTGGACTCGCCCGACTCGGTGCTCACCGTCGCCCTCCGCCCGTCGGTACGCGTGGCGGTGCTGCCGTGGGATCCGACGGCGCGCGGGGGCGGAGTCGAGGTGGCCACTGACGAGGCAGGTCTGCTCGCCGCGCTACGCGGAGCCCTTGTGGACGCGCACCTCGGCCCGATGCTGACGCACATCCGGACGGTGGCCCGCGTCAGCTCCCGTTCGTTGCGCGGGTCGCTCGCCTCGGGCGTGGCGCACGCCGTGCTGAGGGCCGCCCACACGCTGCCCGGCAATGCCGTCGACCACGTCGACACACTGCTCACCGCGCTCCGCGTGCGGGATCTCGTGGACCTGCTTCCCGGGCCGGACGGCGGCGCGACGGTCCAGCGCCACACCTGCTGCCTGGCCTTCACTCTGCCGGAGGCGAAGATCTGCGCCGGTTGCTGCATCCGACTAGCCCGGCCGCCGGGCGGCTGACGGGCGCGCATCACGGGCGACACCGCAACCCTGACACCGCAGGCGGGAAGCCGGGACCGTCGTCCCGGCTTCCCGCGACATGCGCTGCGGTGTCCGCCTGCATACCGTGGGCGGGCGACGGATCCGGTCGCCTGGTCGCACCGCGCCAGCGTCACCGATTGGGACGGACTTCGACATGGAAATCGCCGTTGCCCACCTCGAAGCCTGGATGCGCGACTACTACCACAAGGTTGACCACGACATCGGCAGCAGCGGGGTACGCGACCTGTCCATGCACGAGTTCCGCGCCCTGTGCGGGTTCGAGCTGTCAGAGCTCGACGAGATGGTGTTCCACGACAGCGAGAGCTACGGCGGCAACCGGCTGCGTGCCGCGCTGGCCGACCGGTGGACCGGCGGCGACGTCGACCGGATGATGGTCACCCACGGCTCCAGCGAGGCGATCTACCTGGTCATGCACCTGGCTCTGGATCCGGATGACGAGATCATCGTGCTCGACCCCGCCTACCAGCAGCTGTACGACATCGCGGCGTCCCGGGGTTGCCGGGTGACCCGGTGGCAGCTGGACCCGGACGCCGGGTTCGCCGCCGACCTGTCCGTGCTGCGCGAGCTGGCGGCGCACGGGCCGCGGATGATCGTCGTGAACTTCCCGCACAACCCGACAGGTGTGTCCATCACTGCCGAGCAGCAGAAGGAACTGGTAGCGATCGCCGCCGATGCGGGTGCCTGGCTGGTGTGGGACCACGCGTTCGGCGAACTCACCTACACTGCCGACCCGCTGCCGATCCCTGTCGAGTACGAGCGGTCGATCGTGTGGGGCACGTTCTCCAAGAGCTACGGCCTGGCCGGGCTGCGAGTCGGCTGGTGTGTCGCGCCCCCGGAGCTGCTGGCCCGGATGGCGGTGCTGCGCGACTACATCGCGTTGTACGTCTCGCCGGTCCTGGAGTTCTTCGCCGAGCAGGCGGTCCGGCACGCGGACCGGATCGTGGCCATGCAGCGGGAGCACGCCCGCGCCAACCGGCAGTTGCTCATCGACTGGGCGGCGGACCGGCCGGAACTGGTGCGGCTCAGCCCGCCCGCCGGCGGGGTGGCCGCGTTCGTCGAGTTGCTCGGCCAACCGGATGTCGTCGCCTCCTGCCGCCGGCTGGCCGAGCAGCACCGGGTGCTGCTCGTACCAGGCGTGTGCTTCGGCGAGGCCTACCGCAACCACGTCCGGCTCGGATTCGGCGGTAGCACCGCCGAGCTCACCGCGGGTCTCGCGCTGCTCGACCGGGTGCTGCGGGAAGACGTTCGGCCGCCGCGCGCCTGAGGCGGTTTCCCGTCCCCGGGCGCGCGGCGGCTCCTCAGTTGGCGGCGGCCAGTTCGCGGTAGGCGCGGACGAGCGTCTGGGCGGCCGTCTGGACGGTCTCGAACGGCCGGGCCAGGGACAGCCGGATCAGGCGCAGGCCGCCATCCGGGTCGGCCCAGTGGAACGGCGCGCACGGGAGCACGTGCACGCCCCGCTCGCGCATGTCCTTGTACAGCAGCGACGAGTCAGGCCCGTTCTGCGGCAGGCCGATGCGGGCCACGCTGATCTGTGAGGTCGGGTCGGCCAGTCGCAGGCCGGCCGGCTCGATCGCCTCCCGTACCGCCGCCCGGTTGCGCTCCACGAGATCGCGCGCACGCTCGTAGCCACCGTTCACCCAGTCGGAGGCGAGCGCCTCGACCAGCTGCAACACGACAGGCGAAGCGGCGAGCAGCGACTCGGAGAAGGCCCGCTCCAGGGGCAGATCGGTCCGCTCGCTGTAGGCCAGCAGCCCGATCTTCAGCTCGTGCATCGGCCACAGTTTGCCGGTGTCCTCGATCGTGATCCAGTCCGCGCCGGCCGCGTCGAGGACCGCGTACGTGTCGTACTGCGCGTCGCGGACCTGGCCCCGGAAGCTGGCGTCGATGATGACGGTCTGCCCGTGCTCGACGGCATGCTCGGCGAGCGAGCGCAGGTGACCTTCCGGCGTGACCAGACCGGTGGGGTTGTTGGGATGGGTGAGGACGATCGCCTGCACCGGGGCGCCGGGCCAGGACTGGTCCAGCATCGCCTCCTCGCTCAGCGGCACCAGCTTGAGGCCGCGCGTGGTGAACAGGTCGGCGATGTTGTCGAACGTCGGGTGCAACACGGCGATCGTGGCGCCGGCCGGCAGCGCGCGGGCCACGATATCGGTGGCAAGCGTGGAGGAGTAGCAGCTCAGGATCCGGCCGGTACCCACCGGTGCGGTGTGCTGCCCGATCGCGTCCAGGAACGCGCGGTGGGCCGCCGTCTCGATCGACGGGAAGGACCGACGGGTCGCCGTCGTGAACATCTCGGGGAGCCGAGCCACGATCGCGGCCTGCTCGGTGGAGAGATCCAGCCGGGCGTGCCCGTCGGTCAGGTTGAGGCCACCGTCGACGTCGGACAGTGCGTCGACTTCCATCGTGGTCAGATTGGCAAGCTCGGTCATATGTCAGTCCCGAGGGTGTCGGCACGCCGGCTGACGGGCTACGGCGTGGACCCAGCAGATGATTTCTAGGACGAACCTAGGGTCGCCGGGGTCGGTGCACCTGTCCCCTCTACCGGGGACCGCAGGGCCGCAGCCCGCGACCATAGGCTGCAACGGCAGGTCGCCGTCGGCGGACCACCTCGGCCAGCGGGAGGCCACGCGTGCATCACCTGACGCTCACTCCGGCGGACAACGCGGCATTGACACCGATGCTCAGCGAGCTCGCGAGGGCGTACAAGACCATCGAGGAGCCGGGGTTGATCCGGCGGGCACCGGTTCTCGCGCGGCTTCTGCCGACGCATGTGCTGGAGTTCCTTGAGGAGTACCGCCTCGGCGAGCCGTCCGCCCTCTGCCTGATCTCGGGCCTCGAGATCGAGCTGGAGCAGCTCGGCCCGACGCCGCCGCACTGGCGCAACAGCCAGTACGACTCCCCCGCCCTGCCGCAGGAGATCTTCTTCCTGCTGTGCGGCTCCGTGCTGGGCGACGTGTTCGGCTGGGCGACCCAGCAGGACGGCCGCATCATGCACGACGTGCTCCCGATCGAGGGGCACGAGCACTACGAGATCGGCTCCAACAGTCTCCAGCACCTGTCCTGGCACACCGAGGACGCGTTCCATCCCTGCCGGGGCGACTACGTGGCGCTGATGTGCCTCAAGAACCCGGACCTGGTGGAGACCGTCGCGTGCGACGCCGGTGACCTCGACTGGTCCGCGCTGGACGTGGAGGCCCTGTTCGAGTCGGAGTTCACCCAGATGCCGGACAACTCGCACCGTCCGGAGAACGCTTCCGAGTCCACCGGCGACCCGGTCGTCGACCGGCTGCGTCGGCGCAGTTTCGCGCTCATCCAGTCGTGGAACGACGACCCGGTCAAGCGGCCGGTGCTCTTCGGCGACCGCACCGATCCGTACATGGCGCTCGATCCGTACCACATGAAGACCGACGGCTGGTCCGAGCGGTCGCTCGGCGCGTTCCAGGCGTTGTGCGACCAGATCGAGGCGCACATGCAGGACGTCCGCCTGCGCCCCGGCGACTGCCTGTTCGTCGACAACTTCCGGGCGGTGCACGGGCGCAAGTCGTTCCGGGCGCGCTACGACGGCTCCGACCGCTGGCTGAAGCGCCTCAACATCACCCGTAACCTGCGCGGTTCCCGGGCGTGGCGGCCTGCGGCGGACGACCGGATCATCTACTGACCCGACGGTTCAGCGGCCCGCGTCGGCGAACCGGCGGGCGAGGGCCGCTATCGCGTCCCGGTCGAGGTTGCCCACGCTCACCCGGACGGTGCGGCGGTCGTCCGGAAGGAAGGCAGTGCCCGGCATGACGAGCGTGTCGTGCTTGACCACCAGCTCGCGCACCACGTCGTCGGTGGAGCGGCCCGGGAACGGATGCCGCAGCCAGGCGAAGAAGCCACCGCAGGAGAGCAGCTCGAAGCCGCCGGGCCGGGCGGCCATCGTGTCGGTGAACCAGGCCCGCCGATCGGCGAGTTCCCGGGCCCGGACGGAACGCCACCCTCGGGCATACGTCAGGCCCGCCCAGGCGGCCTCCTGCCCGATGCGCGGCGCGCAGACCGCGACGCAGTCCAGCAGCTTGCACACCTCGCGGTTGAGTTCCGGGGAGGCGACCACGGCGCCGACGCGGTAGCCGGGAATGGCCAGGTCCTTGGAGAACGAGTGCAGGCTGACGACTGTGCGTTCCCAGTGCGGGCCGGCGAACAACCGGTGCGCCGGCGCGTCGGTGTCGCGGAACGACCGGTACGTCTCGTCGAGGATCAGCGCGATGCCGTGCCGCTCGGCCACCGCGGCGAACGCCGCGATGCCGTCCGGGTCGACAGTGACCCCGCTCGGGTTGCCCGGCGTCACCAGCACGATCGCGCGGGTACGGGGCGTGACGAGCCGTTCGGCGTCGGCGGCGCGTGGCACGAGGTCCGGCCCGGGCTCCAGGTAGACAGGCCTGATGCCGTTCAGCCGCAGCCACATGTCGTGGTTGAAGTAGTACGGCAGCGGCAGCACGATCTCGTGACCGGGCCCGGCCAGGGCGGCGGCGACCAGGCTGAACGCCTGGTTGCAGCCGGCCGTGACGACCACGTTGTCGGCCCCTACGGTCCCTCCGTAGTCGCGGCTCAGCTCGGCCGCGAACGCACGACGCAGCCGGGGCAGGCCGGGCACCTCGGTGTACGCGCCGCCGTCCGTGGCACGTGCCGTCCGCACGATGTGCTCGACGACGACCCGCGCCGGCGGGTACTGCGGCGCCGCCTGCGCGACGTCGAGCAGTGCCCCGTCGTTCTCCCGCAGGTCCACAAGGTCGTAGGCCGCGCTGATCGGCGAGTCGATCGTGTTCCGTGTCCGGCTGTTGAATCGCACGACCGGCGCTCCTGTTCGCGACGTCGGTGTCAGCAGACCTTGTGCACCCAGTGGTGCGGATCGGGCCCTCGGCCGTACTGGATGTCCAGCAACGCGGTCCGGAGCCGGTGCGTCACCGGACCGGGCTGGCCGTCGCCGATCTGCCAGTCGCCGGTGGTGGACCGCACCGTACCCACCGGCGAGATCACTGCCGCGGTGCCGCAGGCGAAGGTTTCGGTGAGCGCGCCGGACGCGCAGTCGGACTGCCACCGCGACGTGCTCATCCGGTCCTCCTCGGCGGCCATGCCCAGCTCTCCGGCCAGGGTCAGCAGCGAGTCGCGGGTGATGCCGGGCAGCAGGGCGCCGGTCAGCTTCGGTGTCACGATCCGCGGGCGGGACCCCCCGTACACGAAGAACAGGTTCATCCCGCCCATCTCCTCGACCCACCTGTGCTCGGCGGCGTCGAGCCACACCACCTGGTCGCATCCCTGTGCGGTGGCCTGCCGGGTGGCGAGGAACGCGCCGGCGTAGTTGCCCGCCGCCTTGGCGTCGCCGGTGCCGCCCGGCGCGGCGCGTACGTAGTCGTCGCACAGCCACACGGTGAGCGCCCGGGGACCGGACGGGCCGAAGTACGGCGCCGCCGGGGACGCGATAACGCAGAAGAGGTAGCTGCTCGACGGATGGGTGAAGCCCAGTCCGGGCTGCGTCGCGATCATGAAGGGCCGCAGGTAGAGGCTGTTGCCGTCGCCCGGCGGCACCCAGTCGCGGTCCTGCGTGACGAGCAGCTCGACGGCCCGCACGAAGGTGTCCACCGGCAGTTCGGGCATCGCCAGCCGACGCGCGGAGCGGTTGAACCGCTCCGCGTTCGCCATCGGCCGGAACAGGGCGATCGAGCCGCTGTCGTGCCGGTACGCCTTCATGCCCTCGAAGACCGCCTGCCCGTAGTGGAACACCGAGGTGGCCGGCGGGAGCGTGAACGGGCCGTACGGCTCCAGCCGCCCGTCGTGCCAGCCGCGTTCCTCGGTCCAGCGCACCGTTACCATGTGGTCGGTGAACTGCCGGCCGAAGCTGGGCTGGGCCAGGGCGGCGGCGCGTTGATCGTCGGACAGGCACTCGCCGTTCGGGCAGATCTCGAACTGGACCACGGCGTCTCCTCAGGTCGCCCGGAACGTACGGACCGCGCTATCCGCGTGCCCTGTCCCGTGAAGGCGGGACAGGGTTCAGGCGGCGGGCTCCACGGGCCTGGGCGGACGCCCTTCGGGAGGCGGGGGCGCGTCGCGAATCATGCCGCCGAGCAGGGCGGCCCGCGTGAGTTCGGCCTTGTTGCCGGCGCCGATCTTTGCGCGGATTCGTTTGACGTAGGTATCCACGGTGTGCGGACTGATTCCGAGCCGGGTGGCGATCTGGCTGTGGGTCAGTCCGCAGGAAATCTGCCGGAGGACCTGCTCCTCTCGCTCCGACAGGTGGTGGGCGGGCGGATCGGCCCGCCGCGCGGCCGACGGCGCGTCGGTCGCGCCGGACGACACGCAGTACCCCGATGTGACGGCCCGGATGGCCTCGACGAGTCGTTCGATCGACTCGCGCTTGCAGATCACTCCGGATGCGCCCGCCTCGAGGTAGCTCGCGCCGTCGTCCTCGTAATTGGCCAGGACCAGGACAGCCGTACTCTTCGCGGCGACGGCGATCTGATCCAATTCGTTCGGCGGCGACAATGCGTCGACGTCGATGAGTACGGCGTCGGCAAGCCAGTTCGGATCCTCGTCCGGCGACGTGCGAACTGCGACGATCTTGATTCCGGCGTTTGTCAGGGTCTGTACGAGGCCAACAAGGAAAATGGGTGAGCTGACCACTAGATCGGTGCGAATCACGCATGTCCCCGCAATCACATGGTTACCGTTTATACGGTTTTGCCATCCGGGTTGGGTTCGGTCTCCTCATTTATCGCCATAGGGCAGAATCGCGTATTCGGTCGAGCGACTGCCGCCGGAAACGGCATCGTCGGCCTGCAACAAGTGATCTATGAGGCCCTATCGACGCTAGCAATGGGCGTGTCCGGCACAGGTCCCTGCTTTGGGGGACGCGTCCTGCCGTACGCCGCCTGACCGGCCCCTCCCTTCACCGCCCGGCACTGATTTGTCCTATTTGGATATCCCCATGACGGACGACCCCCCTGGGACCGTTCGAATAGGATGTGTCGTATTTCGGCGCTGTGTGCGATCCTTGAGCGCCGGCCGGCAGACGCTACAACGGCGCGCGCACATGCTGGATACATCGGACGCACATCGCTCGACTTTCCCCGGTTTCCGGGACGGGCTATGCTCCTCGATCATCGTCAATTTGGATCTCCTCGGCCCCCTGCGGGTGTCGCGTGACGGCGTCGAGGTGCCACTCCCGTCGGTCAAGCAGCGGCTGTTGCTGGCCGGGCTGCTGCTGCGGCCGAACGAGGTGGTCGGCACCGACGAACTGCTCGCCGTCCTGTGGTCGGACGAGCCGCCCGCGTCGGCCACGGCGAACCTTCGGACGTACGTACACGGGTTGCGGCGGGCGCTGGGCCCCAGCGGACGGGAACGGATCACCGCGACCGCCGGCGGCTACCTGATCCGGCTGTCGCCGGGTGAGCGCGACCTCGACCGGTTCGACGCGGCGGTGGCGCGCGGCCGGGCGTCGCTGGCCGCCGGCGAACCGGAACAGGCAGCCATGCACCTCGCCGACGCGCTGGACATGTGGCGCGGCGCGCCGCTGTCGGACCTGCCGCACAGCCCGCTGCTGGCGCGCAGGATCCGGCGGCTGGTGGAGCGGCGACTGCTCGCCGAGGAGGACCACGCCGCGGCACGGCTGGCCGCGGGCGCGGCGGCGGGGGTCATCGAGCGGCTCCGCGCGCTCGTCGAACAGCATCCGCTGCGGCAGCGGGCGTGGGCGCACCTGATGACCGCGCTCTACCACACGGGCGACGTGTCCGGCGCGCTGGACGCCTTCCAGCAGGCCCGGGGCGCGCTGGCCGAGCAGACCGGGCTGGATCCGGGACCGGAACTGGTCCGGCTGCGCGACGGCATCCTGCACCACCGGCTCGCCCCCGGCGCCCCCGGTCCTGCGATCGGAGGTCCGGCCGCTGGAGGCCCGGCGACCGGAGGTCCGGTCACCGGCAATCCGGCGGCCCGGCAACGGGACGACCGCAGGCCCGCCCAGCTGCCACTGGCCCTGCCCCGTTTCATCGGGCGCGAGCCGGAACTGTCCCGACTCGATCACTGGCTGGACGACGGTACGGCCGGGCCGACCACCGTGGTCATCTCCGCGGTGAGCGGCATGGCCGGCGTCGGCAAGACGGCACTGGCGCTGCGCTGGGCACACCGGGTGGCCGATCGCTTCCCCGACGGCCAGCTGTACCTGAACCTGCGCGGCTACGACGACGTCGACGCCGTGTCCGCTGCGGAGGCGCTGCGCAGTTTCCTGGAGACCCTCGGCGTGTCGGACGCCCGCATACCGACCACCACGGACGCCCGCATCGGGCTGTACCGGAGCCTGCTGGCCACCCGCCGGATGCTGATCCTGCTCGACAACGCCCGCGACTCCGACCAGGTACGCCCACTGCTGCCGGGCACCGGCTTCTGCGCGGTCGTGATCACCAGTCGTGACCAGCTCAACGGCCTGATCAGGGTGGAAGGGGCGAAGCCGCTGACACTGAACGTCCTGACCGAGCAGGAGTCGCGGAATCTCCTGGGCAACTGGCTGGGGGCCGAACGGATCGACGGAGAGCCGGACGCCGTGACCGGCATCATCGACGCCGCCGGACGCCTGCCCCTCGCCCTGTCGATCGTGGCGGCTCGAATGGCGGCGAAACCCACACTTCCGCTGACCGCCTTCGCCACCGAGCTGCGCCGACACGAGGCGCTACTGGACGCACTCGACGACGGTGACGTCCGGCGCGTCTTCTCCTGGTCGTACCGGGCGCTCAGCGAGCCGGCGGCGGAGCTGTTCCGCCTGCTCGGCCTGCATCCCGGGCCGGATCTCACAGCTGGAGTCGCGGCCGCCCTGAGCGGGCAGACGCCGGCCGCCGTCATAGCGCCACTGCGGGAGCTGACCCGGCTGCACCTGTTGACCGAGCACCAGCCAGGCCGGTACGTCCTGCATGACCTGCTCCGCACCTACGCCGCGGAACTGGCCGCGTCCGGTACGCGCGACGACCATCGCCGCGCCGCCTACCAGCGCCTCTACGACCACTACCTGCACCAGGCCTATCCGGCGGCGCGACTGCTGCAGCCGCAGTGGGCGCCGATCCCGCCGATGCCCCAGCTGCCGGACAGCCTCGCCACCCCGCTCGCCGGCCGGCAGGCCGCGCTGGACTGGTTCGCGGCCGAACGCCGGGTGCTGGTGCGCATCGTCCGGCAGGCCGCCGACACCGGTTTCGGCACCTACGCCTGGCAGCTCGCCTGGGCGCTGACCGCGTTCCTGGCACCGCATGGTCTGTGGCAGGACCAGCTCACGGTGCAGCAGATCGCGGTGGCCTCGGCGGAGACGGCCGGCGACCTGGGCGGACAGGCAATGGCCAACCGGATGCTGGCACGCGCCGCACTGCGGCTCAACCAGCACGACGTGGCCGAGCGTCGACTGGAGTGCGCGCTGAAGTTGTACGAGCGGATCGGCGACCTGACCGGCCAGGCGCAGACGCTGCACAGTCGCACGGAACTGGCGTACGAGGTCGGCAAGCCGCAGGACGCGCTCGTCTACGGCCGCCAGGCGTTGCGGCTGCACCGCCTGGCCAACAGCGCCGCCGGTGAGGGGCGCACCTTGAACGCGATCGGGTACATCTACGCCACGACGGGCGAATACGAACTCGCCATCGCCAGTTGCACCGAGGCGCTGGCCCTCCAGGAGAAGATCGACGACCGCAACGGTCAGGCAGCCACCCTGGACAGCCTCGGCTTCGCCCACGAGCGGCTCGGCGCGCACGAGCACGCCGTGGACCTCTACGAACGGTCGATCCGGCTGTTCCGGGACTCCGCCGACCGGTACCACGAGGCGGAGACGCTGGTCCGGCTCGGCGACGTCCGGGCGACGATGGGCGACCTGGCCGCGGCAGGGAAGGCGTGGCGCCGGGCCACCGAGATCTACGACAGCCTCGGCGACCCCGCCGCCGACGACACCCGGAGCCGGCTGGCCCGGCTTGACGGCAAGTGATCTCGGACCCGCGAGGCATCACACCCGGCAACCCGGCCGGCCCGGTGTACCCCTTTCCGGGGACACCTGACATCCCGGCGCACCGGGACCGCACCCTCCCCTAGCCCGGCCACGCACGCGGGCAGCCCCGGCGTCCGAGGGGACGTCCGGGTGCTCAGCCGACGAGCACCCGGACGCGGATCAACAGGGTCGGCGGCGCCCACTAGACTCTGCGGCATGGCAAAGCCCCAGGAGAAGGTCTCGTTCGGCCAGCGGCTGAAGCAGATCGGGATGGTGTTCAAGTTCACCGCCAAGCAGGACCGGTGGTTCACGCCTCTGGTCGCCGCCGCGGTGCTCATCCCCCTCGCCCTCACCGTGGCCGCGGTCATCCTCTGGAGCTGGATCTGGCTGCCGGTGGGCATCCTGTTCACCCTGCTCGCGGTGCTGATCGTGCTGAACCTGCGGTCCAACAAGGCGATGATGAACGCCGCCGAGGGGCAGCCCGGCGCGGCGGCGCAGATCATGGAGAACATGCGCGGCGACTGGCGGGTGACCCCGGCCGTCAGCTCCACGACCCAGATGGACATGGTGCACCTGGTGATCGGCCGACCCGGCGTGATCCTGCTGGCCGAGGGCAACCCGCAGCGGGTACGCGGCCTGCTCGGGCAGGAGAAGCGGCGGCTGGCCAAGGTGATCGGCTCCGCTCCCCTGCACGACTACGTGATCGGGCAGGAGGAGGGCGAGCTGCCGGTCCGCAAGCTGCGCACGACCCTGCTGCGGCTGCCCCGCGCGCTCAGCGGCAAGGACGTCAACGCGCTGGACAAGCGGCTCAAGGCACTCACCGCCCGGCCGCAGATGCCCAAGGGCGCGATCCCGAAGAACATGCGGCCGCAGGGCGGCGCGTTCCGCCAGTCGCGGGGGCGCTGACACCTCCGACGTACACCGTGTGAGGAGCCGGGCCCACCACGGGCCCGGCTCCCGCGCGTTGTGCCGGCGCTGTCCGGGCGCCGCGGCGGTGGTCAGTCTGCGCCGGACCCGCCCTGTGAGGTCAGGACCGGGGCGCGTCGACGATGACCGAGCCGGTGAGCCGGTCGTGCAGGCCGCGACGGTGCTCGTCCATGATCAGTGCGGGTACGACCAGGGCCAGCAGCACTCCGCGGCCCAACGCCCGGAGCAGGCCGATCCGACCGCCGTCGAGCCAGTTCACGCAGCGGATCTTCGTGATGTACATGCCTGGTGTCTGGGCGAACAGGCCGAGGAAGATGCCGTACTCCAGGATCAGCACCAGCACCGGCGCCCAGCCGTCGCGCACCGGGTCGGCGAAGATGTTTGCCACCAGCAGGCAGAGCACCCAGTCGATGATCAGCGCTCCGAACCGCCGTCCCAGGGTCGGCGGGGTGAAGGTGGGGTCGGTGGCCGGCGCTGCCGGGGCGTGCGGATTGGTCACAGTGATCAAGGGTATCCGTGTCAGAAATCAGGGCCACGAGTACCGCCAGCACCGCGTGCCGAATCGGGCTATTGGCATCAGATGTCATTACACTGCCCCAGCCGGTATCGTGGATCACGCGGTCTGAGTACGTGAACAGGAGCGTTGCTGACGCTCCGGGAGTGACGTAACACGGCAGAAACACAGGAGACATGGCCGGGCAACCCCCCGGCCATAGCGTCGCCGAAAGCCTAGCCACCCCGTTGGACGTGCCAGGAGGATGTGTGTTCGCCAACCCCGAGGAACTGCTGCGATACCTCAAGAACGAGGACGTGAAGTTCGTCGACGTTCGTTTCTGTGACCTGCCCGGCGTGATGCAGCACTTCAACCTGCCGGTCGAGTCTGTCAACGACGACCTCTTCACCGATGGCCTTGCGTTCGACGGTTCGTCGATCCGCGGATTCCAGGCGATCCACGAGTCGGACATGCTCCTGCTCCCGGACGTCGCATCCGCATTCATCGACCCCTTCCGTGCGCAGAAGACCCTCGCGCTCAACTTCTTCATCCACGACCCGTTCACCCGTGAGGCCTACACCCGCGACCCCCGCAACGTCGCGAAGAAGGCCGAGGCGTACCTGGCCGCGAGCGGCATCGCCGACACCGCCTACTTCGGCGCCGAGGCGGAGTTCTACATCTTCGACTCGATCCGCCACGAGACCTCGGCGCACCAGTCGTTCTACTACATCGACTCGGTCGAGGGCGCGTGGAACACCGGCCGCGAGGAGCCGGGCGGCAACCGCGGCTACAAGACCGCGTACAAGGGCGGCTACTTCCCGGTGCCGCCGGTCGACCACTACGCCGACCTGCGCGACTCGATCGTGCGCCGGCTCGTCGACACCGGCTTCACCGTGGAGCGCTCGCACCACGAGGTGGGCACCGCCGGCCAGTCCGAGATCAACTACCGGTTCTCGACGCTGCTGCACGCCGCCGACCAGCTCCAGCTCTTCAAGTACATCGTGAAGAACGAGGCCTGGGCCAACGGCAAGACCGCCACCTTCATGCCCAAGCCGCTGTTCGGTGACAACGGCTCCGGCATGCACACCCACCAGAGCCTCTGGCTCAACGGTGAGCCGCTCTTCTACGACGAGACCGGCTACGCGGGCCTGTCCGACACCGCCCGCTGGTACATCGGCGGTCTGCTGCACCACGCGCCGTCGCTGCTGGCCTTCACCAACCCGACGGTCAACTCGTACCGTCGCCTGGTGCCGGGCTTCGAGGCGCCGGTCAACCTGGTCTACTCGCAGCGCAACCGCTCCGCCTGCACCCGCATCCCGGTGACCGGCAGCAACCCGAAGGCCAAGCGCGTCGAGTTCCGCGTGCCGGACCCGTCGGCCAACGTCTACCTCGCCTTCTCGGCGATGATGATGGCCGGCCTGGACGGCATCAAGAGCAAGATCGAGCCGCCGACGCCGATCGACAAGGACCTCTACGACCTCCCGCCGGAGGAGTGGGGCGACGTCAAGCAGGTGCCGGGCTCGCTGCCGGCCGTGCTCGACTCGCTGGAGGCCGACCACGACTACCTGCTCGACGGTGGCGTCTTCACCCCCGACCTGATCTCCACCTGGGTCGACTGGAAGCGCGCCAACGAGGTCGACCCGGTGCGTCTGCGCCCGACCCCGCACGAGTTCGCCATGTACTACGACTGCTGAGTAGTCGCTACAGCACCGGCCGGGCCGGCTCCGCACCTCGCGGAGCCGGCCCGGCCGTTTGCAACGCCCCGCGCCGAAGATCGTGCTCGATCCTGGATGTTGCACGATCTTGGCGGCGCGCGCGTGTCACGGAGCGTGTTCGGCGGGGCGGGCGCCGGGGCGTACGCGCCGCACGACCACCACCACGAGCAGCGCCGTCATCGCCAGCGCGCCAGGGGCCTTTGTGAAGCGGGCCAGGTTGGTGCCGTCCGGCAGGGCCAGGAACGCCGCCACCGCGGCCGGCACCAGGAACCACGTCGTCCGTGTTGCGGTGAGCGCCAGCAGCGCCAGCGGCCAGGTCGCGTACCAGGGGTGGAAGACCGGGGACAGCACCACGGTGGCGACCAGGGCCAGCGCCGCACCGCTCAGCGCCACCCGGGGGCGAGCCGCCTCGATCCGGGTCACCCGCCGCCGTACGTCGTTCAACCCGCGCAGCGCCTGCCAGGCCCGCCACCACAGCACCACGAGCACTCCGGCGAGCAGCAGCAACGCGACCGCCCGGGCCACCGGCACGGCCTGGGGGTCCCGGCTGACCAGCGCGCCCGCGTAGTCCACGACCAGCCCGACGGCTGTGGGCGGCGACGTCCACTGCTCGGAGTCCCCGCTGTGGGTCAGCCCGCCCACCCAGCCGAACCCGAGGCCGGACAACGCAGACGTGACCAGCACCGCGCCGAGCAGCCCGCCGGCCAGCCAGCCACCGTCGCGCAGCAGCGCCCGCACTGTGTACCGGCCGTGCACGCCGGCCAGTACGGCGAACGGCACCACCACCACGGCGCTGGCCTTCACCGTCACGGCCAGCCCGAGCAGCACCCCGGCGAACAGCAGCGCCGACGGCCGGCCGGGTCGACGGACCACCACCAGCAGCCCGCACAGCAGCAGTCCGAGCATCACCGCGTCGTTGTGCGCGCCAGCCACCAGGTGTACGCCGATCAGCGGTCCGGCCAGCGCCAGCCAGACCGCCCGCCGGGTCGGCACCCCGACTGCGCGCGCCAACCCGGGCAGGCAGAACGCGGCAAGCAGCAGCCCCGCCACGGCGATCACGCGTAGCAGCACGACAGTGCCGGTGAGCCCACCGCCGAGGCTGACCGCGAGCGCCGCAAGCAGCACGAACACCGGCCCGTACGGTGCCGGGGTGTCCCGCCAGATCGGCGCCACCGTGTCCACCCAGGGGCAGCCCGCCGCCGCCACCCCCACTGTGTACGGGTCGACGCCGTGCGCGTACGTCCAGCCCTGGCAGGCGTACGAGTAGACGTCCCGGCTGCCCAGCGGCGGCGCGACAAGCAGCGGCAGTGCCCACAGCCCGGCGGTGACGTACGCCCAGCGGGTCGACGGCGCACCTGCGCGCAGCGACCACCACGCGCCGACCAGCAGCGCGGTGCCGGCGAGCCAGCAGATCAGCGTGGCGGGGCCGCCCGGGGCTCGCCAGATCGACGCGGGTGTGGCGCCGAGCGGGGAGTCGGGCAGCGCCCCGCCGAGATACCCGGCCACGGCGAGCAGAGCGGCACCGGCCAGCCCGCCGTACCGGGCAGCCAAAGCCACCCCCGACGAAACAGACGACGGCGGATCAGGCGGCGGCCCGGAGGGCCGGTCGGACGGCGGAGGTGCACCGGGAGCGGTCACCGGCGCACCTTCCCTCAGTCGGTGGCGACCGGCTGCCGGGCCGCCCGAGCCGACCGTACCAACCAGATGACCACCACGATCACCAACAGCGTCATCAGCGGCGCACCGACCGTCTTGGTGAACCGGGGCAGCCCGATGCCGTTGGGCAGCACCAGGAACGACGCGACGAGCGCGACCACGACGAACCAGCCGGTACGCCGGGCGGTGGCAGCCAGTACGAAGAGCGGCCACGTCCAGTACCAGGGATGCACCACGGGTGAGAGTGCGACAGTGACGGCGAGCGCGAGGCCGGCGTAGTACAGCGGGTCGCGGGTTCGTGCCCGCCACCAGAGCCAGACGAGGAGGACGGCCAGCAGCACGACGGCGATCCCGCGGGTCACCGGCAGCGCGTCGACGTGGCCGCCGAACAGTGCCGCGATGTAGCCGATGGTCTGCCCGACGGCAGTCGGCGGGGACGTCCAGGCGACGGCGGCACCGCCCTGGGACAGCCCGCCGACCCAGCCGAAGTCCAGCCCGCCCGCGACTGTCACTCCCACGACGGCAGCGACCGCCCCGCCGACCACCCAGCCGCCGTCGCGGATCAGCGTGCGGATCCGGTACGGTCCGGCGGTGGCCGCCAGCGCGGCGAACGGCACCACCACCACGGCGGTGCTCTTGATCGCCACGGCGACGCCGAGCAGTAGGCCGCCGACCAGCAGCATGCCGGGCCGACCCGGGTGGGACGCCACCACTGCGAGCCCACCGACAAGCGCGGCGAGCATCAGCACGTCGTTGTGTGGACCACCGATCAGGTGCGCGGCGATCAGCGGGGAGCCCAGCGCCAGCCACACGGCCCGCTTGGCCGGCACGCCGGCCCGACGCGCCAGCACCGGCAGCGCCCACGCGCTCAGCACCACGCCGACAAGCGACAACGCCCGGAACAGCACGATGCTGGCGGTAAGCGAACCGGTCGCCTTGACGACGGCGCCGGCGATGAGCACGAACAGCGGTCCGTACGGCGCCGGGGTGTCCCGCCAGATGGGGGAAACCGTCTCCAGCCAGGGGCAGGGCAGGGCGGAGACACCCTGCTCGTACGGGCTGATGCCGCCGGCGAAGCTGGCGCCCTGGCAGGTGTACGCGTACACGTCCCGGCTGCCGAAGGGCGGTGCGATCAGCAGCGGCAGCATCCACAGCCCCACCGTGATCAGAGCCCAGCGGGTCGACGGCCCCCCGTCACGCAGAGCCCACCAGGCGTACGCCATGAGGCCGGTGCCGACCAGCCAGGCGGCCAGGATCAGCGGGCCGTTGGTGCCCTGCCAGATGCTGACCGGGGTGCTGCGCAGGGGGCCGCCGGGGAACGCGCCGCCGAGGAAGGCGGACAGCGCGAGCAGCGTCGCGCCGGCCAGGCCGGTCCAGCGCGCGAGGTGGGAAGGCACGTCCGACATGCTGCCAGCACCCGGGTAGGTGCCCGACGGCAGGCACCGTCAGCAGTGGCCCGTTGGCGTGAGGCTGCTGGAGATCGTGTAGTCACCGGGGGTGCGGACGCGCACCTCGGTCCACCCGTCCGCACTGGGCCGTACGCACCCGTCCGGGCCGGTCAGCGACAGCCAGCGGGACCACCGCACCCGTACCTCCACGTCACCGGGCGTGGCGGTGAGCCGGACCGCGCCCCGGTCGGCGGTGACGAGTTGGCCCGGCGCTCCGACCAGCGGCGTCGGATCGACAACGGCGTACATGCGCCAGGTCGAATCGCTCCAGACCTCCCGCAGGTACGGCAGACCGCCGCGGATCAGCGTTGCCTCGTCGCGCCCCCACCGGTCGGCGGGGGCGTCCGGGGCGATCGCCACGTAGGTCACCGCCTCGTCGCGCAGCCACTGCTCGTAGGTGGCCTCGTTCAGGGTGCCGTCGTAGAACAGCGCGTTGCGATCGCTGTCCACCTGGCGTTCCCAGCCCCGGGCCAGCGGCACTGTCGGTGGCACGTACGCGGATTCCCAGTGATCACGCAGCGGCACGACCTCGACCCGCCCGATGGGCTGCCGCCGTTCCAGTTCGGCGACGAGCGGCCGGTAGAACGCCAGGGCGCTCTCCGGGGAGCCGGCACGGGTGACGTCGCTGGTCATCACCGGCGACTGCCACCAGACTGTCGCGGCGAGCAGCCCGGCCAGCCAGGGCCCCGGCAGCGCGGCGTAGCCGGCAAGCACGGGCAGCGCGAAGAGCATCGGCAGTCGCAGCGCGTTGGAGCCGATAGGGCTCGGCACGTAGTAGGCCCCGACCAGAAGCAGCACGGTGAGCAACGCGCCGACGCGCAACACCCGGCGCCGCCGTGGCAGCACCACGGCCACCAGCACGGCGAGCGCGACGTTTATCCGCATCGATTCGGCCGAGTACGGCTGGGTGCCTCCGTTGCCGAAGAGGACAGCGATCGGCGCCAGAGTGACAGCGGGCGCGACAGCCAGGACGAGCCCTTCGGCGAGGGGTCGCTCTACCCGCCAACCACCCGGCAGTGGGCGCCCCGGCCCGTCTCCGCGACGCAGGGCGACAAGCAGCAACGCCGCGCCCGCCAGCCCGGTGAACAGGCCGGCGACCGGGCTCGCCGCCGTGGCGAGGGCAGCGCAGGCAGCCGCGAGCGCCAGCCGAACCGGACGTGGTGGACGGTCCGCGCTTACCGCGCACAGCGCCAGCAGCCCGAACGCCAACCCGACGGCGAAGGTGATCCGGCCGCTCGCCAGGTTGCCGACAAGCACCACGGCACCGAGGAGGCCGGCCAGCAGCGGCCGCCGCGCCCGGTTCCGGATGAACAGCCAGCCCAGCGCCGCCGCACCGACCACAGCGGCGATCGCCCCCAGCGGACGCATCCCGACCAGTGCGCCCAACCTGGCCGTGAACAGGCTGTACCCGTACTGGTTGACGCCGCCGTACCAACCGAGGTCCAGCGGCGCGCCACCGTAGCTGTCGGCGAACTCGGCACGCGCCACCTGGGCGGCGAGGTCGGTGCCCATCCGTGGCGCGACGAGGAACGCGGCGGCGAGTGCCACCGCTGCCCCGGTGACAAGCGCCCAGACCGCGTGCGGTGAGCGGTCGTTTCCGGTGCGCTGCCCGGCGGGGCGGGTCACCGCATCAGGCATTGAGGACCCGTTCGGTGGCGGCGCGGGAGCGGCGGCCGACCCGCAGGTACTCGTCGAGGAACTCCCCCGGGTCGTCGCGGCCGAGCAGCCGCACCACCCCGGCCAGCTCCACCCCGTGCCGGGGCAGTTGGTCGCCGGCCCGGCCGCGTACCAGCATCAGCGCGTTGCGGACCTGCGCGGCCAGGGACCACCCGGCGGCCATCTCCGCTGCGTCCGCCGGGTCGATAAGGCCGGCCCGCTCGGCCGCCGCGAGGGCATCGAGGGTACGCGTGCCGCGCAGCTCCGGTACGTCGCCGGCGTGCCTGAGCTGGACGAGCTGCACCGCCCACTCCACGTCGGCGAGCGCACCGCGTCCCAGCTTCGTGTGGGTGGCCGGGTCGGCGCCCCGGGGCAGTCGCTCGTTCTCCACGCGGGCCTTGATCCGGCGGATCTCGACGATCTGTTCGCGGGTGAGCCCACCGGCCGGGTACCGCACCGGGTCGATCATCGCCTCGAACTCGGCGCCCAGGTCGGCGTCGCCGCACACGAACCGGGCGCGCAGCAGTGCCTGCGCCTCCCACACGCGCGACCAGCGGGCGTAGTACTGGGCGTACGCGGCGAGGCTGCGGACCAGCGGACCCTGCCGGCCCTCCGGGCGCAGGTCGGCGTCGACGCCGAGCGGCGGGTCGGGTGCGGGTACGCCGAGCAGCCGGCGCAGTTCCTCGGCGATCGTCTGTGCGGCGGTTCTGGCGGCTGCCTCGCCGGTGCCGGCGGGTTGGTCGTAGACGAAGAGCACGTCGGCGTCGGAGAGGTAGTTCGACTCGCACCCGCCGAGCCGTCCCATGCCGATCACGGCGAACCGCAGCCCTTCCGGCGTCGGCTGGCTGGCCCGGGCGGCGCGCAGCGCGGCGGCGAGGGTGGCGTCGGTGACGTCGGAAAGCGCCGTGCCGACCTCGGTGATGTCGGCGAGCCCGGCTGGTGGGCGTTTCGCGCCGTCCGGACGGGTGGGGCTGGGTGCGAGCGCGCCGGCCCGGCTGAGCACGTCGGCGCAGGCCACCCGGACCAGTTCCCGCCGTCGCAGCGCCCGTACCGCTCGGGTCGCCTCGACGGGGTCGTTGTGCCGGGCCGCCGCCGCGACGAACCCCTCCCGGAGCACCTCGCGGGAGCGCGGCGCCAGCTCGTTCTCCTCGGCCAGCAGCCGCAGTGCCTCCGGGTCGCGGGCGAGCAGGTCGGCGGCGTACCGGGACAGGGCCAGGACCCGGGCGAGCCGCCGGGCGACCGGGCCGCCGTCGCGCAGCAGCCGCAGATACCAGGGGGTGCTGCCCAGCTTGTCGGAGACCTGGCGGTAGTTGAGCAGCCCCCGGTCCGGTTCCGGCGCGTCGGCGAACTCGCTGAGCAGCACCGGCAGCAGGGTCCGCTGGATGGCTGCCGTACGGCTCACCCCGCCGGTGAGCGCCTGGAGGTGACGCAGCGCCCCGGCCGGGTCGGCGAAGCCGAGGATCTCCAGCCGGTTCCTGGCCGCCTCCGGGGTCAGCCGCAGCCCGTCGGCCGGCACCCGGGCCACCGACTCCAGCAGCGGCCGGTAGAGCAGTTTGGCGTGCAGCCTGCGTACCTCGGCGGCGTGGGTGACCCACTCGGCCCGGAAGCTCTCCACGGCGCTGCGCCCCGGCGTGGCCGTGAAGCCCAGCGCGGCGGCGAGCCAGCGCAGCGCGCCCGGTTCGGTGGGCACTGTGTGCGTACGCCGCAGGGCCTGCAGTTGGAGGCGGTGCTCGACGCTGCGCAGGAAGCGGTAGCCGCGCAGCAGCGCCTCGCCGTCGGCCCGACCGACGTAGCCACCGGCGACGAGCGCGCGCAGCGCCGGGATCGTGCCGGGCGCCCGCAGCGTCTCGTCGCCGCGACCGTGTACGAGTTGCAGCAACTGGACGGCGAACTCGATGTCACGCAGCCCACCCGGGCCACGCTTGATCTCGCGTTCCAGCTCCTTCGGCGGGATGTGGTCGATGATCCGGCGGCGCATCGCGCGGACGTCCTCGACCGCCTCGGGGCGTTCGGCAGCCCGCCAGACCAGCGGCGCGAGCTGGTCGATCCACTCCTGGGCCAGCGGCAGGTCACCGGCGGCCGGACGGGCCTTGAGCAGCGCCTGGAACTCCCAGGTGCGCGCCCACCGCCGGTAGTAGGCAAGGTGGCTCGCGAGGGTACGCACCAGGGGGCCACGGTTGCCCTCGGGGCGCAGCGCGGCGTCCACAGGCCAGGCGACAAGCCCACAGATGTTGATCAGCCGGGTCGCCACAAGTGTCGCGGCGGGCAGGTCGGCGTCCTCGGCGGCCACGAAGATGACGTCCACGTCGGAGACGTAGTTCAGCTCGCCGCCACCGCACTTGCCCATCGCCACCACCGCGAGGCGGGGCCGTTCGGTGCCGTCGGCCAGCTCCGTGACGGCGATCTCGTACGCCGCGGCGAGCGTCGCGTCGGCAAGCGCGGACAGCGCCGCCATCGTCTGTTCCAGGGCGCGCCCGCCGGTCAGGTCGGCCGCCGCGATCCGCAGCAGAGCCAGCCGGTACGCGGTCCGCAGCGCCGCAACGGGGTTGCCACCGTCGGTAGGCTCCAGCCGGCCCTCGGCCAGCGGTGCGAGCCCGTCCGGTGCGGTCCGCAGCGCCGCGGAGTGTTCGGGATGGGCCACCAGGTGGTCGCCGAGCGCCGACGAGGCGCCGAGCACCGCGATCAGCCGTCGCCGCAGCCCGGGGTCGGTGTGCAGCTCGGCGAGGAGTGGCGACTCGGTGCCGTCGGTGGTGCGGCCTTCGGCCTCCACGATGCGGTGCAGTTGGCGCAGCGCCAGATCCGGGTCGGCGGCCCGGGACAGCGCGGCGAGCAGTTCACCGGCCCGCTCGTCGACAGGCTCCTGTTCGACCGGCAGCCACAGGCGCAGCCCGTCCGGGCCGAGCAGGTCGGCGGCGCGTGCCCCGCCGTCGCCCTCGGCGGCGCCGAAGCCGTAGCGCGCGAGCCGGCCCGGCGTCCTGGTCGGCCGGCTCATCAGTGCCCGAGCAGCGGCAGGCCGCGCCGCGTCGTGCTGTCGTCCAGCTCGCCGAGGGCCAGCGCGGCGAACCGGGCGGCGAACGGCTGCCAGACCTCCTCGACGTCGACCATCACCGCGTCGCAGGCCGCCACCACAAGCTCCGGGTCGTAGCCCAGCTCGGCGAGAAGGGCCGAGTCGGCCGCCCAGTCGGCGATCATCGCGGTGTCGCATTCGATGTGGAACTGGAGGCCCCAGGCCCGGTCACCGAGCCGGAACGCCTGATGCGGGTAGCGGGTCGACGCGGCCAGCAGGGTGGCGCCCCGGGGCAGCTCGGTGATCTCGTCGGAGTGCCACTGGAGGACGTCCGGGATCAGCGGGACGTACCGGAACAGCGGGTCACCCTCGGCGGCGTCGCGCCGGCCGACCACGCCGGGGCCGATCTCCGGCCCGGACGGACTCCGTTCGACGAGGCCTGCGTGCGCGGTGGCGAGCAGTTGCGCGCCCAGGCAGACGGCCAGGGTGGGCACCCGGTAGCGGACCGCCTTGCGCAGCAGGCCCT
Source organism: Micromonospora sp. NRRL B-16802 (assembly GCF_001279555.1). Taxonomy (NCBI): domain Bacteria; kingdom Bacillati; phylum Actinomycetota; class Actinomycetes; order Micromonosporales; family Micromonosporaceae; genus Micromonospora; species Micromonospora sp. NRRL B-16802. Next base: position 102,718 of record NZ_LGEB01000048.1, on the reverse strand, counting down.
CCACCGCGGGAAACCAGGGTGCGCCGGGCGAGCCGTCCGCAAGCGGGTACGCCTGCTGGTCGCCGCCGAGCACCACGAGCGCCGCGTACCCCTCCAGGTCGGCGGGGAGCGCGTCACCGGCGTGCGGGCGGACCACCTCCAGTTCCAGCCCTGCCTCGGTCAGCCACTCACCCAGCCGGCGCGCGTCGTCCGTCGGGTCGTTCTCGATAACCAGCGCGGTTGCCACCCGTCGAGGCTAGCCGGTGCGCCCAGTGGTGCCACTCCCCGGCACGGGCACGCGCCGTCGTCGCGGCTCGTTAGGCTCTGCGGTTGTGATCAGCGAGGACACCGCTGCCGTACGCCCGCCCGTGCTGCGCCCCGGCGACACTGTGGCGCTGGTGTCGCCGTCCGGGCCGACCTCGCCAGAGCGGGTGGCGCGTGGTGTGGAGCTGCTCACCGGTTGGGGGTTGCGGCCGGTGCTGGCGGCGAACGCGTACGCCCGGCACGGTTACCTGGCCGGCACCGACGAGCTGCGCGCGGCCGACCTGAACGCCGCGTTCACCGACCCGCAGGTACGCGGGGTCATCTGCACCCGTGGCGGGTACGGCGCGCAGCGGATCGTGGACGCGATCGACATGGCCGCCGTCCGCCGCGACCCGAAGGTGGTGGCCGGCTTCTCCGACATCACCGCGTTGCAGCTCGCGCTGTGGCGGGGTGCGCGGCTGGCCGGCGTACACGGCCCGGGCGCCGCCTGGCGGGACGAACGCACCCCGCTGCGGTCGGCCGAGTCGCTGCACGCCGCGCTGATGACCACCGAACCGGTGACGGTCACGGCGGCGCCGGAAGAGGACACCTTCGGCGTACGCGTCGCGGGCCGGGCCACCGGCACCCTGCTCGGCGGCAACCTGTGCATGATCGTCGCGTCGGTGGGCACCCCGGACCTGCCCGACCTGACCGGGGCGGTGCTGCTCATCGAGGACGTCCAGGAACCCCCGTACAAGGTCGACCGGATGCTCACCCAACTACGCCGGGCCGGCGTGCTCGACGGGCTGGCCGGGGTGGCGGTGGGACAGTTCACCGGCTGCGCCGACGGCTGGGACACCACTGTCGCCGACGTGCTCGGCGAACGGCTCGGCGACCTCGGCGTACCGGTGCTCGGCGGCCTGCCGATCGGCCACGGCCCCGGGCAGCTCACAGTGCCGGTCGGCACCGAAGCGCACCTGGACGCCGACGAGGGCACCCTGACTGTCACCTCGGCGGTGCGCTGATCCTGCTCACCTGGTCACCCCGAGGTGGGCTACGGCTCCGATCTCCAGGGCGGCCCAGACCGCGCCGTCGGAGGTGACAGTGAGGCCATGCGGTTCCGAGGCGGGCGTCGGCAGGTCGTGGCCGGTGATCCGGCCCTGCGCGTCGATGTGGCCGATCCGGTTGGCGCCCCACTCGGTGAACCAGCAACCGCCTCCCGGGTCGGCGACGATCGCGTGCGGGCGGGCCGCACGGTCCGGCAGCGGGAACTCGTCGATCCGACCGTCGGGCGTGATCCGGCCGAGTTGCCCGGCGACGATCTCGACGAACCAGAGCGCGCCGTCGCCGCCGGCAGTGATGCCGACCGGCCCGGCGGCCTCGGTGGGCAGCGGGTGCACAGTCACCGCACCGTCGAGATCAACCCGGGCGATGGCGTTGCCCTGGTTGAGCGTGAGCCACAGCGCGTCGTCCGAGCCGGCGGCAAGCATCGACGGGAAGCCCTTGGCGACCGGCAGCGGATACGTGGTGACCACCCCGTCGACGGTCACCCGACCGACGGTGTCGTCGCCCATGCCGGCGTACCAGAGTGCTCCGTCCGCACCGGCGGCCAGGCCGCAGGGAGCGCTGCCCGGCGGCAGCGCCACCGAGTCGACATTGCCGTCGACGGTGATCCGGCCGAGCCGGTCGTCTCCCGAGCGGGTGTACCAGAGCGCGTCGTCCGGGCCGGCGACGATGATCAGAGGACGGCTGTCCGGCGGGTCGTCCCGGTAGGTCCGTACCTCGCCGTCGAGGCCGAGCCGGGCAACGCCGCCGGAGCCGGCGAGCGTCAGCCAGAGCGCGCCGTCGGGACCAACAGTGATCGAGTACGGGCCGGAGCCCGGCCCGGTGAGCGCGACCTCGCGGATGACTGCCTGTGTCATGCGATGCCCTTTCGTCGGGTTTCGCCCAGCCTTCCGGCCGCCCCGGTGTGACGCAACCCGAATAGAACCGGCCCTTTCCCCCGGATTGCCAGCCCGCTGACAGGTTCGTCATGGGTTGCGCCCAGCTCCGGCGGTCACTGTCGGTGACGTCATCGCATCACCACCGACAGGAGATTCGCATGATCCGCAAGATGTCGAAGAAGCACCTGCTGGCCGGCGTCGCCGCCGCTGGAGTGCTCGGCGTCGGGATCGCCGCCCCGACGGTGGCTCTCGCCGACGACAAGACCCCGTCCCCGAGCGCCAGCACCACCGACCAGGGCGGCGACCGCCAGCAGCGGCACGCCGACCGGCAGGCCGAGTTCGCCGAGGCGCTCGCCAAGGAGCTGGGCGTGTCGACCGACAAGGTCACCGCCGCGCTGGAGAAGCTGCACGAGCAGCGGCAGGGCGACCGGCCGGAGCGGCCGTCGGCGCAGGACCGGCAGGACGCCTTGAAGGAGCGGCTGGACCAGGCCGTCAAGGACGGCAAGCTGACCCAGGAGCAGGCCGACGCGGTGCTCAAGGCAGCCGAAGCAGGCGTGTTCCCGGGCAAGGGTGGTCCAGACGGCAAGGGTGGTCCGGACGGCAAGGGTGGTCCGCACGGCAAGGGCGGCCCGCACGGCAAGCCTGGCCAGGACGGTCCGCACGGCAAGCCCGGCCAGGACGGTTCGCACGGCAAGCCCGGCCAGGACGGCCCGAAGGGCGAGCCCACTCAGGACGACGAGTCCGGCCAGACCGGCAAGTGACCGGTGGCCCCGCCGGTGCTGGCCGCACCTCCTCCTGGCTGGCACCGGCGGGGCCACCACTCCCCGCCCACCGCACCCTGCGGGTTCGCGGCTGTCGTGACGGCAACGAACACTCGGCTTCCTGGAAACCGGGGCATCAACCAGGCCCGGACACCGCGATTTCCAAGAAACCGAGTCGATCAAGACGCTGTGCTCGCCCCCCGCTCGCTGCCCGAACGCGCCGCATAACCGCACACAGGAACGGGCGCCGCACCCGGGTGGTACCCGGATGCGGCGCCCGTCGTTCTGTCCCGACCCCGTGGCACCAACGCTGTCACCAGGGGCGGAACAGTCCTCAGCGAGCGGTCGCGTACGCGGCGCAGCCGATCAGCTCGAGCGAGACCTGAAGCCGCTCAAGGCTGATGTTCTTGGCGATGGTGTCCTCGGGGGTGTGGTACGGAGGCTCCAGCAGTGCCGGGCTCTCCTCGCCCCGCCAGGAGAAGTTGGCGCTGGCGATGCCGACCTCCTGGAAGGACTGGTGGTCGCTGGAGCCGCGCTGCGTCACCGGCGACATGCGCGGGTCGTAGCCGAGGCGCAGGCCAGCGGCCGTCACCTCGTCGGTGGCCCGGTTGGCCTGCCCGTCGAAGGACAGCTGCCAGTACCGGGTCGCCGGGTCCCAGCTGGTGGCGACCATGTCGTTCTGGTACACGGCGAGGAACCGGTCCCGCTCCGCCTGCGGCAGCTGCCGGACGTGGTAGCGCGAGCCGAGCAGCCCCTGCTCCTCCGAGCCCCACAGGGCGAAGCGGAGAGTGGCGTTGACCGGGATGGCCTTCATGACGCGGGCCAGCTCGAGGCAGAGCACCGTGCCGGAGCCGTCGTCGTTGGCGCCGGGAGCGCCGATGACCGTGTCGTAGTGGGCGCTGACCATCACGACCGGCCCGTTGGCGCCGGCGCGTCCGACCCGCTCGGCGATGACGTTGTGGGACGTCAGGTTGCGGTGCGCGGCGGTGGAGATGACGAGCGTGAGCCGCCGCCCGGAGGCGACGAGGGCACGCAGCCGCTCCTTCTGCGCCTGCGCGACACCGACCACCGGGATCGGCACCGGCGAGTTGGCCGAGCCCGGCAGGGTCGGCGTGAACGTCCCACTGCGCCGCGGCGGCACGCCGTCGGCGGCCAGGAACACCACGGCGGCCGCCCCACGGGCCAGCGCGGTGGCGACCAGCTGCTCACGCCGGGCCGCCACGTAGTCGATCAGCACGATCTGGCCGGCAACGGTCGCGGGGTAGTTCTCGGGTGCGCCCGCGCCCACGTCGACCACGTCGCCGCTGACCGTGGTGTCCAGCGCGGCGTGCGCCGAGGCGCCGGCCTGCCAGTTCAGGTCGGTGGGCAGTCCGGCCGGCGAGGAGAGCTGGGCGAGGAACTTGTCCGCCACCGCGAACGGCTCCAGCTCGACGCGGTAGCCGTGGTGGGCCAGTTCCTTGGCGATGTAGTCGGCGGCGCGGCGCTCGGAAGAGGTGCCGCCGATGCGCGGACCGATGTCCTCACTGAGGTAACGCAGGTGCTTCACGGCCCGCTCGGCCGAGACCTGAGCGATGATCTTGCGATCGTCCGACGTGAGGGCCGGCTTCCGGCTGGCACCGGGGCGCTTGTCGTTTGCCGCCCAGGCCGGGGCCGGAAGAGCCACGGTGGCGGCGCCACCGAGAGCAATGGTCAGCATGCGGCGCCGGTTCACATTGGAGGACGACGCTGAATCAGTAACCGGGGTAATGGGGTGACCGCCGTTGGTCAAGTGCTTCTCCTTACTTTGCCGAGCCTGCTCGATGATTGACTGAGCAGGCTCGAGGAAAGTCGAACCTATCCACCTCCGGGCCGGCCTCCAAGATCTGTTCGGACGGTCGTCGGAGAGCAGGCAGCCACCTCGTTCCACCAGGCGGACCAGCGCATACTCCCTGGTAGGGGCAGTCCCCGACGATTTGCCCGCCTTGATCACCTCTGCCGGGCCGTTTACGCCCGACACGCCGAAAAGCACTCGTGACATATTCCACTGATGTCCGGCGACCCGATATCCGCGCCATCCCACAACGCGGGCGTCGACTCTCAGAAACGCCGCGACGCGGCAGCCCGATTCGGGTGCGTTCGTCGCCGTCCGAGCCGACGACGAACGCACCTCCGTCGAGGTCAGCCGCCGGCCGGTGGCGTGAAGACGCCGAACCTGTTGCCGGACGGGTCACGCAGCCAGGCGCGCACCAGACCGGCCGGCGTTGTCACCGGCGCCACGAGCACCGTGCCGCCGGCCGACTCGGCCCGCCGGCAGGTCTCCGCCACGTCCGCCACCTCGGCGTAGAAGATCGCGTAGTTCGCCTCGTCCCCACCGAGGCCCCGGATCGCGCCGCCGATCCCCCGCTCACCGCCGGCCGTCGTCTGCCGGTACGACCCACCCGGGCCGCCCTGCTCCTCGAAACTCCAACCGAACAGGTCGGTGTAGAAGCGTTGCGCCTCGTCCGGCCGGTCGGAGCCGATCTCGAACCAGGTCACGGGCGTGCTGGACATGCTGCCTCCTCGCTGCGCCGGCCGGACGGCCGGCGTCGGAAAACAGCATCGTCGCGGCCCGCGACAGCGTCCTGTCGGTGTTTCGCAGACAATCAGACCAGGCTCAGCGGGCGTACCCGGTCGGCCGGAACGTCGAGGTCACCGGGACGCAACTCCCGGGTCACCGGCTCGGCCAGCGGGTGCACCGACCTGATCCGGTCGGTGCGGAAGCAGCGGACAGCGTCGCGCAACCGGCACCAGGCCACCAGGTACCAGTGCGTCTCGTTGCCCAGATAGCCGAGCGGTTCCACGTCGCGTGCCGAGTCGGCGCCGTCGCGGTCGGCGTACCGCAGCCGAAGCACCCGCCCGGCGGCGACCGCGTCGGCCACGGCGGCCGGGACGGCAGTGCCCGGCCCGCCACCGACCAGGTGCACCCGCCCGGCGAGCCGGTGCGCCTCGGCCACCGCGGCGGGTGGCATCACGGCGACCAGTTTGCGCAGCGCGACGCCGGCGGCCGGGGCGAACGGCGAGCCGCCCAGCCGGTGCAGCGCGACGGCCATTGCCACCGCCTCGCCCGGCGTCAGGTTGACCGGGGGCAGGGTGCGCGCCCGGTCGACCACGTAGCCGCCAGCCCGGCCCGGCTCGGCCCAGATGGGCACCCCGGCGCCCTGCAACGCGGTGATGTCCCGCTCCACGGTGCGGGTGCTGACCTCGAAGTGGTGGGCCAGCCAGCGCGCGCTGCGCGGACGCGGCGATATTGCGCGCAGCTCTTCGACAAGGGCGTAGAGGCGGTCGGTACGGTTCACCCCCGGAACCTAGATCCGAGGTACGACAGCCTCAGGCGATGCAGGCGCAGACGATCAGAGCCGCGCCGAAGTGCGTGGCGGCGCTGATCCGGGCAGCCGGGTGCGGCTCGGGCGAGCAGATGACCTCACCGAGCTTGCCCGGGGTGAGCAGGTCGAGCACCACGAATGCCAACGCCATGATGGCGAGCCCGACCAGCCCGAAGACCACTGTGGAGGCGAGCCCCTTACCGAAGTCGCTGTAGCTGGTCAGGATCGCCGTGAAGACGATCCCGGCGATGCCGAGCTGGTTGGCGGCGAGCAGCAGCCCCGCGTTGGCGTTGCGGTCGACCCAGATCAGGTCCCGCAGTCGCCCGGGGGTCAGCAGGTCGACCAGGCCGAATCCGGCCGCCATGAGCCCGACACCCACGACACCGAACACGATGCTCTGCCAGGCACCGCTGAACAGATCCTCCAGCACGGACTGCCTCCCGAATCTCCGCCCGGAGGGGTACCGGCGCGGTGATCGAGACGATAGCGGCAGTGCGCCAACGCGTCATCCCCGGCTCTACAGCGCCAGGTAACGCTGCCGCTCGTACGGGGTGACCTCGCGGCGGTACTGCTCCCACTCGGCCCGCTTGTTGCGCAGGAAGAAGTCGAAGACGTGCTCCCCGAGCACCTCGGCGACCAGTTCGGACTCGGCCATCACGTCGATCGCCTCGGAGAGGTTCTCCGGCAGCGCCTCGTAGCCCATGGCACGCCGTTCGGCGCTGCTCAGCGACCAGACGTCGTCCTCGGCGCCCGGCGGCAGTTCGTAGCCCTCCTCGATGCCCTTGAGACCGGCGCCGAGCAGCACCGCGAAGGCGAGGTACGGGTTGGCCGCCGAGTCCGGTGAACGGACCTCGACACGAGCCGAGTTGGGCTTGCCGTACGCGGGCACCCGGACCAGCGCGGACCGGTTCAGGTGACCCCAGCAGACGTACGCCGGGCTCTCGGTGATGCGGTCCGGCAGTGCCTGCGGGAACAGCCGCTTGTAGGAGTTGACCCACTGGTTGGTGACGGCCGTGTACTCCCGGGCGTGCACCAGCAGGCCGGCGATGAACGACTTCGCCACCTTGGAAAGCTTCATCGGGTCGCCGCTGTCGTGGAAGGCGTTGCGTTCGCCCTCGAACAGCGACAGGTGGGTGTGCATGCCGCTGCCCGGCTGGTCGGTGAACGGCTTCGGCATGAAGCTTGCCTGCACGCCGGTGGAGAGCGCCACCTCCTTGACCACGTGCCGGAAGGTCATGATGTTGTCGGCGGTGGTGAGCGCGTCGGCGTAGCGCAGGTCGATCTCCTGCTGGCCGGGGGCGACCTCGTGGTGGCTGAACTCCACCGAGATGCCGATCCGCTCCAGCGCCAGTACGCCCTGACGGCGGAAGTCGCGGGCCACCGCGTGGGTGGTGTGCTCGAAGTAGCCGCCGGTGTCGACCGGGGTGGGCACCGAGCCGTCCTGCGGACCGTTCTCCAGCAGGAAGAACTCGATCTCGGGGTGGGTGTAGAAGGTAAAGCCCTTCTCGGCCGCCTTGGACAGCGCGCGGCGCAGCACGTGCCGCGGGTCGGCCCAGGACGGGCCGCCGTCGGGCAGCAGGATGTCGCAGAACATCCGCGCGCTCTCGCCGCTGACCCCGCCCTCGAACGGGAAGACCTGGAAGGTGGTCGGGTCGGGCATGGCCACCATGTCCGACTCGAAGACCCGGGCGAAGCCCTCGATCGCCGAGCCGTCGAAGCCGATGCCCTCCTCGAAGGCAGACTCCAGCTCCGCGGGTGCCACCGAGACGCTCTTGAGCGTGCCCAACACGTCCGTGAACCACAGCCGGACGAACCGGATGTCCCGCTCTTCCAGCGTGCGGAGGACGAACTCCTGCTGACGGTCCACTTCCCCAACCCCTCGCGACACTCTTTTTGTCCGCCTTGGTCGGGCTGTACCCGACCTGCCCGCCCAGTGTTCCCGGGCCTGGTTACGCAGACGTTACGCGAACCACAGCCGCCCGTCCCCTCGTGTCCCGTCCGCCGGGCCGTACCGTGCCGCACGCTGGCCCGGCCGCCGCCGAGGGCCGCCCGCCGGGCGCGCCGTGGCGTGGCCGCCATCTCGTCCGAGGGTACGGATTGGCCGGGCGGAGCTGGGGCAAGATGAACACATGCCCACCCTGCGTCTCGCCCTGTCCCAGGTCAACCCGAGAGTCGGCGACCTCTCCGGCAACGCCGGCCAGGTCCGCAGCTGGACCCGCCGGGCCGCCGACGCTGGCGCCCAACTGGTCCTCTTTCCCGAGATGATGCTTACCGGATATCCGGTCGAGGACCTCGTCTTCCGGCGCTCCTTCATCGCCGCGTCCCGCGCCGCCCTGGAGCGGCTCGCCGCGGACCTCGCCGCCGACGGCCTCGGTGACCTGCCGGTCGTGGTCGGCTACCTCGACGCCGACGGCCCACCACAGGTCAGCGGGGACGCCGAGCCGGGCCGGGGTGCCCGCAACGCCGCCGCGCTGCTGCACCAGGGCACTGTTGTCGCCCGCTACTTCAAGCACCACCTGCCCAACTACGGCGTCTTCGACGAGGACCGCTACTTCATCCCCGGCGACGAGCTGACAGTGGTCCGCATCGGCGGCGTCGACACCGCGCTGACCATCTGCGAGGACCTGTGGCAGGCCGGCGGTCCGTTCGCCGCCGCCCGGCAGGCCGGCGTCGGCCTCGTGGTCAACATCAACGGCTCGCCGTACGAGCTGAACAAGGACGACGTCCGGCTGCCGCTGGTCCGGCGCCGGGCCGCCGAGGCGGGCGCCACCGTCGCGTACGTCAACATGATCGGCGGCCAGGACGAGCTGGTCTTCGAGGGCGACTCGATGATCGTCACGGCCGACGGCGAACTGCTCACCCGTGCCCCGCAGTTCGTCGAGCACCTGCTCGTACACGACGTCGAACTGCCGGCCGCCACCACGGCGCCGGGCAGCCAGAGCGTCGCGGACGACATGCGGGTCGTACACAGCATCGTGGAGACGATCCCGCCCGCACCGACCGGCCCGGCCGCCTCCGGCGGGCTGATCGAGCCGGTGGCCGACGAGGCCGAGGTGTGGCAGGCGCTGGTGCTGGGCCTGCGCGACTACGTCAACAAGAACGGTTTCCCGTCCGTGGTGCTCGGCCTCTCCGGCGGCATCGACTCGGCGGTGGTGGCCGCCCTGTCCGTCGACGCGCTCGGCCCCGACCGTGTGGTGGGGGTGTCGCTGCCCAGCCAGCACTCCTCCGAGCACTCCCGCGAGGACGCCGCCGACCTGGCCAAGCGCACCGGCCTGGACTACCGCGTCGAGCCGATCCAGCCGATGGTGGACAGCTTCCTGGCCAACCTGTCGCTGTCCGGTATCGCTGTGGAGAACCTCCAGGCCCGGGTGCGCGGCGTCATCCTGATGGCGCTGTCGAACCAGGAGGGCCACCTGGTGCTGACCACCGGCAACAAGAGCGAGCTGGCCGTCGGTTACTCCACCCTGTACGGCGACTCGGTCGGTGGCTTCAACCCGATCAAGGACGTCTGGAAGACGCTGGTCTGGCGGCTGGCGAAGTGGCGCAACGCCGACGCGGCCCGCCGAGGCGAGACCGCCCCGATCCCGGAGAACTCGATCGGCAAGCCGCCGAGCGCCGAGCTGAGCCCAGGTCAGCTGGACAGCGACAGCCTGCCCGACTACGACGTACTGGACCCGATCCTCATCGGCTACGTCGACGGCGACCTCGGCCGGGACGGGCTGGTCGAGTCCGGCCACGACCCGGCGGTGGTGGACCGGGTGCTCCGGCTGGTGGATACCGCCGAGTACAAGCGACGGCAGTCCGCCCCCGGCGCGAAGATCTCGATGAAGGCGTTCGGCCGGGACCGTCGACTCCCCATCACCAACCGGTGGCGCGAGGACGGCTGAGTCGTCCAGGTGGGCGCCGGGTCACCAGCCCGGCGCCCCGTGGCTCGGTGGCCCTCGTTGGCTCGGTGGCCCTCCTGGCTCGGTGGCCTCGTGGCTCCGTGAGTGACATCTTCCACTGCGCACTGCCGTCACCCCGTCCGCCGGTGCGACGATCGCGACGGAACCCGGGGACCGCGCAGGCGGCCTCGAGGAAGGAGACAACGATGGTGGAGTCCACTCCCAACGAGGTGACCGCGCTGTACGGCGGCCCGGCCACCCGTAGGGTCCGCACCCGCGACCTGATCGCCGCCAAGGAACGCGGCGAACGGTGGCCGATGCTCACGTCGTACGACCAGTACACCGCGGGGATCTTCGACCAGGCCGGCGTACCGGTGCTGCTTGTCGGCGACTCGGCGGCGAACAACGTGTTCGGCTACGAGACCACCCTGCCGGTCACCACCGACGACCTGCTCCCCCTGGTACGGGCCGTGGTGCGCTCGACCCGGCAGGCCCTGATCGTCGGTGACCTGCCCTTCGGCTCGTACGAGGAAGGCCCGACCCAGGCGCTGCGCACCGCCGTACGGTTCATGAAAGAGGGCGGCTGCCACGCGGTGAAGCTGGAGGGTGGCCGCCGCTGCGCCGCGCAGATCGCCGCGATCGTCGGTGCCGGCATTCCGGTGATGGCGCACATCGGCTTCACCCCGCAGAGTGAGCACACGCTGGGCGGCTACCGGGTGCAGGGGCGAGGCGACACAGCCGACGAGGTGCTCGCCGACGCGCGGGCGGTGGCCGATGCCGGCGCCTTCGCTGTGGTCCTGGAGATGGTGCCCGGCGAGGTGGCCAAGCAGATCACCCACGAACTGCCCATCCCCACAGTCGGCATCGGCGCCGGCCCGGACACCGACGCCCAGGTGTTGGTCTGGCAGGACATGGCCGGCCTGCGTACCGGCAAGGCCCCACGCTTCGTGAAGCGGTACGCCGACCTGGCCGGCACCCTGACCGAAGCCACCCGCCGCTTCGCCGACGAGGTCCGCGGCGGCGAGTTCCCGGCAGCGGAACACACCTTCTAGCTCCGCCAGGTGCTCCGGCGCGGTGTTCCAGCGCTGGCGCGGCACTCACAGTGGCGGCGGGACCGCCGGCTCAGGTCCTCGGGCACCTGCCGGTCCCGCCGTCGCCAGCGCGCCCATCTGGCGGCTGGAGCGGATCGATCATGGCGACCGAGAACGTCGTACACCTGTTCTAATATTTGGTTGTGATTGATGCGTTGGAGCAGGCCGAGGCCGCAGTGGCGGCCTGCTCTGACGCGGCAACCTGGGCAGCTTCCGAGCACGATCTCGTCGCCGCGTTGGATGCGGCGCACCGCCTCGAACAACGTGTGGTGGCGGTCAAGTTGGCGCTGGTGCGGGAGGTGGACGGTCGCGGCACGGCCCGCCGCCAGGGCGCGTCCTGCACGCCGGTGTGGTTGCGCGAGCGGCTTCGACTCACCATCCCCGCCGCCCGCCGACTGGTCGAGCTCGCCGCCACCCTCGACAACGGCCCTGCGGAGATCCGCCAAGCCCTCGCCGACGGCGCCATCAGCGTGGAGCAAGCCCGCATCATCGGCGACACCGTCGCCACGGTCCACGCCGCCGCCGACACCTCGGCAGCCGACAAGGCGGTTGACGTGCTCCTCGGATGGGCTGGCCAGTTCGAGGCCACGTTGTTGCGCAGGATGGGTGCCCGGATCCTTGACCATGTGGCGCCGGAGGTGGCTGACGCTGCCGCCGAGGCGGCGGTGAGAGCGCAGGAGGCACGGGCTGCGCGGGATCGGCAGGTGACCGTCAGCGAGCAGTCCGATGGGCGGCTGCGGTTGTCGGGCATCCTCGACGCCGAGGCGGCTGCCGTGTTGCGGGCGGCGATCGACCCCCTCACCGCGCCCGCCGGCCCCGACGACACCCGCACTCCCGGGCAGCGTCGACACGACGCGCTCGCCGAGGTGTGCCGCCTCGCGTTGCGTACCGGCGAGCTGCCCGACAACGGCGGCGACCCGGCTCAGATCGTCGTCACCACCAGCTATGACGGGCTGACCCGGCAGTTGGGTGTCGGCGCCCTCGATACCGGCCTGCACCTCACCCCCGACACCGTACGGCGCCTCGCCTGCGACGCCGCAGTCCTACCCGCCGTACTCGGCAGCACCGGCCAACCACTGGACGTCGGCCGGCAACGTCGCCTCATCACCGGCCCGCTACGCCGCGCGCTGGTCCTCCGCGACCGGGGTTGTGCTTTCCCCGGATGCGACCGGCCACCACGCTGGTGCGACGGCCACCACATCCACCACTGGGCCGACGGCGGGCACACCACCCTGACCAACGCCGTCCTGCTCTGCGGCCACCACCACCGACACCTGCACCACAGCGACTGGACCGTGCGACTCGCCGCCGACGGCCACCCCGAATTCATCCCACCCGCCTGGCTCGACCCCGCCCAGGTCCCCCGCCGCAACCACTACCACCGCCGAACGTGAGCACGACCAGCAACGACCACCACCCCGTCAGGCCGCCGCCGCACCAGCCAGTGGGTGACCGTTTGCCAAGGCCGCGTACCCGCGACGAGCATGTCCAGCCGTACGGCGAGCACGGCCGCGCCGCCGTCTACCAGGGGTACGACCGCAACCGGATCGCCACCCACGAGCTGGGCGGCCCGCAAGGCGTCCTCCGGAAGCAGCCAGCGGCGGCAGACAACGGCGGCAGACAACGGCGGCGGGCCAGCGGGCAGCGGGCAACACCCAGCGAACAGGCAACCGGCAACGGACCGCAGCCAGCGGACAGCGGGACAGCGACGCAGCCGGCCAGCGACGCAGCGCCAGCCGCCCAACAGCCAGCCGCCTCGCGCTCGTTCAGTCGGCGCGATTGAGGCAGACCGGAGAACTACGGCGAGTCCACGCGGACCGCCGCCGCAGGCCGTCTACAGGTCGGTGACGCGGATGCCGGCGTGCGCCTTGTAGCGCTTGTTGATGGCGATCAGGTTGGCGGTGAACGCCTCGATCTGGTGGGCGTTCCGCAGGCGGCCGGCGTAGATGCCGCGCATGCCGGGAATCCGGGCGGCGAGCGCGCCGACAACGCCGACCAGTTCGCGGTCTTCGGTGCAGATCAGCACGTCCAGGTCGATCCGGTCGACCTCGGGGTCGGCCAGCAGCGGGGCGCTGACGTGGTTGAACGCGGCACAGACGCGGGAGTTGGGCAGCAGCGCTGCGGCCTGCTGGACGGCGCTGCCCTCGGGAACGGTGAGCGCGTACGGGCCCTGCTTGTCGAAGCCGAGCGGGTTGACGCAGTCGACGACGATCGTGCCGGCGAGCGGCTCGGCGAGGGCGGCGATGGTCGCGGCGTGTCCGTCCCACGGCACCGCGATGATCACCACGTCGCTGCGGCGGGCCACCTCGTCGTTTGCCGCGCCGGTGATGGTGGCGTCGGCGGGCATGCCTGGCAGTGCGGCGATCTCGGCGGCGGACTCGGAGGCCCGCTCCGCTGACCGGGAGCCGATCAACACCGTCTGCCCCGCCCGCGCGAACCGGTAGGCGAGACCCCGCCCCTGATCGCCGGTGCCACCGATGATGCCGACCGTCAGCCCGGACACGTCGGGCAGCGTGCTCGCGTCATATGCCATGGGTTCATCCTCGCAAACCGCCTGGTCCGGCAGCAGCGGCGGGCACTGTGACAATCCCCGCTACGCACGCGCCGAACGCCCCGCCAAAGGCACGCCGGACGCCCGAGCCAGAAGGCTCAGGCCAGCTCGAACAGGACGGTACGGGTCGTCGGGTCGGCCGTGACGAGGCGGACCCGGACCCGTTCGCCGAGCGGCAGTTCGCCGAGGCAGCGGGCGCGGACCGGCGGTGCGTCCAGGGCCACCGTCCCGCCGGGTGGGCGGGGGCGAGACTTGCCGTTGGGAGGGGAGTCGACGTCGAGGACCGCCGCGTCGAAGGTCTCCCCCACACGGTCCGCGAGCAGCACTGCTTCGGCAAGTTCCACGGCGCCGCGGCTGGCCGCCGAGGCGGTCCGGTCGGTGCTGGCCATCACCTCGGGCAGCCGGGGCAGCGCGGCGCGCGCCCAGTCGGGCACCGCCCGGCCCTCGTGCAGGGCCAGGCAGACCTCTGTGGCGTACCTGTCGGCCAGGCGCCGCAGCGGCGCCGTGACGTGGGCGTACGCGGCGGCGACGCCCCCGTGTTCGGGTTGTTCGGGCGTTGCCCCGTCGAATGCGGTGTACGCCGCGCCGCGCATCAACTCGGCTGCCTGGTCGATGAAGGCGGCACAGCGCGGTTCGGCCGGGTCCAGCCGCGCGATCACCTCGCCCGGGGCAGCGCCGTCGGGCCAGTGCACGCCCAGCGGCGCGGCGGCGGCCCGCAGCCGCTGCACCGCCTCCGGCTTGGGTCCGGGCATGGTGCGCAGCAGGCCGATGCCGCCGGCCAGCATGATGTCGGCAGCGGTCATCCCGGTCAGCAGGGAGATCTGCGCGTTGTGTTCCTCCATGGGCGCCGGCCCACGCAGCACCAGCCGCCAGCCGTCGCCGTCGGGCTCCACGTCCTGTTCTGGCAGCGGCAGGTTGATGGCGCCCCGACGCAGGCCTCGGGCGGTCAGCCGGTCGCCGATCTCGGGCAGCAGCGCGATCGGGTCGGGCAGCGTGCCGGCGTCGGCTGCCGCCTGCACCCCTGTGTAGTCGAGCTTGGCGCGGCTGCGGACCATGGCGCGTTCCAGCTCGACGGCCACGGTGCCGCCGTCGGCGTCCAGGTCGATGGTCCAGACCACTGCGGCCCGGTCGTCGTCGGGCAGCAGGCTCGCCGCGCCCTCGCTGAGGGTCAGCGGGTGCAGCGGTACGTGCCCGTCGGGCAGGTAGACGGTCTGCCCCCGCCGCCAGGTCTCCTCCTCCAGCGCGCCGCCGGGACGGACGTGGGCGGCGACGTCCGCTATCGCGTACCGCACGCGGTAGCCGCCGCCTGGACGGCGGGCGAGGTGCATCGCCTGGTCCAGGTCGCGGGAGGTGGCAGGGTCGACAGTGACGAACGGTACGTCGGTGCGGTCGACGGCCGGCCGGGGCGGCGCGGAGGCAGCCGCGTCGGCCTCCCGCTGGGCGTCTGCCGGAAACTCCTCGGGCAGGCCGAGCTCGCGGCGCAGCGCGCCGAAGTCGATGCGGGGGGCGAGTACGCGTCGGATCACCACGGGGTCAATCCTGACAGCGCCGCCGGTGATCCGCTTCCGGTGACCGGCCGAGATCTCCCGGCCGGTTCACTCCTCGGATCCGGCGGCGTGCGCTCAGCCGGTCGCCTTCCGGGCGGTGCTGCGCGTACTCCGGGGGGCTGTGGCTCGTGCGGCGACCGGGCGGGCCGGTGACTTACGGGCGGTCACCTTGCGGGCGGGCGCCTTGGCCGCTGTGGTCTTCTTGGCGGGTGCCTTCTTGGCTGCCGCCTTGCGGGTGGTGGCCGACGAGGTGCTTGTCGACTTCGCGGCGGGGGCCTTCTTCGCCGCGGCCTTGCGGGCGCCGCCGCTCGGGCGGGTGGACGCGGTCTTCTTCGCCGCCGTCGTCTTCTTCGCCGGGGCCTTCTTGGCGGCCGTCTTCGTGGCCGGCGCCTTCTTGGCCGCGGTCTTCACCGCCGACGAGGTGGTCTTGCGCGCGGCGGCGGTGGTCTTCTTCGCCGCCGACGACGTGGTCTTGCTCGCGGCGGCGGTGGTCTTGCGCGCCGCGGAGGCCGGGGTCCGCTTGGCCGCGGTGGTCGTCTTGCGGGTGGTGGTCTTCTTCGCCGGGGCCTTCGCGGCCGCCGTCGTGGTCTTCTTGGCCGGCGCCTTCTTGGCCGCCGCGGTGGTCTTCCGCGCCGCTGAGGTCTTCTTCGCCGTCGCGGTCTTCTTCGCCGCTGCGGTGGTCTTCGCCGTCGTGGTCTTCTTCGCCGGCGCCTTCTTGGCGGCCGTGGTGGTCTTCGTGGCCGGGGCGCGGCCCGCGCCGCCGGCTGCCTTGCGGGCTGGCGCCTTCGCCGTGGTGGACTTGCGCACGGGCGTGGTCCGGCTCGCTCCCGTGTTCCGCTCCGCCGCTGCGGTCTTCTTCGCGGTGGTGCGCCGGGCAGCCGGGCGGGTGGTGGCCTGCTGTGCTTCGGCCATCGTGGTTCCTCCTTGGGGACGTGCTCTCGCGTGCGTCCTCGCGGAGCACGAATCACCGCGACGCGGGCCGTCCCGCGCCGTCTACTTGTCCTCCCCGGCCCAACGGGCGTCCTCGGCATCCCACGCCTCGTTGCGCTCCTGCACCCGTTGCAGTGCGTTCTCCGCATCGGCCGCCGAGTTGTACGGGCCGAGAACGTGCTTCGCCGGGCACACGTCGGCGTCCGTCTCGACCCGGTGATGCCGGGTGCACCAGTAGAACTGCCCACCACGTCCGCTGTCGCTCATGGGAATCACTGTGCACCGGGAACCAACCGGCCGCCACCGGATCGCGCAAGTCGCCGACCTTCTCCACAGTAGAGCTGGTTTAAGCCTCTTGGGCCGGAACAGCGAAAGAAGCCCAAGTCGGGATACTTCCTCCCGCCAGCGGCAGTCAGCCGAACGGCCGGTTCCGCCCCACAGAAGGCTGGGGCAGCATCGGTCGCCGTGATCAATACGGTGACCGGCACGGGGGCGTGCCCGGGGTGTGGGGCAACGACGGCGTCCGTACGAGACGCGGTGCCCTGGTGTCCCCGCTGCGAGTGGAATCTGGACACGTACGACCCGGTGCGGCGCGAACGCGAGTTCGGCTGGACCTGGGTCGACCGGTGGACCTATCGGATGGCGTTCCGAACGACCGGACGGCAGTTCGCCCAGCTGGTCGGGCGACCGCTGGGCGCGAACGGCTCCGGTCGCGCCCGGGCGCTGACAGCGGTGGCGTCGCTGGTACTGGTCGCGGCGGTCCTCGCGCTCGCGATCACCGGCGTCTGGCTGATCGTGGCGTTCCCGTTTCCCAACCTGGCGATCCTGCCGGGCGTCGCGATGGTCTGCCTGGCGGTCGCGCTGCGGCCCCGGTTCGGTCGGCTCGACCCGGAGCTGGAGGTGCTCTCCCGGGACCAGGCACCGGAGTTGTTCGCGCTGATCGGCGAGGTGTCCACGGCGGTCGGAGCCCCGGTGCCGGACGTGGTCGGCGTGAGCGACGACATCAACGCGTACGCGGGTGCGGTCGGTTTGCGGCGCCGGAAGGTGCTGTGCCTCGGGCTGCCGTTGTGGGGTTCCCTCACCGCCGGCGAGCGGGTGGCGTTGCTCGGCCACGAACTCGGCCACTTCGTCAACGGTGACCCGCGCCGGGGGCTGCTCACCCAGCCCGCGTTCACCATGCTCGGATCGGCGGCCGACCTGTTCCGGCCGGTGGACACCGTCCGCGGCGGCGGGATCGTGGAGATGGTGGGCGACGCGCTGGGTCGGGCGTTTCAGTGGGTGGTGTCCCGGCTGTTGTTCGGCGCCCACCTGGTGTTGGTGAGCGTGGCGCTGCGGGACAGCCAACGTGCCGAGTACCTCGCCGACGAGCTGGCCGCGCGGGTGGCTGGCTCGACTGCCGCTACCGATCTGCTCGACGCGACGCTCGGCGCCGAGTCGATGGCGCTGGCGGTGCGTCGGGAGACCCGGGCAGGACATGGCCCGGACCGGTGGCGTTCGGCATTGGCCGAGGCCCGCGCCGCGAGCTCCGATCGGCTGCCGCTGCTGCGCCAGCTGTCGGTCCATGACGAGGTGTCGCTGTTCGCTGCCCACCCGCCGACGGGACTGCGCCGCCGGATGCTCGCCGAACGGCAGTGGCAGGATCCGACGGTGGTGCTCACCGAGGCCCGTATGGAGCGGATCGACGCGGAACTCACCAAGGAGTACGAGCGCTTCCGCCGTACCGTCAGCTGGTCGGCCTGACGCCGACGTGGCGTGACGGGACGACGCTGGCCGGTCGGGTCGTGCCTATGATCGCCGGATGGGGACACCGGACTACATCGTGGGGATGCGCAAGCACGTCGGCCACGATCTGCTCTCGCTGCCGAGCGTCAGTGCCGTCATCCGCAACGACGCCGGTGAGCTGTTGCTCGGCCAGCGCTCCGACGACGGGCGCTGGTCGGTGATCAGCGGGTTCGTCGAGCCGGGCGAGCAGCCGGCGACCGCGCTGGTCCGCGAGGTCCGCGAGGAGACCGGCCTGGACGTGGCTCCGGTGCGGATGTCCAGTGCCGTCTCGCACCCGCACACCTACCCCAACGGGGACCGGTGCGAGTACCTGAACCTGGGCTTCCTGTGCCGGGTGGTGGCCGGCACCGCACGGGTCAACGACGACGAGTCGCTGGCCGTGCGGTGGTTCCCGATGGACCGACTGCCCGCGCTGGACAAGCACGCGCTGCTTGTCATCGCGTACGCGCTGCGCGAGAACACCACGGCCGGCTACCTGCCGCCGGGCACGACGTGGGACGACGTACCCGACTGAGCCGCGCCGGGCTGCTGCATGATCCAGGTCGGCAGCGGCTCTGCCACGTACCGCACGACCTCCCAGCCGGCGCGGCGGTACAGCTCGACGTTGGCCGGTTTGCTGGTCTCCAGGATCGCCGGCAGGCCATCGGCGGCGGCCCGATCCAGCCCGGCCCGCATGACGGCGCGACCCCAACCACGCCCGGCGCTGTCGGGGTGCGTGCCCAGGACGCCGAGATACCAGTACGGGAACTCCGGCAGCGCGGCGTGCACGGCCGCGTCGTAACCCTCGACCCGGCCCAGCACATCGGCAGGGTAGTGAGCGGCGAGACTGCCCTCGGGCGCGAGGGAACCGTCGGCCGGTGGCTCCCAGATGGCGACCGACGCGCCGCCGCCGATCGTCCAGATCGACGACCTGTGCACGCGCTTGTCGAAGAGGTTCCCGAAGAAGGCGGCGGCGTACCGCGGGTAGGTCTCCTCGTCAGGGAACAGGTACCGCAGGACGGGATCCTTGACGAACGCGGCGACGAGCGAACCGACGACCGCCGGACGGTCCGCTGGGGTGGCGATCGTGATCTCTGGCGCTGTCACAGCCGCCGACACTATCGCGGCCGAGCGACGCGGGTGTCCGTGCGCGACGCGGCCCCGCAGCCCGGCGGGGTCGAGTGGCTCGGAGTTGAGCCACTCGACCGCCCCGCCCAACGGCGGCAGATGCACCCGGCCGGGCGTGGTCATCTAGCGCAGCGACCGGAAGGCGGTACGGATCTCCTCGGAGAACAGTTTCGGCTGCTCCCAGGCCGCGAAGTGCCCGCCGGTGTCGAGCTTGTTGTAGTAGATGAGGTTGGGGTACGCCTGCTCGGCCCAACTCTGCGGCGCCTCGTACAGCTCATCGGGAAAGACGCTCACGGCAACGGGGACGTTGACGCCCTTCGTGGCGAAGAACGAGAGCTTGTTCTCCGCGTACAGGCGGGACGCGGAGATCGCCGTGTTGGTCAGCCAGTAGAGCGAGATGTTGTCCAGGATGTCGTCGCGGGTGAGGCCGGCTGCGGCGCCGTCGAAGACCTGCGCGATCAGGGCCAGGCTCTTCGCGTCGTGGTCGAGCAGGAACGACGCCAGCCCCACCGGAGAGTCGGCGAGCCCGGTCAGGGTCTGTGGGCGCGTCGCCATCATGAGGGCGTACGCCACGTGCTTCCACACGTAGTCCAGCTCGGTGGCGGCGCGCATCTCGTCGTCGGACAGACCGGACGGCAGCGAACCCATGGCGTTGTTCGCCCCGGTGGTGTCGCCCTGGAACAGCAGGTCGATCTCGGGCGGCACCGCTCCCGGCATGTTCGTGTGGATGCCGAGCAGTTCCGGGGGCGCCTGGACACCCATCTGATCCACGACGACAGCCCCCCAGTCGCCGCCCTGCGCCACGAACCGGTCGTAGCCGAGGCGCTTCATCAACTCGGTCCAGGCGCTGGCGATCTTCTCCGGGCTCCAGCCCGACGAGGTGGGCTTGCCGGAGAAGCCGTGGCCGGGCAGCGACGGGATCACCAGGTGGAAGGCGTCCGATGGGCTCCCGCCGTGGGCAGTGGGGTCGGTAAGCGGCTCGATGATCTTCAGCTGCTCGATCACCGAACCGGGCCACCCGTGCGTGACGATGAGCGGCAACGCGTTCTCGTGCTTGGAACGGACGTGGATGAAGTGGATGTCCACCCCGTCGATGGTGGTCAGAAACTGCGGCACGGAGTTCAGCCTCGCCTCGACAGTGCGCCAGTCGTACTCCTTCTCCCAGTAGCGGGCGACGGCCTGGATCGTCGCGAGCGGCACGCCCTGCGACTGGTCGTCGACAGTCTCCTTGTCCGGCCAGCGGGTGGCGGCGATGCGCCTACGTAGGTCGTCAAGGTCGGCCTGGGGGATTTCCACCGTGAACGGCCGGATCTCCGTGGTGCCGGGACGTGTCTTGGTCTTGACAGCCATGCGTGCCGTCCTCTCCCGTTCGAGTTCACTGGAGGGTGCCGTCTGCTGGGCCGGGGCGGGCGGGAAAGAGGCCGCCGCGAACCTGTTCCTCAGGCCACTGCCGGGCTCCGGTGCCCGTCGAACCAGGGCACGCCCGCCGCCACATCTCGAAGCGTAAGACGGCCTGCCCGTCATCGCGGGCATACCAGCAAGGTCCGTCCGGGACCAGCGTTCGACGGCCGGCCAGGCCGTCGTCACGCCATCGGGTCGGCCGTACGCCGTTGTCGACGTTTACGACGACGACGCGCACGATTACCCATCTGAGCAGGACCGACGCTCGGTTTCCGGCGCGGTCGAGGCCAGCCGTTCGAGGGCTCCAGCACAGTGACTGCCACGAACAGGAGATAGCCGGGGAGAACCGGCACACCGACCGCCAGCGCCACCGCGAACACCCACTCGATCTCGCCGTCGGGCCACATCCACGTCGCTCCCGGACCGCTGACCCGACCGGCCACGGTAGGCCCGGGCGGCTCGTCGCCATGCATGAACAACCGGACCGAGTCGATGTGCAGATCACCCGCATTCGAGGTGAACGGGCCGGTGCAGCTCCAGCCGAGCGTCCAGAACTGCGGGTCTTCCGCCGCTGTGCTCTCTTCACACGCCACGGCGACCGAACCGGGCACACCCCAGATGGTGGCCCGGACGCCGTCCCAGGCGTCGGGCAACACGAGGTGCCACCAGGCCAGCACGATCGCGAGAGCGCACGCAACCAGGCCACCGGACACGAGACGGTCCAGCCAGTCGGCTTCCCTGATCGCCGCGGGCAGATGTTTCAGTCGCGGACGGCGGGCTCGTGACCTCCGCCCATGCCGCATGGTCGGAGGGTAGCTGCGCTCAGCAACGAACTCCTGCGCTGGCTGGGCGAGCGATGGTCGTTATCGTGCGGCGCGCAACCTGAGGATGTAGGTCGCGGTCTGCGCAACGACACGGTCGTCGTCCTGGGAAAGATCGGTGAGGGCACGTGACGCCCTCGTCCCTGGGACGTCCGCGAGCGCCTGTGTCAGCCGCCGCCGCGCGGACGGTTCAACGGTGCCGTCGGCGAGGCGGTCGACGAGTCCGATGGCGATCTCGTCCACCAGCCCGGGGTTCCCCGCCAGCGTGCACAGCGCGTCGGCTGCATCGACGTCGTTCGCCCCCTCGACGATCATGTCCATGAGCACCGGGATCGCGTCGGCCATTCCACGCGCCCCAAGCGCCAGGGCCGCACTCCTGCGGACCACGACATCGGGGTTCGTGAGTGCGTCCCGCAGCACAGGCACCGCGCCGTCCGGAATCTCGGCGATGCACTGGACGGCACGCTGCCGCACCTCGGCCACCGGCGAGGCGAGGCCGTCCGCGAGCAGTACCGGCACGCCGACGCCCGACTGCGCGAGAGCCCAACGGATTGCTCCCGCGACATTCGGGTCCGTCTCGCTGAGCGCCGCCTCGACCAGAGCATCCAGCGGTGCCGGCGCCTCGTCGACGAAGGACAGGGCCGCGCGCTGGCGCTCCCCGGCTCTGTCCGAACCCAGTGCCTGAAGGAGTGCGACGGCCTGGAGGACGTCCTCCCACCTGGCGGGCTCCACTGCGTCGATCCGACGAAGTCGCGTGAGCAGCTCCGTCTCGGCCGCAATGCGTTCCCGCGTCCGGTTGACGAGGTCGTCGACGAGCGCCGACGGCGTGAACCCGGGATCGTCCAATGCGCGCCCGACCTCACGCAGCGACAGGCCCAGCGACCGCAGCATTTCGATATGGAAGATCCGCCGGATGTCCTCGCTGGAGTACTCCCGATAGCCAGCTCTGGTGCGGCCCGTTGGCCGCACCAGGCCGAGCGACTCGTAGTGCCGGAGCATGCGGGCGCTGACTCCGGACCGTCGTGCCACGTCGCCGATCAACACCGCCGGTCACTCCTCCTGTCTGGTCGCGCCGAGCGCGACGATGCGGGTCGCCTCCCCGATCGCCAGCTCGAATCCGGCATCCGGGTCGCGCCACAGCCGTTCAGTGGCGGTCGCATGCCGACTTACGCGCGGATCGGGATCCGTCATCGCGGCGCGCAGGATCGGCATGACCACCTCGCCGAGCGCGACAAGCGCCCTGCTCAGACTCAACTGCGTCGCAGGCTCACCGCGCCCGAGCTGCGTCGCCAACACCGTGGCCAACGCATGTTCCTCCCCCTCGGGCACGAGTACGAGCGCCGCTCGCCAGGCGCTCCGCGCCACCTCGTCGTCGGCGTCGGTCAACAGCGCCCGCGTGATCGCCGGCCACGCCTGCCGATCTCCGATCTTGGACAGCGTGTGCAGGGCCTGGCTACGCGCCTGCACACGCTCCGAGTGGAGTTCGTCGACGAGCTTCGGGACCGTCAGTGACGACGGGTGGCGGGTCAGTGCCCAGGTGAGCGCTTCGCGCACAGGGAACTCCGGCTCGACCCCACATCGTTCGATCAGCCCGTCGACGAACCGCGCATGCGGGTCCGTGCCGACCGCCAGCGCCGCCCGCAGCCGCACCGAGGGATTGCTGTTCGCCAGCGACTGAAAGGCTCGCACCGCGTTCGCGTCCTCTTCCGGCATGTCATCGCCACCTCCTTGACCACAGTCCAGCCCTTGTCACTGTGTCAAGGTCAAGCAGAGCGGGCTGCTGTAGTCCGCGTGCGCGGGCGCTGCCAGACCGAGCACCAGACCGCTGGAGACGGCAGCAGCGGCGACGATGCTGCGAACGCGAGGTCGAAGCTGCGATCCCGTCGGCGCGGCAGGTGACGGTCCGCTCGATGATCTTGCGCTGCCGCAGGGCACTGCGGCAGCATCAGGCGTCATGACGGTGCCAGACCCGGACCCCAACGACGACATCCCGGCCGGCATCAACGGCACGCGCCGGTGGCGTGGGCGGGCCAGACACTTGTTGGCCGGAGCCGGAATCACCGCCTTGGCGGCCGTACTCGGCATCACCCTCGCCGTACGTGGCGGCGCCACCCCGGCCTGCGCCGCGCCACCCACCGGAAACACCGTCCACAAGGCAAAGGCCAGCTTCTACGACGCAGGCCGCTCGGGCGGCAACTGCTCCTTCCCGGCCCCACCCGCGGACCGGCTCTACGTGGCCCTCGGCTCGTCGGCGTACTCCGGGGCCGCGGCCTGCGGCAGCTACCTGGACGTGACCGGCCCGAAGGGCACCGTCCGGGTCATGGTGATGGACCAGTGCGGCGGATGCGGGCCCGGCAAGATCGACCTCTCCGACGAGGCGTTCGCGAAGATAGCTGACCGGACGCAGGGCATCGCGCAGGTGACGTACCGGGCGGTGGTGAACCCGCCGCTCGACGGAGGGCTCACCTTCCGGATCAAGGGCGGCGCCTCCCAGTGGTGGTTCGCCGTGCAAGTCGGCAACCACGGAAATCCGCTCCGCTCGGTCGAGGCGAAGGGGCCGGGCGGCGGCTTCCGCAAGGCCGCCCGCCAGAGCGACAACTACTGGACCGTCGAGGGCGGGCTCGGCCCCGGGGCCTACAGCATCAGGGTTACCGACGTGTACGGACGCCAGGCGACAGCCACCACCATCCGGATGGTCACGAAACAGGTCCAACGCAGCACGGCCGTGCTCGCCTCCCCCACCCCCAGCAGTTCACCTTTACCTTCAGCTCCGCCGTCCCCCAGCATCGCGCCCTTGCCGACCCCGTCCGAACCGGTCGCACCAACAGCGACCGTCGAAGCGCTCGCCGGCGCCGCTCCCCTCAACGTCCCCCGCTGCTGACCGCCGAGGCCGTCGGACCGGAGACAACCACCCGAGGAACCTGGCGTGCATGGCGGGCAGGTCCGGCCGCAGCCCCAGGCCGTACACATCGTCGATCGCCTCGCGCATCGACGCTGCCAGATAGAACGTCAGCGCGATCGAGTGGCCGTGGAACTCGATCATGAGGTCGAGTTGAGCCGGGCCGCACGGCCAGGGCGCGGCGCAGGTGCGGCACAACCACGCCGGGCGCATCGGCAGGTGCGGACG
Source organism: Micromonospora sp. NRRL B-16802 (assembly GCF_001279555.1). Lineage (NCBI taxonomy): Bacteria > Bacillati > Actinomycetota > Actinomycetes > Micromonosporales > Micromonosporaceae > Micromonospora > Micromonospora sp. NRRL B-16802. Next base: position 78,210 of record NZ_LGEB01000048.1, on the reverse strand, counting down.
AGGCCGGGTCATCCGACCCGCACCGGACCCCGCCGGGCGGGCCGGCGCTTCACAGGCCCCGACGGTACGGCGGGCAGGGCCAGCAACCGCACTCCCGCGCGCATCACGAACAACTCCCGCCGCGCCACCGCGTCGCCGGCGGCGTCCAGCTCGTAGCCCTCAACCCACACCCATCCGTCGTACGTGTGCCGCTCGGGCAGCTCACGGATGACGCGCACGAAGATCGGGTGCAGGAACTGCACGCTCGCGGCGGTGGTCAGCAGGATCACGTCGCCGGCCTTCATCGTCCCGATCACTGCTCGGGGCTTCCGGACTCATCAGTCGCGGATGTTGGTCTTCTGCTCTCATGCTCGTCGCCGGGCACAGTGCTCCCCCTGGTGCCGTCGGGAAAGGGCCGCAACTTCGAGTGCTGTGCGGCTTCGGTACGGACGCGGTCGCCGGTGTCGTGGTCCCCGCCAGCCGCTGCCTGGTGACACTCTGCTGTGGAGGCCACTACGCTCGGAAGGTGCTCGCGAGGTCCGGGCTGAGCTGGCAGGACAGGTGCCCGGCGTGTGGCGCCACGGGTAGTCGATCTCCGATTTGAGGAGCGTTGCGTGGCTGATGTCCCAGGTCCCTTGTCGGCGTTCATCGTTGGCGAGATCCGCCGCGCCCGTGGCGCTTCCGGGATGACGCAAGAGGCGTTTGGCCGCGCTGCCGGCTTCAGCGCCTCCCACGTCAGCGCCGTTGAAGGCGGCACGCGAGCGTTGACGATGGACTTCATCAAGAGCGCTGATCGAGCGTTGACCAACGGCGGACTGTTCGAACGCCTGGCGACGAAGTTCGGTGCCCCGTCGTGGTTCCTGCCCTGGTTGGACGCGGAGCGCGGGGCGACGCAGCTCCGCTACTTCGAGCCGAACCTGATCCCCGGCCTACTACAGGTGGAGCACTACGCCCGCACCGTCCTGCGAACAGTCGAAAGCCTCACCGATGACGAGGTCGAGCAGCGCGTCGAGAGCCGCATGAGCCGACAAGCGATCCTGACCGGAGAACGCAGGCCACAATTTGTCGCCGTGTTGGACGAAGCCGCGATACGGCGCACCGGTGACGGACTCGGCGGGATCATGGCCCAACAGGTCGCCCACCTGGTCGCGATGGCCGAGCTACCGCACGTGCACGTCCACATCATTCCGATAGCCAGCGGCCTACACATCGGGCTGTCCGGGCCGTTCGCGCTGGCCCGATCCAGCGTCGGCGTGTGGGTCGGACACCTCGAAAACCAGCTTGGCGGGGACGTCGTCGACAAGGACGATGAGGTGGCTACGCTTCAGGCAAGGTGGGAGAGCGTCCGGAACGAGGCGCTACCACGCCGGCAGTCCATCGACCTGCTGAAGGAAGTTGAGAGCCATCATGGACCTCAGTAACGCCCGGTGGCGCAAGTCCACCCGCAGCGGCGCGAGCGGTGGCAACTGCGTCGAGGTGGCGAGCAACCTGCCCGGTGTTGTGGCCGTCCGTGACTCGAAAGATGTCACCGGACCGGCACTGACCTTCGCCTCGACAGCCTGGGCCGCGTTCGTCGCCAAGGTCGCCGAGCGGCCGTAACGCCACGGGACAGGGAAGCCGGTCGGCGCTCACCTGCCACCGGCAGTTGGAAGAGGCAACGCGGGAAGGTCGCGCTGCCCCCAGCCGGCAGCCTTGAGCAGCACGGCGACTCCCTGCCGTCCGTCACCGCTAGCGGCTCGCACACGTGCAGGGTCAACTTGCGACACGTGGTGTGACTAAATGCTCATTCCGCCGCTGCCGAGCTGTTTGCCTTGGCTACCAGCGAAGGCGGAATCCAAACCAGCCTGGATGCCCTAGGAGCGACAACCTCCACCTCGAAGTGGCGGTAAATGTTCACGCCCACGTTGGCGCGCATATCTTCCTCGCTCATGTGATGCTGAGGATCATACTGCTTACGCTTCGTCCATCCAGCTAAGATCTCAGCCGCTTTCACCTCGTCGATCGCTTCAACCTTGCACACCACGTCCGAGCCTTCCGCCTCAGCCGATTCATAAACCCTCAAGAACGCGGCAAAATCCAGAACGCATACTCGATTCGCCTCAAACTCATGCGCCTCTATGACCGTGAGGCCGAGGAACTCCCCAGCTACCGAGCGCTTGAAACCGTTAGTTCGAAAGCGTCGCCGCCACTCGGGAGCTAGTCCTAAAGCGATTAACAATTTGTGGTCCCGAGGCACGATCATGACCGAAGCTGAATACCCCTCCGCAGATATCTGCTCAATCGCCTGAGACACCCTGTCGCGGACTTTGCCCTTCCCTCTTAGCTTCGGCGATGCTGTTTGAATTTTGGAAATCACTGCATCAAATTCCGCCCGTGCCAGACGGCGTCCATATTCGCGTGCATGATGGTCCAACCCGATCATCTTCGAGGGCGTGACGAACAATAACTTATTCTCGAAGCGCGGGCCGAAGCCAAACCTCCTGTCGGCCCAACTTTCGATGGGACGACGAGATAAGGAAACACCACCTACTTCCAAAAACTCCGGCAACACACGCGCCGTGGTCCAGCCCTCCAACACCTTCGCCTTGAACTCCTCGACCTTCGCTAGGTCGAGCGGTTGGTCGATAAGCTCCGCACGCTCTATCTCCGCTTGGGCGACGAGCGACTGATCTAGCGCCGCACTAAGGCGAATTACCAGGTCTGCTGACTTCTGCCGGTCAATCCCTGCTGCCGCCAGGAGTTCTCCGTCTTCAGCAAGAACCGTCATGGCACTTTTTAAGCGCTGGACACGCTGCTCAAAAAGCCACGGAGCTGGCGGGATAATAGTCGCTCTCGGAGAAATGAACAGCACCAACGCGACCGCAAGAAAGAGCGGTCCCTCTCCATCAATAGCGTGAACCTCATTGGAGGGTAGCGACGACATGACCCAGTCATCCAACCGGCCACGCCGCAGCTGTAGGGCAGCATCGACGATTCGGACCAGGTCTTCAAGCTCCGTAAAAGTTCGGGCAACTCGGAGAAGTGACTTTAATGTCCCTTCATCCAGCGCCTTCTTGGTAACGTTATGTAACGCCCAACCCAGCAGCGAGAGCCGAAGCATAGACCGGAGATCCATAAGTTCGCGCTGAATTACATGAAGCTCAAGGCTATCCCGAGCCTCATCCTCAGCAATTGACGCTTTCTCGGCGAATAGCCGATCCTCCAACGCCCGCTTGGAGAGATACTCATCCGGCTCAATCTCCCAAAAATCGAGCAACCGACAGAATTCTCTGTCGAATCCATCGAAGAGCGCACCGTCGCGGTTATCTAGTGCGATCTTCAAGCACTCAGCGATAGCTTCGAAGAGTACAGACACGCACTCCGCAGCCTGTCGCCTTTCCGGAACGCTGCGACGGTTGTCCTCCAGCCTTGGGACTGCGTGATATCTGCACAGTTCCACTTGCATACGAACTAGACGATCATTCGTAACCTCGAAGAACGGCGAGGCGGCCCCGCCTGTGGGGCGCAGTTGAGATCTCGCAAGGCCGGTTATTCCCCCCAGGATGTCCGGCGCGTCAAGCTCGATCGCCTCGCTCCCCACGCGGTAAATAATTCCTATTAGTGCGTTCGCCTGCTCACGAAGCCCGCGCTCGATGGCAGTATCGAGCAATGACCACAGGTCAGAGCGCAATTCGTCTAGCGGGGTCAGCCGGAATAGCTTTCCTTGGTTAATGAAACCGCCCGCAAGCCGCTGCCCATATGCAGCCCAAGCACGTGGCCACGCTAGCCACAGTTCCGTATATGAGTCCACGACGGCTGCGATGGCCGAGGACGACTCCGAGCGTAAGGATTCGAAGCCTTCCTCCTTAACTTGCGAGAGCAGCTTGCCCATTCGGTCTACTCTCCCACCTCGGGAGAGTATAAAGATTGGCTGGAATTGCACACTCTCTGCAGATCCCTCAGACACCAGCAAGGGCGTACCCTGCGCCACTACATCACCAATCGCAGCGCGAATTGTAAGTGTTGATCTGCTTTGCTTCGCAATCATGATTAGCCGACGTAAATTAATGTCGTATAACGTCGCTGTGGAGGCTGCCTCTTGGCACACCCTTCCGCCCTCACGCGGAAGCACGTTTCGTATCTCCACTTTTAGATCCTTGACCCGCTCGTGGAGTTCGTTGAGTGCCACACGCTCGATGGCTTCCTCACGAACTAGCTGAGTGACTGTCAAATGAACGTCCGCTAGGCGCTGACTGCGCAGCCAATTTGCATCAATAAGACGCATCGCGTTATATACAAAAAACGGCAGCGCAACTATTCCGAGCACACTCACTGTAGCCGCAAAGTGAGCTGCCGCCAGCGGCGGAATTTCCTTCGGCCAAAATAGGCTGACAGGAATAGCGGAAAGGCCCGCCCCTCCAAGCATTAGATACTGCGCCAGGCCAGATCGTCCCGCATACTCCCAAATTGGAACTCCCGGCCGTGAACGCGTCAACCCTTCGAAAGCAAACAGGACAACAGCCGTCACAAGGGCCAAGATTGAGCCCTCCACCTGCCAGAGGAGGCCCAGGAATTCGCGTGAACTCTCAGCTTTTGAAAAAACTGGGAACGGCGCTGCAATCCGCCATTGCGATCCCAAGGCAGGCTCAAGCAGTGAAATGGCAATCGCCAACAGCGGTGCGAGAATGGGTAAGACGTAGGGCAGGGAACAGATCTCCCACAATCTGCCCATTTTGCTACGTTTGCGGGTTCTAAGACCGAGTTCACGTTGCGCCTTTGTGATCTTGCGAGCAGCTACGCGCCTTAAGGATTGCTGCGGCATGAAGGCGCTCCAAGCACGGGCTTTCCAAGGCCGGACTGGAACGACTACCCGTACTTCTCTCACGGCACCCCCGAAACTATGAAAGCGGTAGATTACCTAAAGCTCTGCGTCCGATGATGTTCCGCTTTGATCACTCCGCGCGGCCGCCGGGCCGCGCACACGAGCGAGGCGCCCACACACCCTTGATCGAGCTGCCGAATTGTGCTCTTAGAGGATCAAGGCACCGCGCTTCGCGCGGTGCGGGCGGCAAGCCCGGCCGGCGGCAAGCCGCCCCGGCCGCCTGCGGCGCCGGGGCGGTGAGCCACCGACAGCCGCCGGGACACCGCCCCCATGCTGGGCAGATCCGCCGCACTGCGGTTTCCGGAAGGCCGTGACGGAAGCCGGAGAGGGCGGCCCTGGTGGTGGGTTGGGGCTTCCGACTGCCGCACCAGTCCAAACCCGGGACTGGCTTGCCACCGAATCACGCATCTCGCGCCGCGGTCGGTCCTGGCGCAGGACCGGCCAGGTCCGGCAGCTCTGCGTCTGCCGTGGGCAGTCGGTAGCGGTAGCGGATCGCCTCCAGGCGGTCGTCGTGCGGCGTCCAAGAGGTCCAGCGCCGTACCCGTCCGCCGCTAGTCACGATCTCGCCGTTCGGGTCTCGCGACCACTGGATCTGGTCGACGACCACGAGATGAGTTTCCGCGTCGTACGCGTGGTGTACCTCGTTCTTCGTCAGCTCCACCGTGTCCGCGGTACCTGACGAACCTTTGACCTCGATGTGCAGCTCCTGGTCGCCCTTCACGGCTCGCAGGTCGTAGGGCTTGCCCATCTCTTCGATGTCATAGCCGTCGTACAAGGCGGCGGCTCGGTCGACTGCGTGTCGTTCCAGGGCCTGCCTTAGAACGGGGTCGGCGATGTACCCCGAGCCGCCACGAGAGCGCGCTTTCCGGGTAGGGCTGCCGGCTGGCCGGGGTGCAGTGCGCGCAGGTCGCGAGGCATGGACTCGCGGTACGGCGGCCAGCTCCGGAACGGCATCGAGAATCGCCACAGGCAGCTTCACCAGATACGCCTGCATTACTCGCACTGGACGGCTCGCGTAGAAGGCGAACGGGAAGTACAGCGGACCCTGATACGTCGCGTCGAGCTTCTGCTTGATCTGGCGGAGGGCTGTCTCCGCGTACTGAAAGGCCGTCTGGTCAACGGGTGCGGGCAGCGGGGTGTAGCCGGTCAGCTCGTACCGCCAGGACGGTTGCGGCTCGTGGTTCGCCGGCCGGCTCTGGCCATAGGTCCCGCGAGCCTGCCATACAAGCTCGTCCTCGAACGGTCCCTCAACGGCTCGTGAGTAGCCGACGATGCCTGGCGCCTGATGCTTCGTCTTATGCCAGTGCAGGACGATGTCACCCGGCCGGAGCGCCGTCACCAGCGCGTATGACCAGTTCTCCCGCCCGCTGCCGTCGCGCTGCAACGCCTGGACGTTCGCGCCGATGTCGTCCCGATCTGTGATCTCCAGCCAGTAGCACTCGGCAGGATCGTCACGCCACCACTCGTTGAGACGCACCACGCCTGGTTCTCCCGCTCGGCGGGGCGCCGGCAAGGGACTGGACGGTCGGGGCGTAGCCGAGCCGGCCGGGACTCCTTTGGCTAGGTCGGCAGCGAGGCGGGCAGCGTCCGTCACGCCGTATCCCGGGACCTCCACCCGTAGCCGCAACCGCTTGCGGTTGTTGCCCGCCTTCTGCGCCCCGGGTGCCTGACCGATGCGACCCTGCCGGCTCAGGTCCTCGACGTCTGAAAGCCGAACGGAACGATCCAGCACCCTCCGCTCCGACTCTGGCAGCTGCTCGGTCCGCTGCGAGTCGACCAGGGCGTCAACCAGAAGAGCGCCCCACGTCCGCAGCCTCCCAAGAATCAGTTCCAAGGCCGGGGTGTAGTCGGAGTTGCGAGCAAGGCCAACGGCAGTGACGCCGCCAGCACTTTCCAGGATCACCGAAAGCCGCTGGCCATCTGGCTCCACCGCGAATTCGGCGTTCAGTACCCGCCCGGTGTCATCGGTCATGCGCACGCAGTACAGATTGCCACCGGTGTGCGACAAAGTCCTTGTCCCGCGGACGCCAGGCCGTGGCCAGGCCGTCAAACGCCACCCAACGATGACCAAGGTCAACCAACGACACCATATAAACGACCAGCTCAGAGCCTTGATCAGGTCTCTGAGCTGGTGGGCGACGGACGAGTCGACCTGTACGCCGGATTCTGTGCGCGGCGCGTACCCCGAAGGGTTTGCGCCGGCGGCGGCCATCCATCTCGGCCTGCCGTTGCCGGCAGGCTCCAGCGGCCTACCCGCAGACATCGGGCGGGCAGCCCTCAAGCGTCTGCGCCGGGTCGTCATCTTCCGGTGACGGCCCTTGCTTGGCCTTGCTCCGGGTGGGGTTTACCGAGCCACCCCGGTCACCCGGGGTGCTGGTGGGCTCTTACCCCACCGTTTCACCCTTACCGTCCCCCGTGGGGGTCGGCGGTCTGTTTTCTGTGGCACTGTCCCGCGGGTCGCCCCGGGTTGCCGTTAACAACCACCCTGCCCTGTGGAGTCCGGACGTTCCTCGGCGGCGGGCCGGAGCCCGCCGACGCGACCGCCCGGTCGACTCGTCCGTCGCGCCCTCATCCTAACGACGCGCGGTCCGCCGGTATTGCCGCCCCGTCTGGGCAGGATCGCGCAGCTCAGCGCCCGGCGGTCCGGGGGATCGATCGCAGGGGGAAAGGACTAGCCTCAGGGGGCTATGGATCTCCCTCACGCCGCGCTGCTGCTCGCCGCCGGTCTCGCCGCTGGCACTGTCAACGCGGTGGCCGGTGGCGGTTCTTTGATCACCTTTCCGGCGATGATCGCGGCCGGGTTGCCTCCGGTGCCGGCGAACGTCAGTAACTCGGTGGCCGTGTTCCCCGGTTACGTGGCCGCCGTGGCGGGCAGCAAGGCCGATCTGCCACGTCCTCGGGCGCTGGCGACCCTCGTGCCTACCGCCCTGGTCGGCACGATCGCCGGGGCGTTGCTGCTGCTGGCGACGCCTGCCCGCGCGTTCGAGGTCGTCGTACCCTTCCTCGTCCTCGGCGCGACAGCGGTGCTGGCCTTCCAGGATCCGCTGCGCCGCCTGGTCGGTCACCCCCGCGATTTGTCGCCGCGCCGCCGGACGGTCGCGGTGCAGACGATGGTCGCTGTCGGCGCGGTGTACGGCGGGTACTTCGGCGCGGCGTTGGGAGTGATGCTCGTCGCCGGCCTGGCCCTGGTGCTGGACGCGACCCTGGCACGGGTGAGCGCGATCAAGAATCTGCTCTCCGCGGTGGTCGGCCTCACGACGCTAGTGGTTTTCGCCCTGTTCGGCCCGGTGAACTGGACGGCCGTCGCGGTGGTCGCGCCAGCCACGTTGATTGGTGGGTACGTCGGCGCGCGGCTCGTCCGCCGGCTGCCGCCGGTGGTGCTCAAGACGCTGATCGTGGTGTTCGGTACGGCGATCGGCCTCTACCTGCTGTGGCGCGCCCTGAGCTGACCCGGGCGTCGTCAGTACGCCTCGCCTACCGGCTCCTCCGGGGCGTGCTCGGTGTCGGCGGCGGCGCGGTTCCAGCGGGCCCAGAGCACCCGCTCGCCGTAGCCGGCGGCCATCACGTGCGCGAAGGCCAGGTAGACGAGCACGCCGACGGCGAGCACCCCGAAACCGACCCAGTACGGCAGCGACAGCGAGTGCTCGGCGAGCTTGCCGGAGATGATCGGCGCGGGCGCGGCGGCACCCCAGCGGACGAGGTTGAACGCGCCGGTGGCGACCCGGCGGTCGCTGGAGCCGAGGCCGAGCGCCAGGTCGGTGAGGTTGGCGTTGGCCAGGCCCATGCAGAGCCCGGCGAGCACCAGCACCACGAGCGCTTCGGCTGTGCTTGTCGAGGTGGCGAAGAGGACCATGCAGACAAGCAGCCCGACGATGGCCACGCCGACGGTCTGCACCGCGCCGATCCGGTGGGCGAGTCGGTGGCCGATCACCAGGATGCCGGCGGCCAGGCCGAGGCCCCAGCCGGTGAACGCCAACCCCAGCGGGACGACGTCCAGGCCGAGGAAGAGCGGCGTGTAGCCGAGTACCACGAAGAACACGAAGTTGTACGTGCCGGTCACCACGCAGAGCACGAGGAACGCCGGATGGCGGTAGGTGGCGAAGATCTGGCCGAGCCGTACCGAGGGTTGGCGGGTGGTCGGCTCGCGCAGCTTGCGGGCTGCCACGCCGAGGGCGAGGACCATGAACACGCCGCAGACGAAGAACGGCAGCCGCCAGCTGACCTGGCCGAGCAGGCCGCCGATCAGCGGGCCGACGGCGAAGCCGAGACCGAGTGCGGTTTCGAAGAGGCTGACCGCCCATTCCCTGTCGACGGCCAGGTTGACCAGCACCACCATTGCGGTGGCGAAGAACATCGCGTTGCCGAGCCCCCAGACGCCGCGCAGCACGGAGAGCTGCACGATGTTGTCGCTGAGCGAGGCGAGGATCGCGGCGACGCCGACCACGGAGACGCCGGTGATCAGCACCGGCTTGAACCCGAACCGGCCGCTGGCGAGCGTCGCCGGGATCATGCCGAGAGCCATGACCGCGATGTACGCGGTGAACAGCAGCTCGACCTGCCAGGCGGTGACTCCGATCGCCTCGCCGATGGCCGGCAGGATCGGGTCGACGACGGCGATGCCGGCGATGGCGAGGAAGGCCACCAGTGTGGTGGCGTAGATGGCACTGCGGTTCGGTTCGGTGCGCCGATCCACTACGACTCCCCAGATAGCTGTATGATACAGACACTTATCCTGTATCGTACAGCTATGAGCGACGACGACGAGCGCACCCTCGGCCGGATCGAAACCGAGGTCGCACTCCTGATGCGGTTCGGCGAGGCGACCCGGCGGGCCACCGGCACCGCCGAGCACCGGGTGCTCGACCGGGCGGCGTACGTGATCCTGCGCCACCTGGACGCCGCCGGCCCGCAGAACGTCTCCGCGCTCGCCGCCCAGCTCAACCTGGACGGCTCGACAGTCACCCGGCAGGTGTCAGCGCTCCAGCGCGACGGGCTCATCACGCGTACCCCGGACCCGTCCGACGGCCGCGGGACTGTCATCTCCCCCACGGCCGCCGGACTCCAGCGGATGGCGGCGGTGCGGTCTGCGCGGACCCGGCTCTACGGCGAACTCCTGGCCGACTGGAGCGACGAGGACCAGACCGCCCTGGCGACCCTGCTGGGCCGCCTCAACCAGGCCCTGGTGAACCGCAACCGCCGCCGCTAGTGAACCCGGCCCGCCGCTGCCGCACTCCGCGCCGCCGCTCCTGAATCCCGGCGCCGCCGCCGCTCCTGCACCCGCCGCCGCTTTCGGGCCGGCTCTCGCCCCGCCTGGTGACGCTTTGCGGCTGGCGGAGAGTCAGGAGAACGTCCGCCGCGCCCAGGTACGGAAGTCGGTGGTGGGCAGGCCCAGGGCACGGGTCAGCTCCGGACGGGCGGGGCTTCCGTTCTCGTTGATCTGCTCGACCGCGTTGACCATGGCGGGCAGGAGACCGCGCTCGACGGCCTGCTGCGGGGTGAGCACGGGTGCGGCGACCTCCCGGCCGGTGACCTCACTCAGGATGGCCGCGACCTCGGTCATTGTGCGCAGGTCACCGGCCAGCTCGACGTCCAGGCCGCCGAACTTCTCCGGGTTGGTGAACGCGATCGCCGCGGCCTCCCCGATGTCGTCGACGGCGATCCACGGAAGTCGCGTGTCCTCGGCGAAGCCGGTGATGATCGTGCCGCTGGACCAGTCGCCGAACAGGTAGGACCAGCCGACGAGGTTCTCCATGAAGGTCGAGGGCTTGAGTACGGTCCAGTGCGCGAAGCCACCAGAGCGCACCATCTCGTCGATTGCCGCCTTGCTCTCCCAGTAGTTCCTGTCCCACCGACCCTCGGCCCATCCGGGCTGGTTGCGGTGGAACTCTCCGGCACCCGAGACGCTGCTGTGCACGACGTGCGACACACCGGCCTTGCGGGCGGCCTCGACGACGTTGCGACCGCGGGTCACCTCGGCGTCGCCCTGCATGTTCGTCACATCGGGGTACGGGATGGAGAAGAGGCCGTCCATCCCGTCCGCTGCCGCGACGAGCGACTCCGCGTCGTCGAGGTCGCCCGTGACCAGTTCGGCGCCCAGAGCCCGCAGAGCCTGAGCGCTGTCGGTGCCGGGATCGCGGACCAGAGCACGGACCGCAACGCCACGGTCGAGCAGCGCCCGGGCCGTTGCCCCGCCCTGCTTGCCCGTCGCGCCGATGACGAGAACAGCCATGATGCCTCCTGAGAAAGCAAGTGGGGTGGCCCCCCACTTCTCGTCGGCTACGATATGGGGGACCACCCCACTTTGCAAGGTGGACCATGAGAGCCGACGCGCAGCGCAACTACGACCGGATCATCAAGGCGGCGTCCGAGGCGATCGCCCGTGATGGCGCGTACGCCTCGCTGGAGGAGATCGCCCGCGCCGCCGGGGTGGGATCGGCGACCCTGCACCGGCGCTTCCCCACCCGGTGGTCCCTGCTCCAGGCGGTCTTCCGCGGCTGCGTCCGCAACCTCGCAGCGCGCGCCGGGGATCTGCGCGACGTGCCGGACTCCCTCGACGCCCTGACGACCTGGCTGCACGAGGTCACCGCGTACGCGACGACGACCCGTGGCCTCGCGGATTCGCTCCTCAACGAGCCCGTCGAGGAGACCGACTCCTGCGGCACGATGCTCATTGATGCCGGCGAGCCACTGCTGCGCCGCGCGATCGCCGACGGTTCGGTACGGCCCGACGTCACAATGGCCGACCTGATGATTCTCGCCAACGGCATCTCACTAGCGGCGCAACCGACAGGCGCGGCCAAGGCGAATCAACTGCTGACCCTAGCCCTGCAAGGAATCGGGCCAGCCGACCCGCCGCCGCACACCACAGAAGCACAATCCCGCGTGGACCGTGCCGCCGCAGTCCACACGAGCGACGGGTGACGGTGTCCACTCCGCAGGCTCCCGTCGATCATGGAGTTGTGGTGGGGGACGAATGGCGTGAACCACCGTCAACCAGGCACCACAACTCCATGATCGACCGGGACGGAAGGGGCGGGGACGGGCAGGGCCGGGCGGGGCGGGGTTAGGCGACTGGTTCTCGGGCTGCGTTGGCTTCGGAGGTGGGGCCTGGGGTTACTCGGGGGTCGCCCTCGTCGGCGAAGTAGTCGTCTGGGGTTGTTCCGTCGACGCCTTCGGGGGCCTTGGCAGCACGCAGGATCAGCGTCAACAGGGCCGCTACCGCCAGGTTGACAAGTACCGCCACGATGCCCACGTAGATCGTCTTGGGGGTGTCGAAGCCGAACTTCTCCAGCGGGAACGCCGAGCCGCCGAAGTGCTTCCGGGTCGGGCTGGCCACCTGGTAGAGCATCCACATGCCGAGCCCCATGCCGGCGGCCCAGCCGGCGATCAGCGCCGTCCGGTGGAACCAGCGCGTGTAGAGGCCCAGCGCCACGGCCGGCAGCGTCTGAAGGATGATCACGCCGCCGATGAGCTGGAGGTCGATGGAGAACTGCGGGTCGAGGAAGACGATGCAGGCCACAGCCCCCACCTTGACCACCAGTGAGGTGATCTTCGAGACGTTCGCCTCCTGCGCGGCGGTCGCGTCCCGCTTCAGGTACTCCTTGTAGATGTTGCGGGTGAACAGGTTCGCCGCCGCGATCGACATGATGGCCGCCGGCACCAGCGCGCCGATGCCGATGGCGGCGTAGGCGACCCCGGCGAACCAGTCCGGGAACTGCTGGTCGAACAGCAGCGGCACGATCGTGTTGTTGTCGACGCTGCCCTCGGTCGCCCCGGGCAGCGGCTTCACCCCCGCCGCGATGGCCATGTAGCCGAGCAGCGCGATCAGACCGAGCAGCAGACTGTACGCGGGCAGCGCCGACATGTTCCGCTTGATCACGTCGCGGTTCCGACTGGCCAGCACACCGGTGATGCTGTGCGGGTAGAGGAACAGCGCCAGCGCCGAACCGAACGCCAGTGTGACGTACTGGAGCTGGTTGTTGCCGTTGAGCAGGATGCCGTCGTTCGGGTTCGGCGACGCCTGGAACTTCGCGTCCGCCGCGTCGAAGATGTCGCCCCAACCACCCAGCTTGTACGGCAGGTAGATGACCGCCACCAGAATCACGATGTAGATCAGGCTGTCCTTGACGAACGCGATGAGCGCCGGCGCGCGCAGCCCCGACTGATAGGTGTACGCGGCCAGGATGGCGAACGCGATGATGATCGGCAGGTGCCGGGCCAGGGCGCTCTCCCCCGTCACGCCCATGGTCTTGAGGACCGCCTCGATGCCGACCAACTGCAGGGCGATGTACGGCATCGTGGCCACGATCCCGGTGATCGCGATCAGCAGCGCCAGCACCGGCGAGTCGAACCGCCTGCGGACGAAGTCGGCGGGCGTCACGAACCCGTGCCGGTGCGAGACCGACCAGAGCCGGATCAGCACCAGGAAGACAAGCGGGTAGACGACGATCGTGTACGGCACCGCGAAGAACCCGGCCGCGCCGGCTCCGAACATCAGCGCCGGCACCGCCACGAATGTGTACGCGGTGTAGAGGTCACCGCCGACCAGGAACCACGTGATCCAGCCGCCGAAGCTGCGCCCGCCCAGACCCCACTCGTCCAGGTGCGCCATGTCCTTCGGCGCCCGCCAGCGCGCTGCCACGAAGCCCATGGCGCTGACCAGCAGGAACAGCAGAGTGAAGACGATGATCTCGGTGAGATGGTCGCGCCACATCAGCGAACCTCCTTCGTGCGCGACTGCGGGGCTCGCAACCCCGGCTCACTCCTCGCGCTCACCGCTATCCCCGACGCTCGCGACTGCGGGGCTCGCAAACCCGGCTCACTCCTCGCGCTCACCGCTATCCCCGACGCTCGCGACTGCGGGGCTCGCAAACCCGGCTCACTCCTCGCGCTCACCGGACCCTCCGCTTCTTCGTCATCTGGTAGACGAACGTCGTGGTGGACACGCCGAGCAGGATCCAGGTCAGTTGCAGCCAGTAGTAGCGGGGGAACCCGAAGATCCGTGGTGCGTCGCCGTTGAAGAACGCCGGGATCAGCGGCACCACGATTGGCACAAAGAGCAGCCAGTTCCAGGGGCTGTGGTCCTTCGCCCTGGACTGGGCCGTCGTGGGCGCCGTGGTGGGCGCATCCGGTTCCGGTACAGCCATCTGACACACCTCCGGGGAGTCGTGGCTCTCGATGTAACGGCCGGAGGCTACGACTCTGTGACCGTCATCACGGTCGATGAATGGACGGTGCTGCGCCGAACGGCGTCCGTAGTGCGCCCAGCGGCATCGACAGATGTACCCGGTGTCGGGCCGATCCGAGCCGCCCCGGAGACGGCGTGGGGCCCGGGTGCGAAACGCACCCGGGCCCCACGTGGGCAGGCTGTCAGCTCACCCGATCAGACTCAACGCTGGGCCGCCCAGAGCAGCGCCCGACCGAGCTGCGACTGCAGGCCCTTGGGGTGCAGGCGGAACGTCGGGTCGGTGCCGAACAGCACCACGCCGTTGCCTGCCGTGGAGACGGCCCGCACGATGCTGGCGTTGTTTGCCGCAGCGGCCTGCCCGTTGGCGCCGCCGGTGGCCCACCAACCCGACAGCAGCGGGTCGGCGGCGTACGACTGCTCGACCTGGACGTTGGCGCCCAGGTTGGTGAACCAGACGGGCTGGCTGATGAACGAGTGCGGGATGGCCGAGGTGGTGACCGGCCCGCCGTTGTTCACGATGTTGGCCACGCCGCTGGCCAGGCTCGGTGCCGCTGTGGCAGTCACGCTCAGCAGCCCGGTGCCGTTGCCGAAGGACGCCCCGGGGGTGCCCAGGCCGACCACGCCGCCGCCGCGCGCCAGGAAGGCGTCCAGGGCGGCCCGATTCTCGGCGGTCAGGTTCGTCAGGTTGACGTTGCTGGCGACAAGCAGCACGTCGACGTCGGACGTCAGCGTCCCGGCAAGCGTCGCGGCGGTCACCGCACGCGCCTCGAAGCCCAGGGCGGCGAGGGTGTCCCGCTCCTCGACAGTGCCGATGTAGCCGACCACGACCCGGTCCAGCCGAGTGCCCCGCCAACCCTTCGGCGCCGCTTCGAAACGCACGCCGTGAGCCTTCACCTCGGCACGGGCCAGCTTCAGGTTGGCCGGGGTGTTCGGAACGACAACCGATCCGTCGGCGAGCCGGTGGACCGCGACGTTCTTGGCCAGCAGCGAGTTCACCGCGAGCAGGTCGGCGGCGTCGCGCAGGTCCAGGCGCAGGTCGGACTTGCCGGCCGGCAGGGTGCCCTCGGCACGCGCGTCGTAGACCCGCTCCAGACGCACCCCGGGGAGGGTGTTCCACAGAGTGTCCACAGTGGCGCCCCAGGTCAGGCCCTGGCTCCAGGCGGCCGGGCCGGCGTAGAGGTCGCCCACCCGGTCGGTGATGTCCGCGCCCGGTTCGAGCAGCGAGTTGACCAGGCCACGCTTGGGCTGGTGCATGTCGACGACGTACGAGCCGGCAGGGTAGGTCTTGCCGTCGGCCTTGAACGCCTTCTTCGCCTGCCACACCCGGCCGCCGCTGCCGACAAGCAGGTCGACCAGTCGGGCCGCGGCGGGCTCGGAGCGCTGTCCGGTGCCGGTCGGGATGACGTACGAGCGCGGGAACGTGGTGTTGTAGTTGTCCTCCGGACCCCAGCCCGGCACGTAGCCGTCGGGGATGTTGCGCAGCGGCTCACCGGCGAGGCCACGGCGGTAGACCTCGGCCTGGTCGTGCAGCACCTGCGCGCGGTGGTCCTGGATGTAGCGCAGCGACGTACGGATCGCCACCTCGTGCACGTCGGTGTTGATGCCGGAGCGGCGAACCCGTTCGGCAGGCGTGAGGTTGGTGCCGCGCGGGTTCAGCGGCGCCTCGATGGTGTACGGGATGCTGCTCTGGAGCATGGCGAACGACGGCACGTAGATCGGCGGGAAGTCGTCCCACACGCCCGGCTCGTCGTCACGGAACGGAATCCGCGCCTGCTGGGTCTCGGGGTAGCCCAGACCGCGCAGGCCCTCCTCGATTGCCAGGGCGTTCGGCAGGCCGTGCTTGATGTACAGGTCGTACTCGTTGTTGACGTTGTGCGGCGGGGTGCTGGGGTGCAGCAGGGTCGGGTTGACGTATCCGTGCAGGTCCAGCGTGATGATCGGCTTGGTGTCGATGATCAGGTCACGGATGATCCTGGTCTCGGGCTGCGAGACGATGGTGAGGTCACGGTTGAGGTCGTAACCCGCCGAGTTGGGCCGGGTCCCGGCCACCCGTCCGTCCGGGTTCGCGGTGACGATGAAGACCAGCCGGTTGCGCTTGAGCAGCGCTGCCACCTCGGGGCTGCGGTCGGTGGCGAGGTCCTCGATGACCCGCAGCGCGGCGTCCGTGCCCTCCCACTCGTTGCCGTGCAGGTTGCCGTTGACGAACAGCGGGGTCTTGTAGCCGGCGAGCAGCTTGCGGTCCCGCTGCGCCCGTGCCGGGTCGTCCTCGATGAGCCGCTTCCAGGTCTCCTGCTGCTGGGCCTCGGCGCGGCTCTCCGGCGCGGTCACGGTGACCACGTACAGGTCGTAGCCACCGGCGGACTTGCCGGCGACGTGGGCGGAGACCCGGTTGCTGGCCCGCTGGAGGGCGTTCAGCTTCGGCGCGATCTCGTCGTAGGGGACGACACCGATCGCGATCGAGGCGTCAGCCGGGTTGTCCGGCCAGACCGGGAGGGTGCTCTGCCGGGGGTAGCCCCGGACGTCGGAGTGGTTGGCACCGTGCTTCGGCGCGGGATGCCCCGGGGTCGAGTGCCCCGGTTTGGCGGACGCCGGGTTCGTCAGGGCCACGGTGGCCAGTAGCGCGGTGCTCACCACCGTCACGGTGAGGCGGGACAGACGTCTCTTGAGCAACATGGACAGATCTCCTGTCGGGAGGTACGCGCAGGCGGACACGCCGCTGGGCCGGAGACCAACGGTGAAGGGGGGTACGCCTGCTGCGTGCGAGAAAGGGGTGGACCCGGCGTCAGATGGAGCGTCGACAGGCTGCGCTGGCGACGCGCAGGAGGTCGATGTGACCCCGCTTCGTCAGGTGAACGCTTCGCACAAACCGATCTTGGGGCGCAGGAGCTCCACTGTCAACGGTTTCCGCCCTGGTCGGAGCCCTGGAGCTAAAACCCTCCCGATAGGTGGGAATTAGTCGATCTTGGTGAGGTGTGCGGTGTCGTTTACCGTCCGCACCGCGATCCCACCGTCGGGCCACATGTCGAGCACCGAGATGCCGGCCGCGTCCAGAAAGAGCCGATGTAGGAAACCGTCACCGGCGGCGAGCGCATCGCGCAGCGCCAGCTTGATCGGCGAGACGTGGGAGACGACAACCACAGCCTCCGCGGGGTACGCCGTGGGAAGCGCGCCGACGACCCGCCGGATGCGCTCGGCCACCTGGGTGAACGACTCACCGCCCGGCGGAGCGATCCGGGGTGAGGCGAGCCAGGCGTCCATCTCCCCCGGCCACTGCTGACGCACCTCGGCGAAGGTACGCCCCTCCCACTGGCCGAAGTCGCACTCGATCAGGTCGTCCTCGGTGCGTACCGGCACGTCACCGACCGCACCGGCGATCGCCGCCGCCGTGGACGTACACCGGGACAGCGGTGAGCTGAGCACGGCCGCGACGGAAGGGACCAGCTCGGCGACCCGGGCGGCGGTGGCGCGGGCCTGGGCGCGGCCGCGCGCGGAGAGCGGCACGTCGCCCCGGCCGGAGTAGCGGCCCTGCTCGGTGTACTCGGTCTCGCCGTGGCGCACCAGTACCAGCCGGGTGGCGGTGAAGCTCGGACGCGGCTCCCAGGACGCCGGTGCGGTCGCCGGGTCGCTGCCGATCACGGCGCCGCCGGCGGGTGCGCTGGCCGAGGCCGGGGCGCTGGCGGCGGAGGGCGTGGGGCGGCCTGCGGCGGCGTCCATCGCGGCGTTGGCGAGCGCGTCGGCGTGCCGGTTCTGGTCGCGGGGAATCCAGGTGAACCGGACGGCGTCGAACCGGCCCACGAGCGTCGCCGCCTGTGCGGCCAGCGGACGCAGACCGGGGTGCTTGATCTGCCACCGGCCGCACATCTGCTCGACCACGAGCTTCGAGTCCATCCGGACGTCCACCTCGCCGGCACCCACCTCGGCGGCGGCCGTCAGACCGGCGATCAGCCCCTGGTACTCGGCGACGTTGTTTGTCGCCGTACCCAGGGACTCGGAGCGTTCGGCGAGCACCTCGCCGGTCTCCGCGTCGCGCACCACCGCGCCGTAGCCGGCCGGACCGGGGTTGCCCCGGGACCCGCCGTCGGCCTCGACGACTACCACGCGCGGTGCCACGACCTACAGGCCCGACTCGTTGGTGCGGACCATGATCCGTCGACAGTCCTCGCAGCGGACCACGTCGTCCGGAGCGGTCTTGCGGATCCGCGCCAGGTCGGCGCCGGACAGCTCCAGCCGGCAGCCTCCGCAGCGGCCCGCGGTGAGCAGCGCCGCACCCAGCCCGGTCTCTTCGCGGATCTTGTCGTAGAGGGTGACAAGCTCAGCCGGGAGGTCGGCCGCGAGCGGCTGACGGGCGCCCCGCTTGAACTCCTCCTCCTTGGCGATCTCGGCCAGCGCGTCGTCGCGGCGCTGCTCGGTGGCGGCCCGCTTCTCCCGGACCTCGGCCAGCCGCTTCTCCACGCCGTCCAGCACGCCCTGCGCGGTCTCCCGCTGCTCCATCAGCTCCAACTCGGCGTCCTCCAGGTCGCCCTGGCGCCGGTTGAGCGAGACCAGCTCGTGCTGCAACGCCTCCAGCTCCCGGGCCGGCCCGGTGCCGGCGGCGAGCCGGTTCTCGTCCTTCTCCTTACGCGCCCGGACCTGGTCGACGTCCTTCTCCAGGCGGGCGATGTCCCGATCCAGGTCGTCGACCGCCACCTGGGCGCGGACCCGCTCGTCCTCCAGCGACGACAACTCCCGGGCCAGCGCCTCCAGCTCGGCCCGCTCCGGCAGCGACCGACGGCGGTGCGCGAGCTGGGCGAGGTTGGTGTCGATGGCCTGAAGGTCGAGCAGGCGGCTCTGCACCTTGGGGTCAGCCTTCACGGTCGGGCTCCTTGTCGTCCACAGCGGGTGCGGCGGCGTGCACGGTCCACGGGTCGGTGTCCAGGTCGGACACCAGCGTCTCGACGCCCGGCGCCTCCCGAAGGAGGGCGGCCAGATCGTCGAGCCACGGTCGTTCGGTCGCCCAGTGGGCGGCGTCGATCAGGGCGGGACCATCGGCCGCGAGGTGCTCGCCGGCCGGATGGTGCCGCAGGTCGGCGGTCAGGAACGCGTCCACCCCGGCAGCGGTCGCGGCGCCGAGGAAACTGTCCCCCGACCCGCCGCTGACGGCGAGGGTACGAACCATACGCCCGGGATCCCCCGCAGCGCGAACTCCCCACGACGTGACAGGGAGCACGGCGGCGGCGTGCCCTGTCAACTCGGCGAGGGTCATCGGGCGGGGCAACTCGCCGATCCGGCCGAAGCCCCGGTCGTCGCCGTACGCGGGGGAACCGGGCGCTGGCTGCTGCAACGGGCGCAGCCCGGTCAGGCCGAACCGGGCGGCGAGGGCATCGGAGACGCCGGGGGACGCCACGTCGGCGTTCGTGTGTGCCACGTAGAGCGCCACCCCGGCCCGGATCAACTGGTGCACGATCCGGCCCTTGAAGGTCGTCGGGGCGACCGACGAGACGCCCCGCAGCAACAGCGGGTGATGCGAGACGATCATGTCCGCGCCGACGGCCAACGCCTCGGCTACCGTCTCGGGCACCACGTCGACCACACAGAGCACCCGGCGGACGAGGGCGGCCGGCTCACCGAGCACCAGGCCGACCCGGTCCCACTCCTCGGCCCAGACCGGCGGGTAGCGCCGCTCCAGCTCGGCGACCACGTCGGTCACCGAGGGGGTGGATACGCATACGCTCACGGCGGCCCAGCTTACCGGCGCGGCGACGGTCCGGCGGCGACGCCCGGCCGCGCCGGTCGGGCTACCTCGCGGACGCGGCCGCCGGGCGGTCAGGCCGCGCGGTACGCGACGGTACGCAGCGCGGCCAGCGGCATCTGCCAGGGGAACACGTGCATGTGCTGTTCGCCTGTCCCGGGCGGGTGCAGGGGCACCACATGATCACCGAAGAGCATCGTGACGCCCCATTCCGCCAGCCGGGCCACACCGGCCCGGAATGCCGGGTGGGCGGCCATCGCGGCGTTCGTGTACGGCACCGCCACGATGGGCAGGCCCTTGCCCTGCGCCTCCACCAGCAGCCCGAGGGCGAGAGTGTCAGCGATCCCGGCCGCCCACTTGTTGATCGTGTTCACGGTCGCCGGGCACACGATCATGGCGTCGGCCGGCGGCAGCACGTCCGGATCACCGGGGTTCTTGTAGTGCGTACGCACCGGGTGCCCGGTCTGGCGGGTCAGGGCGGGCTGGTCGACGAACTTGGCCCCGTCCGGCGTGGTGATCACGCAGACGTCCCAGTCGTCCTGCTGGGCCAGGTCGACCAGGCGCCCGACGTGACGTGCCAGCGGCGAACCGCAGGCGATGACATAGAGCACCGAACGGTGCTCGCTTGTGCGCTGTCCGCCGGCCATCAGACCGGCTCCGCGCTCATACCCCTACTCCCATGTGCTCAGCCAACTCCGCTACCGGAGAAGGCGGCGCACCACGTGTGCGACGAAGGATGTCCGACATGACCTCATGGGCGATCGGACGGCAGCGGATCTCCGACGGCGCGAGCCGATCACCGAGCAGCAGCATCTCGCCGGCGTTGGCCACATCGCCGATCTGCGCGTACCCGCGGGCGATGTCGAGCAGGTGATGGGCCCGACGTTCGGGCAGCAACGCGTTGAACAGAGGCTCCGAGATGCGCAGCCGGTGCACCTCCACGGCCCGGCCTCCGTCACCCAACTCCACGGCGGCGGCGGCACGGTGCAACTCGACGTTCGTCGGGCCGAACGACGTCCAGTAGTGGTTCTGGTCGCTACCGAGCAGCGTGGCCGCTTCCTCCGCGCAGCTGATCAGGTCGTCGACGCTTGCCGAGTCACCGATCCGGGAAGCCGCCATCGCGCCCTGGAGCAGCAGCATGCCGTAGACCGAGAGCCGGGCCGGCGAGACGTCGTTGCTGCCGCCGGGCGCAAGCCGGTTGGCGATCTGGACGTTCAGCTCCAGCGCCGGGCGACCCCTTCCCATGGCGACAAGGGCGTTGCAGACCCGGGTGGTGGCAATGCCGGCCAGCAGCGGGTCGTCCGCCCGCTGGGCCACAGCCATCGACCGGTCCGCCGCCAGCCAGGCCAGGTCGCACTCGCCGAGCTTGCGCAGCACCGAGGAGGCGATCTGGTAGACCTGCCCGAGCAGATGGGCCGCCTCCGGCGCCTGCGCGCCGCCGTACGCGGCATCGGCCGCCTGGGCGTCGCGCAGCAGCTTCGGCAGCGCCCGGGTGAGCATCCCGTACCGGCCGTACTGGTAGGTGAGCCAGGCGTGGTTGACGGCCTTGCGCATGTCGTCAAGCGGGGGCGGACAGGGTGCCGCGTCGAAGTAGGCGCTCATCGAGTCGTACCGCTCCAGGGCCGCCCGGATCTCCTGCACCTCGACCTGGTCGATGCAGTTCAGCGCGTCGGTACGTCGCTCCGGGTCCCGGCCCAGCAACAACTGCACGTCCATCTGGAGGATGTCGGCGATCTCGTAGAGGACCGAGAACTTGTCCAGCCGGCGGACCCCGCGCTCGACCTTGTCCACCCAGCTCTTCGACTTGCCCAGCCGGTCGGCGAAGACCTGCTGCGACATCTTGCGACGGCCCCGCCAGTAGGCCACTCGCCGCCCTATGGGTAGCTCGTCCATCTCCCCATCCCCTCCCCTGCCGCCACCGTCCATCGGTCCGGGGCGATGTCCGCGGGTGCGGCGGTCCAGCGTCCTCTTCAGGTTTCCGCTGGTCGCACAGCGTGTACGTCAGCCGGATAGCCAGTCCTCGTACTTTTCGTGCAAGTTGCACGAGCCGTTCGTCAACCTCAACGATCGTGGGTTACGGCAGTGACGGCGCTCGACATGCGACCTGGCGTACGCCAGGCCCGACGAGGGGAGATGGCACATCATGTGGCGAAACGTCGGACCGCGCGTCGCTGAACTGTCGCCGTTGGAACGGGTCCGGCTGCGCCGGGTCGCCATCCGGTACGCCGTACACGGATGGGAGGTGACCCCCGGCGCCTGCCTGGCCCGCAGCCGGTTCGTGTGCGGCCGGGCCGGCTGCCCCACCGTCGGCTGCCACCCCGCGCTGGAGAACTGGGAGTTGGCCGCGAGCGCCGACCCGATCCGGGTGGCCACCTGGTGGCGGACGCGCCCGCACGGCGTACTGCTGCCCACCGGGCGGGCCTTCGACGTGCTGGAGGTGCCGGCGCACCTGGGCCGGCACGTGCTCGACGCGGTACGCACCCACCCGGCCGGCACCGGCGTACGCGGCCCGGTGCTCGTCACCCCGACCGGCAGGTGGATGTTCCTGGTCCGCCCCGGCGATCCGCTCCGCCCGGAGTTGGAGCACTGTTTCCACGTGGTCCGGCACGGACCGGGATCGTGGATCCCGGCGCCGCCCACAAGGCTGCCCGAGGGGACGGTCCGCTGGGCGGTCGCCCCGGAGCAGGCGCGGTGGCAGCTTCCCGACTCCTACCTGGTGCAGAACACGCTTATCGAGGCGCTGCGCGCCAACGGGGTGACGCTTGCCCTCGACCTGCTCCCCGGCCACCTGCCGCTCCCCCGCCGGGGCATGTGAGTCGGGCCGGGAGCGGACTCGATCCGGTGACCGACAGCGTCGCCGGGGCGCCGGTCCTCGTTGAGCAGAGGGACAGCGACAAAGCGCCAGCGCGAACGCGCGCCACGAACGGGGGAACGATGTCCACGGACGACAGAGCGCCGCATCCCGGCGGCACCGAGCCGCCCCGCCGCAGCCACCCCGGGCGCCGTTGGGCGGGCACCCGTCCCGCCGGCTCCCGCCCCGGCCGTCCCCGCCCCACCGGCACCCGCCCAGCAGGCACAAACCGCCCGGTGCGCTGACCCCATCCCGGGGCTCACCCCCGCGATCTTGCACTTTCTGCCCGGACAAACGCCTTAGTCACGGCAAAAAGGTGACCGAACTGCAAGATCGCGGCGACGTGAGGGCGGGGTCAGGTTGTTGTGGGGAGGGCCGTCGAGTGGTACTGGCGGCCCTTGTCCGTTATCACCGCGTGGGTGTAGTCGGGGCAGCGGTCCAGCCAGCCGATGCCGGCGGTGCCCATGGCAAGGGCCGCAGTGGCGTACGCGTCGGCCACCCCGAGATCGCTGCCGACCACTGTGACCGACCGCAGGCCGCTCGCGGCAGCGCCGCGGCGCGGGTCCAGCACGTGTCGACCCCGCTCGTACACCCCGGACGTGGCCACCGCCAGATCCGTTCCGGCCAGCACCAGGCAGGTCGCCATCGCGTCCCACGGGTGCCGGATGCCGATCCGCCACGGCTCCCCCGCCGGGGAGAACCCGCGTACCCGCACGTCGCCGCCGGCGTTGACGCAGTGGTTCGGCGCCCCGGCGGCCAGCAGCCGGTCCGAGGCGACCTGCGCCGCCCAGCCCTTCACGAAACCGGACGGGTCGAGCCGCCCGGTGGCGTACGCGTCGAAGAACCCGTCGGTGGCACCCCACAGGTCGGCGCACGCCTCCAACACGAACCGCAGATCCGCCGACGCCTCAGAGAGCAACACCTCGCCCCTGTCGAAGCGGCACACCTCGCTGTCGTCCCGGTAGGTGCTGAACCTGGCGTCCACCTCGCGCATCCAGCCGAAGACGTCGTCGGCCAGCTCGTGCAGGCGTGCCGGCGGCAGGTCGTCGGCGAGGTCCACGGTGATCGCCGTACCCATGATCTGCTCGACCCGGCAGAGCCCGGGTCGGGACGTCGTGACCGGCACGTCAGAACGCCTGCTCGATGGCGGCCCGCAGCGACTGCTTGTAGGCGTTGCTGGTCGCGGTGGCCCCGGACACGGTGTTCAGGTTGGCGCTCTGCTTCTGCACCACCTCGCCGCCGGTGCCGTTGTACCTGTCCCGCACGTCGCCGCTGTGGATGTCGGACTCACCGCCGCTGGGCAGCGACAGGGTGGTGGCCTCGACGATGCGGTTGCCGGAGACCACGATCTGCACCTGCACGTACCCGTACGTCTCAGACCCGTCCTTGGCGTCCACCCCCGGCCCGGTGATCCGGCGGGTGGTCGGCTGGGGTGCCTTGGTGGTGGTGCGCGGCGCTGTCGGCGCCTTCGCCGTGGTGCGGGTGCCCGACGGACGGGCGGTGGTCTTGCCCGGCTTGGGCGACGTGGCCGCGTCGGCGCTCTCGGACGGCTTCGGTGCCGCACCTGTCGGGCCTGCGCCGGGGGCGTCCGGGGCGACGCTCGGGTCGGCGCCCGGACCGGCGGGGTTGACCGGCTGGGAGGTCGGCAGGTTCTGGGCAGCCGGCGTGACACCCGGGGAGCCCTTGAGCACCACCAGCGCGGTGGTGCTGGCGGCCAGACCGGTGATCGCGAGCAACGCGCGACGCATGCGATGCCTTCCTACAACTCGAAGGTGGCTAGGTGGATCTGCCGGCGTGGTACTCCGGCCCGGCGCAACGCGCGCACCGACTGCTCGACCAGCCCGGGCGGACCGCACAGGTAGACGTCACGGCGGGCCACGTCGGGCACCAGTTGGCGCAGCCCGTCGGGGCTCATGAGCTGGCGGGGGCCGGGATCGTCGCGGGAGCCGATGACGTACCAGATGGAGGTGTCGCGTTCCTGGGCCAGCCAGTCCAGCTCGCGGCTGAGCAGCACGTCGGCGGGCGTGCGGGCCCGGTAGATGAGGGCGGCGCCCGGCGGCAACTCCTCAAGCATGGCCCGGATGGGCGTGATGCCGCTGCCGCCGGCGATCAGCAGGGCCCGTTCGCGGATCCGGTGCGCGGCGGTGAACGTGCCCGACGGACCCTGCGCCCACACGCGGGTGCCCGGTTCCAGGTCGCGCAGGTCGGCGGTGTGCGTGCCGACAACCTTGACGGTGAGGCGCAGCCAGCGGCCGTTGGCGGCGGCCGAGACGGAGAACGGGTGCGACTGCCACCAGCAGCCGCGGGTGAGGAAACGCCAGCGGAAGTGCTGCCCGCCGAGCATCTCCAACCGGCCCAGCCGCTCGCCCGTGAGATAGATGGAGATGGTGTCCGGGCTCTCCGCGACCACGTCGGCGACCCGCAGCTTGTAGCGCAGGTTGAACACCAGCGGCGCGATCACCCGTCCCCAGAGCAGGGCGGCGACCACCAGCAGGTACAGGACGATCCACCCGGTTCGCACCGGGCCGGGCCGGTAGAGCTGCGCGCCGTGGGTGAACTGGTGCCCATAGCCGAGCAGCAGAATCAGATAGCTGGACCGGTGCAGCAGGTGCCACAGCTCGTAGGGCAACGCCCGCCGGATCCCCCGCACACTGCTGAACCCGACGAGCATCATGATGCCGGTGGCGACGAACGCCGAGACCATGTCCTCGTAGTCGCCGAGCAGCGTGCCCACCTCGGCGACGATCGACTGGTTTCGCAGGTCGGCGTAGCCGACGAGGATCAGCGACATGTGCGCCAGCACGGCCACCAGCAGCGTCGCGCCGATGTCGCGGTGCCAGCGGGACAGGTGTTCGCCGCCGATCCACCGTTCCAGCACCGACAGCCGGCTCATCAGCAGCACCTGCACGAGCAGCAGGTAGCCGGCGACCAGGCCGGTGATCCGGCCCGCCGCGGTGACGGTCGACGCGGTGGTCCTCAGCGAGCCGGCCGGCGTCCCCAACCACCAGGGCAGCACGCTTGCCAGCAGCCCGAGCACGAGCAGCACGACCAGCAACCGGCGGCCGCCGGGTCCGCGCCGCTCCGGCACCTGCGGGGGTACGGGCGCAGCCGACCGGCCGCCGTGCCGGGACGAGGTCCCGGTGCGGCGGCCGGCGGCGTGGGTGTGCGGGTACGTCACGCGTACAGCTTCATCGGGGCGTACTTCATGCGGGGGAACACCTTCTGCACCTCCGCGTTGGTGAGCCCGAACCGGCCCTGGGCGATGGAGCCGTAGACGTTGAACATGTTGTTGTATTCCGGCACGTCGCCGGAATCCGGCTTGTCCAGGCCGTTCCACGTGCCGAGCAGGGAACCGGCGAGCTTCTTGCCGGACAGGACGGTGATCACGCCGCCGTGGCCGTGGTCGGTGCCGCCGCCGTTGGAGCGGATGCGCCGGCCGAACTCGCTGGACACCATGATCGTCACGTCGGCGGCCTGCGGGCCGAGGTCGGTGAAGAACGCCGCCATCGCCTTGGCCAGCTCGCCCAGCCGGCGGTGCAGCTGGCCGCCCTCGCGGGTGCCCTGGTTCTCGTGGGTGTCGTAGCCACCCATGCCGACGGTGGCGACCCGGACGTTCGCGCCGCCCTTGATCAGCTGGGCGAGCTGCTGGAACGCCCGACCGACGCCCTCGTACGTGACGCCCTCGGCAGGCTGGTACGGCTTGGCGGCGAGCTTCTGCGCGGTGGCCAGCGCACCCATGCCCTCCTGCACGGCTTCCTCGACCGGGTGGTTGATCCCGGTGAACAGCCCCTTGATGGCCTTCTCGGTGGCCGCCCGGAACTTCTCGTCGCCGTTGAGCCGCAGCGAGCCCACACTGTTCAGCGAGATCGCGCCGTTGTTGCCGACCAGCGAGCGCGGCAGCGTGCTGCCGATGCCGACGCTGCGGAACGCGGTGCCCTTGCCGAGGTTGTCGACGAGGCCGTCCAACCAGCCCCGGCCGCCGGTCTCGTTGGGCAGCCCGCCCAGGTTGCAGGCGTCCGCGGCCTGGAAGTGGCTGCGGGACAGCCGCTCGTCGGAGACCGCCGGGATGAAGCCCAACTGGCCGGCCTTGAGCCACTGCTCCAGCGGCTTGAACGCACTTGTCAGCTTGAAGCCCCGGCTCAGGGCCAGCGAGTCGTTGCCCAGCAGCAGGTCGGGGCGGTCCTTGGCGAGCACCGGGTCGTTGTCCGGGGCCACCAGGCTCAGCCCGTCCAGGCCGCCGTAGAGGAAGACGTGAATCAACGTGCCCGTCTTTGTCGCCGCGAACGACGCCGACGTGGTGACGAACTGGGCGGTGGCCAGCGCGGTGGCGGTCGCCGCCGCACCGGCGACGAACGTCCGGCGGGTGACACCGCGACCGTCCTGCTGGGCCTCCTCCAGGTTCTCCAGCATGCGGTAGCGGTCCGCCTCGGCCGCGTTCTCGGCGGCGACGACGTCGGCCTCGGCGCGCAGCAGCGCCTCAGCCGGGTTGTCGGCCAGCCGCCGCAGGTCGGGGCATTCGGGGTGCAGGGGGAAAGAGTTGTACACAGTCTTCTCCATCGGGTGCCTCACCGGAGGTGGTGCTGGGGGGACGCGAGGATCGCCCGCGCGACGGCGGTGATGGCCCCGTTGAACGTGGCATCGACCTTGGCGGTCGCCGGCACACCGGCCACGCCGAGGATCAGGTTCTTCTCCCGGGTGCTCAGCTTCTGACCCACGAGCCGCAGGGACAGCGCGTCCACGTACGCCCCGGCGGTGGCCGGCGGCTTCGCGACGAGCTTCTGCGGCGGCGTGTACGTGAACACGGTGCGGTAGCCGGCGGTGATCTCGCCGGCCTCGTTCCAGCCGTTGACCATGGTGCCGGCCGAGGTCCACGCGACGTAGACGTCCGGGTAGCCGTCCGGGGTGGGTTGACCCATCGGGTACTGGCCCAACTCCCGCAGCTTGTCGTGGACCTGCCGCAGGCCCCGGGCGAAGGGGGTGCGCTTGTTGTCGCCGTTGTTGTGCGTCGGCGACGCCTCCGGGCTGACGCCGAGCGTCCGGTACGTGGCCACCAGGTACTCCATCGGCCGGCGCACCTTCTGCCCCACCGCCGCCCAGAACTCAGAGGAGCTGAACAGCGTCATCAGCATCGGCTTGATCAGGCCGTTGTTGCTGCTGTACGTCTTGGCGAGCCGGTCCACGAGGGACTTCGGCGGGGTGTCCGAGACGAACCGGGTGGCAAGGCTCTGCGCCACGTACTTGGCCGTCGACGGGTGCAGCGCGATGTAGGTGATGTACTTGTCGATCGCCGCGTCCACGGCGGCGATCTCCTTGTCCGTCGGGTTGTTGACGTCCTTGATGGAGAACGTGTTCGGGTGGGTGAAGCCGAGGATCTTCACCTTGCCCATGTAGTGCTGGTTGACCCGCAGGCGGTACTGGCCCTTGTCGTCGACGCCACGGCCGGTCTGCAGCATGGCCGCCTGGCGGACGTCGCCCTCCGTGTAGCCGCCGTCGACGCCGACCGAGTACAGCTCCAGGTTCTCCCGGGCGAGGTTCTCGTTGATCGCGTCCTTGCGGGAGTCCTTCTGGTTCAGGTAGATCAGCAGCGCGGGGTGCTTGTTGGCGGCGACAAGCATCTCGGGGTAGCTGCCCAGCGCGTGCTTGCGCACCACGTCCTTGTCGAACGAGGTCCGGTACGCCTCGCCACCGTCGAAGTCGGCGGCGACGTGCAGGAAGTCGTTCCAGAAGTCGACCATCACCTCGAACAGTTGGCGCTTCGACCAGATCTGCCGGGCGATTGTGGCGTCGACCACCTCCCGCTCCGGCTGGGCGCCCTGCTCGTTGAGCTTCTCCCGCTGCTCGCGCAGCTGCTGCACGGTGAGCTTCTGGGTGGGCAGCTCGGCGATCTTCAGCTCGGCCTTGCTCGGCTCGATCTTGTCCGGGTCGAGCTGGGCGCGGATCCAGGCGTCGATGCCCTGCTTCTTGATGTCGGAGATCACGCCGGGCGTCGGACCGAAGGTGGCCCGTCGGGCCAGGTGCAGGATCGGGTCCTTGGCCAGCACCGTCTTGACGGTCACCTGGGTCTCCGCGGCGGCTGCCGCCGGCCCGGAGAACGTCCGGCCACCGGCGGGCGCGTTCTTCTTCAGCGCCTCACCGGCCCGGGAGCCCATGTAGCTCTCGTTCTGCTCGGTGTAGGTGCGCACCGTGCTGGGCTGCTGGCCGCTGGGCCGCGCCGCGTTGCCGTCGGTGACAGTGCTGCCGGTCGCGTCGCCGGCCGCCGCCTCGTCGCCGAAGAGGCCACGGATCTGCGGGGTCATGGCGAGCGCCGCACCGCCGGCCACCACGGCGGCCGTACCGCCGAGGGCGACCATGGCCTTGCGCCGGCCGACCTTGCGGCCAGGCTCGTCGTCATCGTCCAGGGTGGGCAGTCCGCTGCCGGCCGGGCGGGCGGGGGCCGGGCGGCCCAGGCCCTCCGGTCCGACCCACTGCGGGCCGCGCGGGGCTGCGGCGGGGTGTCCGTATCCGTCGCCGTACTGGTTGCGCGGGTCGGCCTGCGCCGGGTACCCGCCCTGATGGGAGTGGGGCGAGTCGTACCCGTACGACGCGGACGCGGTGGAGTCGCCGTACCCGTCCGCACTGTGGTGCTGGCGTCCGTCCCAGCCGCGGTCGTCCCGCGGTCGACGTGGTGGCACATTCTGGTCGGCCATGTACCAATCCCGATTTCTGATGAGCGCCGAAAGCTGCGACCGAGCAGGTGCGGCAGGTGCGGCGACTGTTGCCTGAGGGGGTTGCTACGGCAAGGTAACCAAGCGCCCAGGTGCCTTCAAGGTGGCCTGAACGCCCTCGTGAGGGCACTTAAGACAGGGCTCACCAGCGCTACGGTGACGGGTCGACCGCACGAGACAGGCATCGACCTTCCCAGCAGGGCGGACGTGCCGCAGCCGGGGACGGATCGGACCACGTCGCCGTACGTGAGACATTCGGCGTCGTCCGCGACCACAGGCAAACTTAAGGTACGGCTAAGCAGGACATGAGGTGCCTTCACGCAGGAGGAAAAGTAGGGGCAGCGGGCGAGCGTGAGCCGCCACCGCAGCGGGTATGCCGCCGAACCGCTGAACGCGTGAGGGGAAGGCAGCGCCATGCTCAGCAAAGAGGATCAGCGCAGGTTCGACCAGATCACCCGTCAGCTCCGCGAGAGCGACCCGGCGTTCTTCGCCCGGCTCGATCACCGGATCCGGGGCCGCCGGGGCCGCTACCTGATGTTGTTGACGATCGTGCTGTGGGCATCGCTTCCGGCGATGGCCGTGTTCGCCGGCCGACTCGCCGGTGCGATCTGTGCGGTGGTGCTGATCGCCAACGCGGCGATCATGTGGCGGTTCCGCCGCCGATGGACATGACGGCTCACCTGTCGGCCGGGTCGAACGCCCGGTACGCGCGCCGCAGCCGTTCGAGCAGTCCCGGCCCGCCGATGGCCGGCGCTGGCGGACCGAGCTGGCGCAGCAGGAGGTCCGGCCCGGTCGCCAGCCTGGGCGGCCGGTCAGGAAGCGGCACCGGCGGCGCCCAGAACCTGTCCGTCGCCTCGGCGAGCGGGGTCGCCGACAGCCCGGCGAGCGCCCGCGCCGCACCCGCCGGCGACAGGACGTCCACATGGGACCCGTAAAGGTCCATGGTGGACGGCTCCGGGGCGGTGACCGCCGCGCCGGTGGCCTCGGCCCGGCGGGCACGCAGCCGATCGAGCAGGTCCGCGCGGGACCGCCCACGCCAGTGCAGCAGCTCGAACGGGTCCGCGTCGAACGCCTCGGCCAGTAGATAGAACGTGGCCGCGAGGTGCTTGCACGGCACCGCGAAATCGGGACAGTTGCAACGCTGGGTCAGCTCGTCCACGGTGCCTGGAAACAGCGGAGCACCGACGGCGGCGAACAGCTCCTCCAGCTCGTCGGGCAGGTCCCCGGCGAGCAGTCGGGCGCTGAAGAACGCCTGCCCGGCCAGTTCCGCCTCGACCTGGGACCAGAGCGCGGGCGGAAACGCGGCAAGAGCGATGGAGACCTCGTACGGGCGCGGTCGGGAGCCCTGCACCTCGGCGGTGACCCGCCCGGGCGCGATGTCGAGCCGGAGCACCTGACCGGCCCGCGCGTACGACCTGCCGCGCGTCAGCCGGGTGCCGAGCGCGAACGACTCCAGCACCTCCAGGAAACGCCGGGACCACCAGGACCGCCCGATCGCGCCACGGGCGCTGCGGGCGCGCAGACCCCCGTCGACACGGCGGGGACGGCCGTAGTCGGCGAACCTGTCGGTGCTCACTACTCCACCACCGCGCCGGCCTCCAGGGCGAACAACTCCCGCAGCTGCCCCGTGGACAGCTCGGTGATCCACTGCTCGCCGGTGCCCACCACCCGCTGCGCGAGGGCACGCTTGTCCGCGATCATCGCGGCCACCTTCTCCTCCACGGTGCCGGCGCAGACGAACTTGCGGACCTGCACCCGTCGCCGCTGGCCGATCCGGAACGCCCGGTCGGTGGCCTGGTCCTCCACCGCCGGATTCCACCACCGGTCCACGTGCACCACGTGGTTGGCGGCGGTCAGGGTGAGCCCGGTGCCGCCGGCCTTGAGCGACAGGACGAACAACGGCGGCCCTTCGGCCGACTGGAACCGCTGCACCATGGCGTCCCGCTCGGCCTTGCCGACACCGCCGTGCAGGAACAGCACCTCCCGGCCGAACCGCGCAGACAGGTGCCCACGCAGCATCGCACCGAACTCGGCGTACTGGGTGAACAGCAGCGCCCGCTCCCCCGCCGCCAGCACCTCCTCAAGGATCTCGGTCAGCCGGGCCAGCTTGCCGGAGCGACCGTCAAGCGGCGAGCCGTCGCGCAGCAGTTGCGCCGGGTGGTTGCAGACCTGCTTGAGCCGGGTCATGGTGGCCAGCACCAACCCACGACGTTCGATGCCGTCGCTGGACTCGATCCGGGCGAGCATGTCGTCGACGACCACCCGGTAGAGGGCCGCCTGCTCGGCCGTGAGGTTGCAGAGCACCTCCATCTCCAGCTTCTCCGGCAGGTCCGAGATGATCGACGAGTCGGTCTTGAGCCGGCGCAGCACGAACGGCCCGGTTATCCGGCGCAGCCGCTCGGCGGCCTCGGCGTCACCGTTGCGCTCGATCGGCTCGGCGAACCGCTTACGGAACGTCGCCGCCGGCCCGAGCAGACCCGGATTGGCGAACTGCATGATCGACCAGAGGTCGGCGAGCCGGTTCTCCACAGGCGTACCGGTCACCGCCACCCGTTGCCGCGCGGGCAGCGCCCGGACCGCCTCGGCCTGCCGGGTCGACGCGTTCTTGATCGCCTGGGCCTCGTCCACCACCACCCGGTGCCAGTCGATGCCAGCAAGGTCCACGGCATCGCGGGCCGCCACCGAGTAGGTGGTGAGGACCAGGTCCGCGCCGTGCGCGGCCGCCGTGAACTCCGGCCCCCGCACCCGCTCCGCCCCATGGTGTACGTGCACCCGCAGCCCCGGCGTGAACTTCGCCGCCTCCCGCTGCCAGTTGCCGACAAGCGACATCGGGCAGACCAGCAGGGTCGGCCCGGCGTCCGGAGGGTCCCCGGCGAGCAGCGCCAGCAGTTGCACCGTCTTGCCCAGCCCCATGTCGTCGGCGAGCACGCCGCCCAACCCGAGCGAGCGCAGGAAAGCCAGCCAGGCCAACCCGCGCCGCTGGTACGGCCGCAGCGTCCCCACGAAACCCGGCGGCGGATCGAGCGGGGTGAGCCGCCGCTCGACAGCACCGGCGAGCAGGTCACCCAGCGGGCCGTCGGCGGTCACCTCCAGCACCGGCAGCGCCCCGGTGTCCTCGCCGTCGGCGAGCCCGAGGCGCAGCAGGTCGGCGACGGTCAGCTCGCCTGCCGACCGGAGCAGACGCAACCCGGCGGCGAGACGCCCCGGGTCCAGTTCCACCCAGCGACCGCGCAGGCGTACCAATGGGGTCTTCAACTCGGCAAGCGCCGCCAACTCGTCGGCGGACAGCGGTTGGTCGCCGAGTGCCACCTCCCAGCGGTAGTCGACGAGCGCATCCAACCCGACGCCGGCCTCGGTGCCCGCCACCGTGCCGGGCGCGGTACGGCTGCGGGCGCGCAGCCGGGCGCCGAGCCGCGCCGACGGGCGCTGCCACCAGGACGGCAGCAGCACACCGAAACCGGCGGCGTGCAGCACCGGCGCGCCCTCGCTGAGGAACCGGTGCGCGCCGTCGACGTCCAGGTCCATCGCCTCGGGTGCTGCGGTACGCAGTGCGGCGTCGAGATCCGGCCAGAGCCGGCTGGCCCGGCCCAGCTCGGCGAGCAGGGTCTCCTGCGGATTGGCGGTGGCGCCGGCCAGCCCACCGAGGGTGTGCGGCGCCCGCCAGATCTGCCCGGCGTCGACGTGCAGGCCGGGCTCGTCAGCGGCCTGCAAACCGAACTCCAACCGCCACCGCCCACCACCGGCAGGCCCGTCCTCGACAGGGCTGAGGGTGGTCGGGCTGGGGGCGACGCGACTGCCGTCGGCGTGGCTGTCGTCGGTCGGCGCGGGCCGGGTGGCGAGGATCGGTTCGGTGATCTCGTCGGGGGGCGGCTCCACCAGGCGGAAGCTGGCCCGGATCGCGCCGCCTGCCGCGTCCCGTTGCCAGTCGTCCAGTTCGGTGCGGAGGGTGGCCAGCGCTGTCGCGTCGATGGTGAAGTCGCGTCGCGGACCGGCGAGCGCCGCCAACCAGACCGGCGCCGGCCCACCCGGACGCAGGCCCCGGGCCAGGGTGGTGGTCGCCAGCGCGGCTCGGGCGGCGGCGTCGGTCAGCGCGTCGAGCGCGTCCGCGACGAGCGCGGCAGCGGTCAGCTCGGCATCGCTCGAATCGGTGGTCTCCGAGGTGGCGGCTCGGGCCGCTGGCGGCAGGGCCAGCGCCAGGGATCGCGCCCATGCGGCGTCGGTGCCGGTCAGCAGTGGACGCCAGACGGCCAGGGCCGGGACCTCGGCACCAGCACCCGACCGCGCCCCTGCGGCCGTCGAGCTGACGCCGGGTAGGACGCGACCACGGGTCACCAGGTCGGCGGCGAAGTCGGCGAGTTCGGCGAGGTGGCGCAGGGTCGACCCGGGCACCACGGGGAGGTCGTCCAGGGCGCGGAGCAGCGGTAGGGCGTCGTCCGGGGCGTACACCAGGATGGGGACCCGCCACCTGGCCAGGGTGAGCCGGGCGCGGGCCGGAGGTGCGACGGCGGTCCGGATCAGCTCGGGTGAGTCGGTCGGCGTGCCCGCCCGGGTCGGCAGGGTGAGCACGGCGGTGTCCGGGTGGGCCGGCTCGGCGGCGTCGGCGAGGACTGCGGCCAGGTCGGCGTGCCCGGCGGCGAACGGGTGCTGGCGCTCCCGGGGCGGGCGGCCGGAGCGGGGTGTGGCGGCTGCCGGGGCGGCGCTGTCCTCGGCCCACACCGCGAGCCCTGCGGACGCGCCGTCGCCGGGCAGCCACAGCCCGTGGATGACAAGCACGTACTCCCCCTCGTCGCCGCCCGCGCCCAGGATAGGCGGCCCGAGTGAGCCGGCGGCGCGCCGCCGGCCATGATCGACTCGATTTCACTGAAATCGCGGTGTCCACGTCGACGGGACACCGCGATTTCCATGAACCCGTGTTGATCAATCGGTAGCGCCGCAACGGTCGTCGCGCTGCCCCGCATCCGCTGCGGGCGGGCCGCACGGCAGGCAGGATGGGCGCATGGCTTCCTCCGTGCAGATCCTCCTCGTCGGCGGCACGGCGGACGGGCAGACCGTGACCGTCGAACTGGACAGCAACGGCCGCCCGCCGCTCACCCACCATCACCTCGGGTCCGGAGGATTGGCCGAGGCGCAGATCTACGAGTTGGAGTCCGCCCGTGAGGAAGACCGCGAGTGGCGCTACCGGTGGACCGGCCCGGCGGTGTGACGGCCGGATCAGACCCGGGTGAGGGCCTGGCTGCGCAGGCTCTCCAGCACCGCGCGGGTGACCTCCGAGGTGCCCTGGGCCTGCTCGCAGACCTCTGCCACCCGCCGCGCGGTGGCCTCGGCGCGTTCCTCGCGTTCGTCCCAGAGCCGGTCGACCTCGGCCAGTAGCGGCCCTTCGACCTCCCGCTCCACGCCCCGCAGCGCCGGCACTCCGAGCCGCTGGGCCAGGTCGAAGACCTTGCCGGCGTACGGCAGTGGCAGGAACGGCGTACCCACCATCGCCGCGAAGATCAAGAAGTGCAGGCGCATGCCGACGGCCAGGTCGAAGTGGCGCATCAGACCGAGTACCTGCTGCGGCGAGTACGTGCCGTGCAGGATCCGCCCCCGCTCGGCGGCGACCATGTGCGACAGCACGCCGTGGGAGTGCCGGATGTCGTCGCGTTCCATCGGCACGAACAGCACGTGCGCGTCGATCCGGTGCACCAGGAAGTCGCCGATCTGGGCCAGCAGCCGGTGGTAGCCGTCGACGTCGAGGCGTTCGGCGGCCCGTCCCGGCTCCCGCACGCTGATCCCGACAAGCGGTTTGCCCACCGGCACGCCCTCCTCGGCGAGCAGGTGGGCCGGGAAGTCCGCCGGCTTCAACAGGAACGCCGGGTCGGCGGTGACGGTGATCGGGTTGAGCAACCCGGCCTCCTCCAGCACCATCCGGGACTCCTGGTCACGGACGGTCACCTGCACGGCGCTGGCGAGCGTTTCCCGGACCATGCCGGTGTCCACCGAGTCGCTGAGCGGCCCGACCCCCACCGCGTACGTGATCAGGGGTAGCCCGCGTTCCTGCGCGACCCGGACGACCCGCAGGTAGCGGCGGGCCTCCCGGTCGTAGAGGATGCCGCCACCGCCCAGGATGAGCAGGTCGAGCTGGGCCAGGACAAGCGCCGAGTCGGTACGGCTGACGCCCTCCCAGGGCACCGCCTCCACATCCGGGTGGGCGGCACGGGTGTGCTCGGGATTACGGGAAAAGACGATGATTCGGGCGTTCGGCTCCTGCGTACGCAGATCGGTGAGCAGGCCGGTGAGGATCGCCTCGTCACCGAGGTTCCGACCACCGTACGAGCCGAGCACACCGATTGTCAGTCCGGCGCCATGCGTCATCCGTCGCTCCTCCCCGGGTGCGGTCCGGCGCGGTTTCCCGCTGGACGGACGAACAGTCCTGCTCAGAGGACCGGCGTCGCCGCCGGCTCAGCCCACCGGGTCGATCGGCTTGGCCATCTGCTGCGCGGTGACCTCGAAACCGAGGCTCTGATAGAGCCCGATCGCCACGGTGTTCGTGCCGAAGACGTTCAACCCCACCTCGGGCACCCCGAGTCGGGCGAGTTCCGCCTCCATGAGCTGGATCATCCGCCGCGCGTACCCCCGGCCCCGATGCGCCGGATGCACCTCGATGTTGTGAATCCAGGCCCGTTTGGCGTCGGTGGTGCCGGCCGCCCCGGGCAGGGTCACCCAGATCCAGCCGACCTCGGTGTCGCCGACCCGCGCCAGCCGCAGCAGCGCACCCTCGGTGGCCGCGCCCGCCGGTAGCAACTGCCGCAGCTGGTCCGCCGACCGCTCCTGCGCCGCCTGCAGGCTCATCCCCCCGTGCGTGGCCAGATCCTCGGCGTACGCGCGTTCCAGCGGGCCCCGGAGTCGGGCCAGCTCCTGCTCACTCATCGGCCTCAAGGTCAACTCCACCGGCTCCGCCTTTCTCTGGGTCTCGGGATCCAGCAGGAAGTGGAGCAGAACCGGCGCGACCCTGCCACCCCGTCAGCCGGCCGCCGGGACGGCTGGGCGGCTGGCCACCGCGACGGCTGCGCGGGTGACCGCCGCAGCTGGCCAGGTCACCGTGCCGTGGGAGCCGACAGCAGGCCGTCCGCCAACTGCGTCAGGTCGACCAGCCGCAGGTCGCCGTCGAGTCCCTTCAGCGCCGCGGTCATCGCGCCAGCCGCGCGGCCGGCCTGCAACCCGACCTCAGCGTCCTCGACGACAAGGCACCGCGCCGGCGGTACGTCGAGCAACGCGGCCGCACGCAGATAGCCCTCCGGGTCCGGCTTACCCGCGCGTACGTCCTCCACGGTCACCAACACCGGCGCCTCGATGCCTGCGGCACCGAGCCGGGCCTGCGCCAGTCGGACGTCGGCGCTTGTCACCACCGCCCAGGGCAAACCCAACCGGCCGAGGACCGTCAACAACTCGTGCGCGCCCGGGGTGGCCGTCACGTCCGACAGGTCGTCGTACTGCAACGCCAACTGCCGGGCCGCCGCCCCGGCGACCGCCGCGTCGTCCAGCGCGGGCAGCAGCCGGCGAATGGTCTGATCGGCGGGCCTGCCGTGCGCTATGGCGAGCGCCGCCGCCGGGTCGACGGCGTACTCGGCCGACCACCGCTCCCACGCCCGCTCCACGGCGGGGTCGGAATCCACAAGCGTGCCGTCCATGTCGAACAGCACCGCGTCGATGTGCGCCAGTTCCACGATCACGCTCCCTGAATACGCTCTGCCCCGAGGGTAGGGCGCTTCGGATCGGACCGCCGGCCAGGTGGCCACCGTCGCGTCCTGGACCACAACCGGCCCGCCACCCGGCGTACGCCGCATCGACGGGTCAGGTGGGCGTGCCGGCTCGGGGGTCAGGTGGGCGTACCGACCTGGTGGGTGAGGAACGACAGCACCGCCGTCGGCAGGGCCGGCGCGCCGACGATGTCGTAGTGCGTGTGGCCGGGCAGCACAGCCAGTCGGGCGGCGGGCCGGTCCGTGCCGTCCCAGCCGGCGTCGCGGTGCCCGCCGCCGAGCAGCCCGTAGAACTCCGCCGCATGGCTTGTCGGGATCGAGTCGGCATCGGCGAAGACCAACATCGTCGGCATGCTCAGCCGGGCCACCTCCGCCGACCAGTCGTAGTCACGGCGTAGCAGGTCACCGCTCTTTGCCCACAGGCGTGGCCAGTCCTGCGGGCGCGGCGCGACGCGCTCGTAGAGCAGGTGTGGTGGCGTGCCGCGCATCCGCTCGCCGGTCCGCTCGTCCTGGGCGGCCATGGCGGCCAGGACCTCCGGATACCAGCCGGCGCTCCTGCACGGGGTGGAGACCAGCACCAGCCGACGTACCAGCGCCGGATGCTCGATGGCGGTACGCAACGCGACACCCCCGCCGAGTGAGTAGCCCAGCAGATCGGCAGTGGACAGGTCGAGGTGCCCGAGCAGCGCGGCGATGTCGTCGGCCATCGTCTCGTACCGCAGAGGCCTGTCGACGTCAGCGGTACGCCCGTGGCCCTGAAGGTCGACCGCGACGACCCGGCGTCGCTCGGCCAGCGCCGGCACCATCGGGGCGAACATCTCCGTCGACCCGTAGCCGCCGTGCAGCAGCACCAACGGCCTACCCGTGCCGTACGACTCGTACCAGAGCCGCAGCCCGTTGATCTGCGCGTACCCCACTCGGCCTCCCGCTCTACGGCGTCACAGGTCCCGATCCAACACGGGGCGCACAGCATCGACGAACGCAACGCGCCGATCAGTCCGTACCTCGATCGCGGCACGCCAGCGCTCCCGGTGCCGGTCGCGCAGCGGCACCGGTGTTCCCCTGGCAGGCCAGGGTGAGTTGGTGGGCGGGTTGCCCGGGTCGTCTAGCTTGCGGACATGTCCCCTCGCGTGGCGCGCCTGCTGATCTGGCCCTTCGCGGTGGCCGCGCTCGCCCTGCGGATCTGCACCGAACTGTGGTTCAAGCCGGTGACCTGGCGGATCGAACCGAGTGGTCTCGCCTTCCTGGCCTGGGTTGCCGCCCAGGGCGCATGCTTCCTCCTGCTGGCGGCCGGACACGCCCTGCTCACCAGACGGGTCCGCCAGCGGCCGGCCACCTGGGAGATCGCGGCCGGGGCGGAGAGCTTTGTCGCCTCGGCCAGCCCGCGCTGGCTCGGCCCCTGGGCGATCCTCGTCGGATGGCTGGCCGCTGGCGCGGTATTCACCGAGCGGGTTCCGGGCGAGGATCGCGTGCGGCTCGCCGAGATACCCGGGGCCCTCGCCCTGAGCATCGCCGTCCCGGCCATCGTCCTGGCAGCCATGGCGGCCGTGCTGCTGCTGGACCGACCGCGCCTGATCCTGGACCGGAACGGCATCACCAGACAGGGCCTGATCCGGCGCACCCTTCTCCGTTGGGACGAACTGCTACCCGGCGGCCCGCCGCCTGCGCGGGGCACCGCGAACCTCACACTCATGCCACAGCCGGCGACGCCGGGCCGCCCACCCGTACCGACCTCGCTGCCGACGCGGCCGCTGGACGTCGATCCAGCCTTCCTCGCGGAAACGATCCGCCACTACGTCGAGCACCCCGAACATCGGTCAGCGATCGGCACACAACATGAGCTGGACCGACTTCGAAGCGAACTGAGAGCAGCACGACCGTGAGGCCACCACGTGAAGGGTGGCGCAGCGGGCACGGCCCTTTGCCAACACAGTCGGTTCGGTCACGGACTGCCGACTTCTGGAGGTAGAGCATGCTCGTCAAAGAAATCGCGACAGTGCTGATGATCATTGCGGGGTTGGCTTCGATAATCTGGGTCGCCAACTGGCCCTTCAACACCCCGTGGGAGAAGAACCTCACCGACGAGCAGCGCCGGATCAATCTTGCGCACAATCGGCGTCATCACCGCGCCGCGACACGCGTAATGTTGCCCCTTCTTGCCGTCGTGCTCGGGCTTGCATCGATGAGCGCTGCAACAAGCCCGAAAGGCAATCTGTTCGGGGCGGCAGTCATGGGCCTCTGCTCGGTTGTGTGTGCCAGCGTGTGGGTTCTCCTGATCAAGAGAGGGCGCAGGCGGCGCCCTTCGACACAGCACCGAATTGCACCCGGTCGTGTCGCTGCTGATGGAACTGGGCGCGCCGTTGCACGTCGTCCAGACGGCCGCTCCGGCACGGCGACGTGAAGATCCGCTCGTACGCCAGCCCTCATGCCGTGCGGCAGGCGCACGGAAAGCACAATCAGCAGAACCGCACCGAGGGGCCTGTGGCGTAGCTTGATCCGGTGTCGTTGACCTACCCTACTGTTGATCTTTGTGATGGGACGATACGTCTTCGCCCGTGGCGGGAAGCTGATCTGGACTGTGTTCGCGCCGCAGCCCAGGATGCGCGAATTGTCGAGTCCACCACGGTTCCGGGAGTGATCTCGGCCGATGCGGGACGAGCGTTCATCCGTCGACAGTGGAATCGAGCCGAGAGTGGTGAGGGCGTCTCCTTTGCGATCGCCGACGCGATGACCGACCAGGCGATCGGTTCAGTCGTGCTCATGCTGCGGCCACAGCCGGGGGTGGCTGGTCTCGGCTACTGGCTCGTCCCATGGGCGCGAGGGCGAGGAATCGCCACTCGTGCGGCGAGGCTGGTGTCGTCCTGGGCGTTGGTCGTCGTGGGCATCGAGCGGGTTGAGGCGTGGGTGGAGCCAGACAACGAGGCGTCGCGGCGGGTTCTCACCGCGGCTGCCTTCGAGCAGGAGGGCGTGCTGCGCAGCTTCCTCTCTTTTGCCGGCCGTCGTGCTGACGCGGTGGTCTTCTCCAAGATCCGAGACACTTCTCCGCGAGATGCCTGAGCGGGGGTCTTGGCGGTGGGGTTCAGGCGGGCACCCTCCCGAACGTTCCGCAGCGCTGAGCGGAAGCACGGCATCGGACGGATAACCCCACCCCGCAGAACAACGGGAGTCGTGCATTCGCAGGCGGCCACGACCCATAGGTCGGGGAGTTGAATGGTTCTGGTGAAGGGTGGGCGCGGCAGGTTTCGAACCTGCGACCCCTCGCTTGTAAGGCGAGTGCTCTCCCACTGAGCTACGCGCCCGGAACGCCCCGTGTGTGGCGGGCCGGTGGCTGGCAAGCTTACCTGCTCCCGCCCGCTCGGGGCGCGCGGCGTACCCCGGTCAGGCGGCGGCTTCCGCGATGGCCTTGCGCCAGCGGGTTTGGTCGCGGGCCTCCCCCGGGCTGTTCATCTCGGCGAAGCGGACGATGCCGGCC
Source organism: Micromonospora sp. NRRL B-16802 (assembly GCF_001279555.1). Classification (NCBI taxonomy): domain Bacteria; kingdom Bacillati; phylum Actinomycetota; class Actinomycetes; order Micromonosporales; family Micromonosporaceae; genus Micromonospora; species Micromonospora sp. NRRL B-16802. The sequence goes on along the minus strand of NZ_LGEB01000048.1, from coordinate 37,689 downwards.
TTGTCGATGACGAAGGTGCCCCGGTTGGCGACGCCGGCCACGTCGTTGAAGACCCCGTACGCCTGGGCGACGGCACCGTGTGGCCAGAAGTCGGCGAGCATCGGGAACTGGTAGCCCTCGCGGTCGGCCCAGATCTTGTGGCTGTAGACCGAGTCGACGCTGACCGTCAGGACCTGGACGGCGTCGTTGACGTACTCGTCGAGGTTGTCTCGCACTTCGCTCAGCTCGCCCTGGCAGACGCCGGTGAAGGCGAGCGGGTAGAAGACCAGCAGCACGGTGCGACGCCCTCGGAAGGCCGAGAGGCGGACCTCCTGGTTGTTCTGGTCCTTCAGGAGGAAGTCCGGCGCCTCGGCGCCGACCTGGATGGGCATGAGGACTCCTCGTGTTGCTCGATGACGCCAGCCTGCCACACCCGGCGGTGTCGACCGCCGGGTGCGGGGAGCCGGTTGGGCTACTTCTTGGCCTTGGCCCCCCGGCGCAGCACCAGGCGGGCGCCGCTCCAGTCCCGGCCGGCGTTGACGGTCGAGGTCTGCTGAAGGCCGGCGGTGGGCGCGGACTCCGCGACCTCACTCGGCTCGACGTGACCCTCGCGCCCCGCCTTCGGGGTCAGCAGCCACACGACACCGTTGTCGGCCAGCGGGCCAAGGGCGTCGACGAGAAGCTCGAAGAGGTCACCGTCGCCGTCGCGGTACCACACCAGCACCGCGTCGACCACCTCGTCGGTGTCCTCGTCGACCAGGTCTCCACAGCGGTCGGTCAGGGCGTCCCGGAGATCCTGGTCGACGTCGTCGTCGTACCCCATCTCCATGACGACCATCCCCGGTTCGATGCCGAACCGGTCCGCCAGGCTGCGTACCCCGTCGGCGGCCTGACCAGCGGTCGCGCTCACTGTCGCGTGCCTCCTCTTCTTGTTCCTGCTCGCGGCGTCGTGCCGACGCCGTCTGGCAAAGTCCACACAGTTGTGCGTCCCCGCGCAAGTGGCACACCGGGTGGATCGGAATTTACCGTGCCAGCAGCGTACGGGCACCCTCGGTAATGGCTTCCGCGGAGACCAGAACCTGGCGTGCTGCCGGACCTAATGGTACAAACGAGTCAACTCCGGCTACTCGACGCGCCGCGCCGACATATCCGGCGTCGACAAGCGCGGCGATCACACCTTCGCCGACCCCACCGGATCGGCGTGTCTCGTCCACCACGAGCACGCGGCCGGTCGCCGAGGACTCCCTGATGATGTCGGCCACCGGCAGCGGAGCAAGCCACCGCAGGTCAACGACCCTCGTACCCACCCCCTCCTCGGCGAGGGCGGCCGCCGCTCGCAGCGACATCCGTACCCCGTTTCCGAAGGTGATGATCGTGAGGTCGTCGGCCGAACCGACCTGGTAGACCCGCGCCCGGCCGATCGGCACGTGCCCCGTCACCCACGAGCCCGGCTCGGGATAGCCGGCCAGCCACTCCCCGTCGCCATCGGCGTACAGGTCGCGGGTGTGGTAGAGCGCGATCGGCTCCAGGAAGACGCAGACGCTGCCGTCCACGGCCGCACTTGCCAGGCAGGTCCGCAGCATGGGCGCGGCATCGTCCGGCCGCGCCGGCACCGCGATCACCAGACCGGGCACATCCCGGAGTACGGACACCGAGTTGTCGTTGTGGAAGTGCCCGCCGAACCCCTCCTGGTACGCCAGCCCCGCCACCCGGACCACCATCGGGTTGCGGAACGCCCCCTGCGAGAAGAACTGCATGGTGGCGGCCTCGCCGCGCAGCTGGTCCTCGGCGTTGTGCAGGTACGCCAGGTACTGGATCTCCGGCACCGGCAGCATCCCGGCCAGCCCGGCGCCCAGCCCGAGCCCGAGCACTGACGTCTCGTCGAGCAGGGTGTCGAAGACCCGTGCCGCTCCGAAGCGGTCGCGCAGACCCTTCGTCACCCCGTACACGCCACCCTTGGCGGCCACGTCCTCACCGAAGACGGCCATCTGCGGGTGGTCGAGCATCCCGTCGGCGAGCGCCGCGTTGATGCTCTGCGCCAGGGTCAGCGGCCCGGCCAGCTCCGGCGGCTTGCCCCCGAACGCCTCCGCGCGGGCACCCGCGCCGGGCCCGCTGGCCCGCGCGGCCGCGTCGGCCACCGCCCGTGCCACCCGCACCGGGCGGCGCGGCGCCAGCGCCGACACCACCTCGGCTGCGGAGGCCAGCTTCGGCTCACCCAACACGTCCTCGGCGAGCCGGCGGATCTGCCAGCCGGTCTCGTCGTACCGGGCCAACAGCTCATCGCCCGTCGCCACGCCCGCCTCGACGAGCAGCCGGGCGGTGGCGGCCACCGGATCCCGGGCCACGTCGTCGGCGAGCTCGGCCGGGCTTCGGTACGCCGATTCGGCGTCCGCCCCTGCGTGCCCCATCAGCCGGACGGTGTGCAGGTGCAGCACTGCCGGTCGCCGGTGTCGGCGTACCCAGGCTGCCGCCTCGGCCGCCGCCGCGTACGTACCCACCGGATCTGCGCCGTCGGCGCTGAAGTAGCGGATGCCCGGCTTGGACCGCAGCGTCGCCTCCACCCAGCCCTTCGGGGAGCGGACGCTGATGCCCAGCCCGTTGTCCTCGCAGACGAAGAGCACCGGGATGCGCAGCCCCGCGTGGTCGTACCAGCCGGCTGTGTTGAAGGCGGCGGTGGCACTGGCGTGGTTGACCGACGCGTCACCAAAAGAACAGACAACGATGGCGTCCGGCGGCCACGGCGCGTTCTCGGCACCGCCCACCTGCGCCCCCGCCCCGGTACGCCGACCCGCACTGTCCATTCGGCGCAGTCGCTCCACGGCCAGCCCCATCCCGACCGCCCGGGGCAGGTGCGAGGCGATGGTGGACGTGGTCGGCACGATGGCCAGGTCGGCCCGGCCGAACACCTTGTGCCGCCCGCCGGCGATCGGCTCCTGGCTGGAGGCGACCATCCCCCGCAGTACGTCCCGGGCCGCCTCCGCGTACGCCTCGAAGCCACCGGGCGGCGTGGCCCCGGTCGGCTCCCCCTCGGCGGCGTCGGCCGATTCCGGGCCTGCCGTCGGCTCCCCAGCGGTCGACGGCGCGGCGCCGGACGGCGGCTCGGTACTGGACCGCACATCCGTGCTGGGGGCAGGCGCGACGGTGGAGGTGGGCCTGGCAGCGGAGTCGGGCCCGGCAGCGGAGGTCGCCTCTACGGTGGAGCCTGGCTCGACGGTGGACGTCGGTGGTGCGTCGGCGGCGGCCTGGGCGGCGCGCACGCAGTAGAAAGCCCCGGAGCGGTAGTGCAGCAACGCCGGGTCGGTGGGGCGTAGCGCGGCGGCGACCGCGGCGTTGCCCTCGTGCCCAGCCGAACCGATCGTGTAGAAGCCCTCTCCGAAGCTGCGTAGCCAACGACCGGCAAGGTCGAGCTGCCTGCTGGTGACCTGCGCGTCGAACAGGTCGAGCAGTTGCGCGCCGGTCAGTGGGGCGTCGTCGGTGACCGGGTCGGCGGCATCACGCCGGCGTTGCGCGGCGGGAAGTGCCGCCAGCGTCTCCCGGAAGCGGTCGTCGAGATCTTGCGGGGTGGTCACGTCGCACAGCATTACCGACGCGGGCCATCGTCGCCCACTGGGACACGACAGGCACGGGTCGACTGGCTCCGGTTCGCACGGCTGTAGGCAGCCACTGTCGGACACCTTCCACGCCAGGTCAGGCAGGGATGGACAGCTCCTGGCCGGCCAGCCCGGCCACGAGTCGGGAGTCAGACATCACCTCGATCACCCGGCAGCGGTGCCGCACCGGCGGCGAACGACGCTGCCCGGCGGCGGGCGATCGCGCCGGATCAAGATCCGCGCCGCGCGAGCGTCAGCCGGGCAGGAACGAGAAGCGGACCTGGCGGGTGGGGTTGTCACCGTTGGTGTCGACGAGGCAGATCGACTGCCAGGTGCCCAGGGTCAGTCGGCCGTCGAGCACCGGGACCGTCGCGTACGGCGGGATGAACGCCGGCAGCACGTGGTCGCGTCCGTGGCCGGGCGAGCCGTGCCGGTGTCGCCAGCGGCCGTCGGTGGGCAGCAGGGCGTCGATCGCGGTGAGCAGGTCGTCGTCTGAGCCGGCGCCGGTCTCGATGATGGCCAGGCCGGCGGTGGCGTGTGGCACGAACACGTGCAGCAGCCCGTCGCCTTCGCTGGAGACGAACGCCTGTGCCTCGGCGGTGATGTCCCGGACGGTCGGCCGCGACCCGGTCTGGACGGTGATCACGTCACTGCGCATAGGCCGCATTCTGCCGCAGTACGCGCTCAGGAACCGCCACCACCGCCACCACCGCCGCCGTCACCACCGGACGAGCCGCCGGACCAGCCACCCCCGGAGTCTCCGCCGCCGGGCCAGCCACCCCCGGAGTCTCCGCCCCCGGGCCAGCCACCGCCCGAGTCTCCGCCGCCGGACCAGCCACCACTGTCTGATCCGCCGTAGTACGTCCACGGGATGCTGGTGTCCGCGTGCCGGCCGCCCTGCCCTGGGCGCACCGAGCGGCGTGGTGCCGGCGCCCGCAGGCCGGCGCGCAGACGTACCGCGCCGAAGACAATGGCGCCGCCGCCGATGATCATTATCGGCAGCGGCGCGAGGTCACCTGTCAACAGCACCCGCGCGGCGGCAAGCACCGCGAGGACGCCGGCCCCCAGGAGAAGGACACCCACCGCCACCCGTCGCCTGTCCATGCCCGGCACGGTAGTGGTGCGGGACAAGAGAAGGGTTCGGGCGACCGTCGCACTAAGTTACCGATGGGTACCTGTGTTCAGCATCGCGTCCGGGGCACCTAGACGTGACGAGGGGTGCCACCAGGGGGCAGGATGGCGCTAGAGACCTATCCCACACACAACCGAGGGACCGCCTGTGGCTACGGAACGCAAGCGCCCGGTGATCAGCGACGGCCTACCGAGCCAGCTTCCGGACATCGACCCTGAAGAGACAAGCGAATGGGTCGAGTCGCTTGATGGTGTCATCGACGATCGCGGCGCCAAACGCGCTCGCTACGTCATGCTGCGCCTGCTGGAGCGGGCTCGGGAGCGCCAGGTCGGGGTTCCGCCCCTGACCACCACCGACTACATCAACACCATCACCCCGGAGCGCGAGCCGTGGTTCCCGGGTGACGAGCACGTCGAGCGACGGATCCGGGCGTACGTCCGGTGGAACGCCGCGATGCTTGTGCACCGGGCGCAGCGCCCGGAGATCGGCGTCGGCGGGCACATCTCCACGTTCGCCAGTTCGGCGTCGCTCTACGAGGTGGGCTTCAACCACTTCTTCCGGGGCAAGAACCACCCCGGCGGCGGCGACCAGATCTTCTACCAGGGTCACGCCTCCCCCGGCATGTACGCGCGGGCGTTCCTGGAGGGCCGACTCAGCGAGCACCAGCTCGACGGGTTCCGCCAGGAGCTGTCGCACCCGGGCGGCGGCCTGCCGTCGTACCCGCACCCGCGGCTCATGCCGGACTTCTGGGAGTTCCCCACCGTTTCGATGGGTCTCGGCGGTCTGAACGCGATCTATCAGGCCCGGTTCAACAGGTACCTGCAGCACCGCGGCATCAAGGACACGTCCCAGCAGCACGTGTGGGCGTTCCTCGGCGACGGCGAGATGGACGAGCCGGAGACGCTCGGCGCGATCGGTGTGGCGGCCCGCGAGGAGCTGGACAACCTCACCTTCGTGATCAACTGCAACCTGCAGCGGCTGGACGGCCCGGTCCGGGGCAACGGCAAGGTCATGCAGGAGCTGGAGTCGTTCTTCCGGGGTGCCGGCTGGAACGTGATCAAGGTCGTCTGGGGTCGCGAGTGGGACCCGCTGCTCGCCGCCGACACCGACGGCGCGCTTGTCAACCTCATGAACACCACGACCGACGGTGACTACCAGACCTACAAGGCGGAGTCCGGCGCGTACGTGCGGGAGCACTTCTTCGGCCGCGACTCGCGGACCCGCAAGATGGTCGAGCCGCTGAGCGACGACGAGATCTGGAACCTCAAGCGGGGTGGGCACGACTACCGGAAGCTCTACGCGGCCTACAAGGCGGCCACCGAGCACACCGGCCAGCCGACAGTCATCCTGGCGAAGACGATCAAGGGCTGGACGCTCGGCTCGCACTTCGAGGGCCGCAACGCGACCCACCAGATGAAGAAGCTGACGCTTGAGGATCTGAAGACCTTCCGCGACCGGCTCTACCTGGACATCCCGGACTCGGCGCTGGAGGAGAACCCCTACCTGCCGCCGTACTACCACCCGGGTGAGAAGTCCGAGGAACTGGCGTACCTCAAGGAGCGGCGCGAGCAGCTCGGCGGTTACCTGCCGTCCCGGCGGACCAGCACCAAGCGGCTGGCCATCCCCGGGCCGGAGCGGTTCGCCGACATCAAGCGGGGCTCGGGCAAGCAGAAGGTGGCCACCACGCAGGCCTTCGTCCGTCTGCTCAAGGACGTGATGAAGGACAAGGAGTTCGGCAAGCGCTGGGTGCCGATCATCCCGGACGAGGCGCGCACCTTCGGCCTCGACTCGATCTTCCCGACCGCGAAGATCTACTCGCCGCACGGTCAGCGCTACACCTCTGTCGACCGGGAGCTGTTCCTGTCGTACAAGGAGTCGACGACCGGGCAGATCCTGCACGAGGGGATCAACGAGGCCGGTTCGGTCGCCTCGTTCACCGCCGCGGGCTCGGCGTACGCCACCCACGACGAGCCGATGATCCCGATGTACATCTTCTACTCGATGTTCGGGTTCCAGCGGACCGCCGACGGGCTGTGGGCCGCGGCCGACCAGATGGCGCGGGGCTTCCTGCTGGGCGCGACCGCGGGGCGGACGACGCTCAACGGTGAGGGTCTCCAGCACGAGGACGGGCACTCGCTGCTGCTGGCCGCCACCAACCCGGCGGTGGTCGCGTACGACCCGGCATTCGCGTACGAGATCGCGCACATCCTGGAGAGCGGCCTGCACCGGATGTACGGGGACGCGCAGGAGAACGTCTTCTACTACCTGACGGTCTACAACGAGCCGACCCTTCAGCCGGCCGAGCCGGCCGACGTGGACGTGGAGGGCCTGCTCAAGGGCATCTACCGCTACTCCCCGGCACCGCAGGTGGACGGCCCGAAGGCCAACGTGCTCGCCTCCGGCACTGGCATGCAGTGGGCGCTCAAGGCCCAGCAGCTGCTCGCCCAGGACTGGGGGGTGGCTGCCGAGGTGTGGTCGGTGACCTCCTGGACGGAGCTGCGTCGCGACGCGGTACAGGTCGAGGAGTACAACCTGCTCAACCCGGGTGCGGAGGCGAAGGTCCCGTACATCGCACAGAAGCTTGCCGAGGCCGAAGGGCCGAAGGTCGCGGTGAGCGACTGGATGCGGGCCGTACCGGACCTGATCTCCCGCTGGGTACCCGGCGACTACACGTCGCTCGGCACCGACGGGTTCGGCATGTCGGACACCCGGCACGCGCTGCGCCGACACTTCCACGTCGACGCGGAGTCGATCGTGGTCGCCACGCTGCGGCAGCTCGCCCGCAGTGGCGCGGTGCCGGCCACGGTGCCGGCCGAGGCCGCCAAGAAGTACGCGATCGACGACGTCAACGCCGCCCCGGTCGGGGAGACCGGCGGGGACAGCTGATCCAGCGGTGACGAGAAGGGCCCGGCGCACCCGCGCCGGGCCCTTTTTGGTGCACCCGCACCCTCGCCCCGTACTCCCCGATCGACCGGGCGGACGGCGGGTGAGGTGGGGCGACGGCGGTCCGGAGTCCCTGGCGGGGACCCGGGGCCACCGCCGGGGGCGGGTGACGCCAGGAGGTGAAGCGGTCAGCCGACTGCGGCCAGGTCGGTGAGCCGGGCCAGCGACTCCTCCAGGTCGGCGCCCACCCGGCGCAGGCCAAGGCGCAGCAGGGCCGCCTTGACCGGGCCGGCCGGCCAGCGGACCACGATGAGCCGCACGATGGTCCCGCCCTCCTCCTCGTCCGCGGTGAGCTGGACGTAGATTTCGGTGCGCGCCTCCGCACGAGCACCGGCGCCCTTGGCCCGCTCCCGCCAGCCGATCAACGTCGGCTCCTGATAGGCGATCACCTCGGCCTCATGCGCCGAACCGCGCCCCGCCTGGACCAGTTGCCGCCGGCCGAAGCCCTCTCCGGAGAGCACTTCGGCCGCGCGGACTCCCGCCAGCCAGGCCGGCAACTGCTCGGCCCGCTGCACGACGTCCCAGACCACTTCCATCGGCGCCGCCACGTGCGCACTGCGTTCCACGAGGATCATTTCCGTCTTTCCTCCAGTGAGGACATCCCACGATATCGGCACTCTATGCGTTAAATCGGACTTACCTGGACGGGTTCGGAAAAAGACACGCCGATCAACCATTGCGGATTGCGCCAGGCCGGCCTATGGCGCATTCATCGACAGCGCCCTAAAGTCCCGAGCACGTTTCACGTTGACCGGGAGGGCGCGCATGTCGACAGCACCGATGCCCCAGTTCCCCACCGGCTTCCGCTGGGGTGTCTCCACCTCGGCGCACCAGATCGAGGGCGCCACCACCGCCGACGGTCGCGGACCGTCCATCTGGGACACCTTCGCGCAGACACCCGGCCGGATCGGCGACGGCAGCACCGCCGAGGTGACCTGCGACCACTACCACCGGTACGCCGAGGACGTCGCGCTGCTGACCGCGCTGGGCGTCTCCGCGTACCGGTTCTCGATCGCCTGGCCCCGGGTGCAGCCCACCGGCACCGGCACGGTCAACCCCGGCGGCCTGGACTTCTACGACCGGCTGGTCGACGAACTGCTGGCCGCCGGCATCGACCCGGTCGCCACCCTCTACCACTGGGACCTGCCCCAACCCCTTGAGGACGCCGGCGGTTGGCTGCAGCGCGACACCGCCGCCCGGTTCGCCGACTACGCCGAGAAGACCGCCGCCCGCCTCGGCGACCGCGTCCGACTCTGGATCACCCTCAACGAGCCGTTCATCCACATGAGCCTCGGCTACGGCACGGGCGAGCACGCCCCCGGCCGAACGCTGCTCTTCGACGCCTTTCCCGTCGCCCACCACCAACTGCTCGGGCACGGACTCGCCGTCGCCGCGCTGCGCAGCCGGAGCACCAGCCCGGTGGCGATCGCCAACAACTACTCGCCGGTGCGGGTGCTCGGCGACACCGACGCCGACCGCGCCGCCGGAGCCGCGTACGAGGCGCTGCACAACCGCCTCTTCACCGACCCACTGCTCGGCCGGGGCTACCCGGACCTACCCGGCTTCGACCTCGACCTCATCCACCCGGGCGACCTCGACACCATCGCCGCCCCGATCGACGTACTGGGGGTCAACTACTACAACCCCACAGGTGTACGGGCTGCGGAGGAGGGCTCGCCCCTGCCGTTCGACCTCGTCCCGCTGGACGGCTACCCGCGTACCGCCTTCGACTGGCCGGTGGCACCCAACGGGCTGCACGAGTTGCTCGGCTGGCTGCGCGACACCTACGGCGACGCGCTGCCGCCCATCGAGATCACCGAGAGCGGCTGCGCGTACGACGACGTACCCGACGCGGACGGGCGCGTGGTCGACCCGGAGCGGATCGCGTACCTCGACGGGCACCTGAGTGCCGTCCGGGCCGCCCTCGACGACGGGGTGGACGTGCGCGGGTACTTCGTCTGGTCACTGCTTGACAACTGGGAGTGGGCCGAGGGGTTCACCAAGCGCTTCGGCCTGGTGCACGTCGACTACGCCACCCAGACGCGTACGCCGAAGTCGTCGTACACCTGGTTGCGGGACGTGATCGCGGCCAGCCGGGAGGGGTCGGCGCGGTGACCACCGTCGACCCGACACCGGCGTCGCTGCCGGCGGCGCTCGCCGAGCCGACCACGCCGGTGCGGCGCGGGTGGATCGGGTTGATCTTCGCGGCGAACCTCGGGGTGTGGATGGCGTTCTTCACCCCCATCCAGGTGCTGCTGCCTCAGCAGATCGAGCAGATCGCGCCCGGCAACAAGGAGAACATGCTGGCCGTGGTCACCGGCCTCGGTGCGCTGGCCGCGGTACTCGCCAACCCCCTCGCGGGGGCGCTGTCGGACCGGACCTGCCTGCGGATCGCCGGGCGGGAGTTCGGCCGCCGGCACGTCTGGACCGCTGGCGGGGCGGTGCTCGGCGCGGCGGCCCTGGTGCTGCTGGCCCAGCAGCGGACCATCCTCGGGGTCGCGCTCGGCTGGGTCGCCGCGCAGGTCTGCTTCAACGCGATGCTGGCAAGCCTCACCGCAGCCATCCCGGACCGGGTGCCTGTGACGCAACGCGGCGGCGTGTCCGGCTGGGTGGGCATCCCGCAGGCGCTCGGGCTGGTGCTCGGCGCGGTGCTGGTCACCGCCCTGGTCACCGGCAACGCCGCCGGCTACCTGGCCATCGCCGTGGCCATCCTGCTGCTGTCGCTGCCGTTCGCGCTGCTCACACCCGACGAGCCACTGCCGCGTACGCACCGGCCCGCGCTGCGGATGCGGGCGCTGCTCGCCTCGATGTGGGTCAGCCCGCGCCAGCACCCGGACTTCGCCTGGGCGTGGATAACCCGGTTCCTGGTCCAGCTCGGCAACGCGCTGGGCACCCTCTACCTGCTGTACTTCCTCACCGACGGCGTGCGCCACCCCGACCCCGAGGGCGGGCTGCTGATGCTGATCCTGCTCTACACGCTCGGCATGATGCTGACCGCTGTGGTGGCCGGCCGGCTGTCGGACCGTTCCGGTCGGCGCAAGATCTACGTGATCGCCTCTGGGCTAATCATGGCGGTGGCGGCGCTGCTGCTCGCGGTCGCGCCGATCTGGCCGATGGCGATCGTCGCCGCCCTGCTGCTCGGCGCCGGATACGGCGTCTACCTCTCGGTGGACGCCGCGCTGATCACGCAGGTGCTGCCCCGGGCCACCGACCGGGCCAAGGACCTCGGCGTCATCAACATCGCCAACTCGGCGCCACAGGTGCTCGGGCCCGCGCTCTCCGCCCCGCTCGTGGTCTACCTGGGCGGCTACCCCACGCTCTACGCGGTCACCGCCGTGGTCACCCTGATCGGCAGCGCGCTGGTGGTCAAGATCCGCTCGGTCCCCTGAGCTGTTAGGAAGGGCCCCCTGTACAACACCAGGCGATAAGAAGGGGCCCTTCCTTACTCGGTTGTCCGTCGCCGTAGGCTGGGGGACGTGACGGTACGTGTGCGCTTCGCCCCCTCCCCGACCGGTATGTTCCACGTCGGCGGTGCCCGCTCGGCCCTGCAGAACTGGATCTTCGCCAAGCAGCAGGGCGGCGTGTTCGTGCTCCGCATCGAGGACACCGACGCGGCGCGCAACAAGCCCGAGTGGACCGAGGGCATCCTCACCGCGCTGGAGTGGATCGGCATCTCCCGGGACAGCTACGAGGGGCCGTACTTCCAGTCGACGAACGCCGGCGAGCACCGCGCCGCCGCCGCCCGGCTCTACGAGTCCGGCCGCGCCTACTACTGCGACTGCACCCGCGAGGACGTGCAGGCCCGCACCGGCTCGAAGTTCCAGGGCTACGACGGCTACCACCGTGACCTGGGCCTCGCCCCGGGTGAGGGTCGGGCGCTGCGCTTCCGTACGCCGGACGAGGGCGCGACAGTGGTGGTGGACCTGATCCGCGGCGAGCCCACCTTCGAGAACAAACTCATCGAGGACTTCGTGATCGCCCGGGGCGACGGGTCTCCGGTCTTCCTGCTGGCCAACGTCGTCGACGACATGACAATGGGCATCACCCACGTGATCCGGGCCGAGGAGCACCTGCCCAACACGCCAAAGCAGCAGTTGCTCTGGGAGGCTCTCGGCGTCAAGCCGCCGGTCTGGGCGCACGTGCCGGTGGTGGTCAACGAGAAGCGGCAGAAGCTGTCCAAGCGCCGCGACAAGGTGGCCCTTGAGGCGTACCGCGAGGAGGGCTACCTCGCCAGCGCCATGCGCAACTATCTGATGCTGCTCGGCTGGGCGCCCTCGGGCGACCGGGAGATCGTGCCCTGGTCCGTCATCGAGGACGAGTTCCGGCTGGACGAGGTCAACCCCTCCCCGGCGTTCTTCGACGAGAAGAAGCTGCGCGCGTTCAACGGCGAGTACATCCGGGCGCTGCCGGTGGACGAGTTCATCGACGCCTGCCAGCCGTGGCTGACCGGCACGGGGACGATCGCGCCGCCGCCGTGGCAGCCCGAGGAGTACGACGCCGCCGCGTTCGCCGCCGTCGCCCCGCTGGCCCAGACCCGGATCGCTGTGCTCAGCGAGATCGTGCCGAACGTCGACTTCCTCTTCCTGGCCTCGCCGCTCATCGACGAGGCGGCCTGGGCCAAGACCATGAAGGACGGCTCCGCCGACCTGCTGGACGCCGCCGTCGCCGCGTTCGAGGCGCTGGAGTCCTGGGACGCCGACTCGTTGAAGTCGACGTTGGAGGCCGTCGGCGCCGAGCGTGGCCTCAAGCTCGGCAAGACACAGGCACCCGTCCGGGTCGCTGTCACCGGCCGCACCGTGGGCCTGCCGCTGTTCGAGTCACTGGAGGTGCTCGGTCGGGAGCGCACCCTGACCCGGATGCGCGCCGCCCGGCTCCGCCTCGTCTGACGGCCTCTGGTCCGAGGGCCTCACCCGGTCGGCGTCACCCGCTCCGGCCTGGGTCCGTCCCCCTAACCCCGCGCGTCCTTGCTCTGCTTCACTCCACGCACCACCGAGCAGGCATTTTTGTTGCGTCCGTTGAAGCAGTGCAAAGGACGCGAGGTGGGGTCGCCCGGCTGGTCAAGGCCGGGCCGGGCGAGCCCACGTGGTCAGCGGCGCGCGGCGCGTCGGCGCCACAGGAGTCCCGCCACGAGAGACCCCAGCACCACAACCGCAGCGACCGTCCACAGCCACCAGTTCCGCCCGTCCGGGTTGTTGCTCTCCTGTGCGGCAGGCACGGGCGTGCCCGAAGCGGCAGCCGTTCCATCGGTCGCGACGGCGGTCGGCGATGCCGACGGCAGCGGTGACGCGACGGTGGTACCGGCCGCCGCGGCATCCGGACTGGCAACCGGCGACGGTGGCTGGGCGGCCGTGCCGGTGGTGAGGGTGAACCGCACCTCGCCCTTCACCGGATGGCCGTCGTTGGAGGCCACCTGGTAGCCGACGATGTAGAGCCCGGCGGCACCCGGTGTGAACGGCACTCGCACCTTGCTGCCGTCAAAGACGGGCTGCCCCCCAGCGACCACATTGTCCGGACCGGTTATTGTGATCTTCGTCGTAGCCGGAGCGGGTCGGGCCAGGAACCGCAGTTCGATCCGGGCCGGCGCGGTCGCCACTCGGGCCCCGTCGCGCGGGTCGCTGCCTGTCAACGAGTTGTGCGCGGCGGCCGGTGCCGGGGCCAGCAACGACACACCGAACGCCACGCCGAGCACCACTGGCACGACCCACGCAACACGTGTAACCCTGCCCCCCATGAACCCCTCCCTAAGGGTACGATCCGCCCGCTGATCAACGGCTCATCATTTAGTCGAGCAGAGATCGCAAATAGTTCCAATTACTGTTCCACAAGCTGCAATTCATCGACGTTCTGCGGAGTCTGTGAGAGTGGGCCCGACCGCACGGCCGGTGGCATCATCGGCCGACCGATCCGGACGTCACGACGAAGCCATCCATCGAACGGGGCGAGGAGGCGGGATGGTCCGACAGATGAGGCGGGCACTCGCCGTGCTGGCGGGAACGCTGGCCGCGGCACTGCTGACGCTCGGCACCACCGGCCCGGCCACCGCAGCGCCGAAGTCGCCGCCCCCCGGGGTGGACGTCACCGGCGAAGGGCTGTCCGAGCCGCTGCGGCTGCGCTCGGACACCCAGCACGCACACGTGGTGGCGGTCATCGACCAGGTCAACTTCCTCGGCCGCACCGGCCAGCCGAACGGGCCGAAGGCTGCCAATCTCGGGCCGAAGTACACGGTCGTGGTGCTCGCCGGGGACACCCCGAAGCAGACGTACGACCTCTATCCCAAGGCTGTGGGCGGGCCGCGCGTCTACCGGCCGGCCAAGCAGCCGGACGGCCGCAAGACCAGCGCCGGCTGGTTCCTCGGCCGGCTCAGTATGTCCGAGACGCTGCGCACCGCCGGAGTGCCGCTGGAGCGGCAGTTCGATACGGTCAGCGGCGGCGTGGGTGGCGGCGAGCGGGTGCTCCCGGAGGAGGCCCTCGACCCCGCCAGGGACATCGACGAGGCCTTGGGCGAGTTGCAGCGGCTGCTGCTGCTCAACGTCGCGGTGATGTTGACCATCACGGTCGGCCTGGCCGGCATCGCCCTGCTCATCCGTCGCCGCACCCGCTGACCGGCCTCACGGCCGCCTGGTCAGCACGGCCGCGTCGTCAGCACAGCCAAGTGGTCAGCACGGCCGCGTCGTCAGCACCAGCGGCGCGGTGGGCGCTCCCGTCGGGTGGCCCGCTGACGTGGCCGGACCGGCCCGTGCCGGTGGGCCCCCGCCCAGCCGGGTAGGCCGCTGCGGCAGCCCGCGTCGTCGTCGGGCTCGGCGGGCAGCGCCTGCTCACCGGCCCGCTGGCGCGGCACCGGTACGTCGTCGGCCCACTCGGCAGGGCGGCAACCTGTCGGCTCCGCTGGGTGTGCGGGGTGCGCCGGCAACCCACCGACCGGCCGACGGGGTTTGCCTGCCACCTGGTGGTCGTGGTGACCCGGCCGGCAGGGCTCGCCCTGGGCGCAGCCGTGCTCGGCCTCCCCGTGCGCCATCCCGGTCTCCTCACGCTCGCACTCACACGCGGGTGCTCCCCCCGACCGTGCCCTGTCACCGTACTGGCCGGGGCCGACGGCTCGTGCACGCGTACCCGGGGGTCAGTGCTTCGGACGGCGCGGGAAGAGGGTCTCCCACACCGGGAAGGCCACCAGCCAGACCACGATCGCGACGGTGAGGCCGCGGATCCAGCCGCCCAGTTCACGGGTTCTTTCCGCATCGTTCACCCAGAGGATCGCAGCGGCGAGCAGACCGCACGCGACGGCCCAGCCCAGCAGTGCCTTGCCCCACTCCCGCCACTCGTAGCGGGTACGGGCCCAGCCGTGGCGGGGCGGCCGGACCGGCGGCGGGCCACCGGCGAACCGGTGGGCGAAGCGCTGGTCCGCCCAACGCACCACCGAGTGGCCGAAGGCCACCGAGAAGCCGAGGTAGACGGCGGCGAGGCCGTGGCCGACGCTCGCGGTCGCGCCTCGCCGCAGGTCGATCACCGACGCGACGAGGAGCACCAGGTCCACAAGCGGTACGCAGATCAGCAGCGCCGCTCCGAGCCGCGGCCGGCGCAGCGGATAGCGGGCCACCAGTCCGGCGGCGAGCACCACCCAGAACGCGATCTCACAGCCGATGATCAAGGCGACCAGCATGTCGACTTCCCTTCGTCGCCACCCAGCGTCGCTGATCAAGAGGGCGTTGACCTCGGCACGAGAGACGACATCGTGTCCTCCCTTCGACGGACTCGTCCGCCCGTGAGCGCTCGGCGTACCCCTTTCGGCGCATGTCGCGGGTGGCGAGGTCCTCCCCCGGTCGGAACCGGATGGCCGACGGTTGTGGTGGGATCGGGGCATGCGACGGTGGCTCGGCTCCGGCACCCCCGGCCGGGATCTGATGCTGGCGGGCGCGTCGCTGGCCGGCGGCCTGATCCTGTACGGCCTCGGTTGGCAACCGCAGGTCCGTCCGCACCCGGACGTGCCGCAGGTGCTGTTCCTGCCGCCGCTGCTGGCGGTCTGCGTGGCCGTGGGCCTGCGCCGCGTCGCCCCGCGCGCGAGCCTGGCCGTCGGCACCGGGGCGCTGGTCGTGGACACCGCGCTCGGCTCCTCGCTGGGGACGATCCTGATCTACACCCAGGTGCTCTACGACGCCTGCGTGTACGGCCCGCCGCGCCTGTGGCGGTGGTTGCTGCGGGTGACCGTCGGGCTGAGCCTGCTCGGCGCGGTGGTCGGTGTGGTCGGGTTCGGGCAGTGGCGCGGCGTCGCCGTCGGGGTGCCTGTGGTGCTCGCCGGGTTGCTGCCGGTGCTGACCGGAATCAGCGTGCGGCAGTACCGCGACCAGGCCGCCGCCGAGCGGGCGCGCGCCGAGCAGACCGCCCGGTTGGTCGAGCTGGACCGTCGGCAGGCGGTGAGCGCCGAGCGCGCCCGGATGGCCCGGGAGTTGCACGACGTCGTCGCCAACCACCTCAGCGCGGTGGCCATCCACGCCACCGCCGCGCTGTCCGTGCCGGGGTTGGATCGCGCCCAGGTCGAGTCGGCGTTGCGGGTGATCCGGGAGAGCAGCGTGCAGGGACTGGCGGAGATGCGGCAGATGATCGACGTGCTGCGCGAGCCCGGACCCAGCGGTGGGCAGCCCTCGGCGGGTGGCGACCCGGCCCTGCCGGATGCGGTCACCGCGCGCCTGGCCGAGGCGGACGGGTTGGTGGACCGGATCCGGGCCGCCGGGCTCGCCGTGCGGGTGCGCACCGACGGCACGCCCGGCCCGCTGCCCGTCGGGGTGGATCTCGCCGCGTACCGGATCGTGCAGGAGTCGCTCACCAACGCGCTCAAGCACGGCACGGGCGAGGCGGAGCTGACAATCGCGTACCGACCGGCGGAGGTGGTGCTGACCGTGGAGAACCCGGTGCGCCCGGGCGGGACGGACCTTGAGGGCGCCGGGGCCGGGTTGATCGGAATGCGGGAGCGGGCCACGCTGCTTGCCGGCCAGTTCGCCGCCGGACCGCACGACGGCCACTGGCAGGTCCGGGCCGCCCTGCCCACCGGGGTGGGCGGATGACCGGGCCGGCGCGCGACCCGGGCGACGCGGCACCGCCGGTGCGGGTGGTGCTCGCCGACGACCAACCGGCGGTACGCGCGGGGCTGGCCCTGATCCTGGCCGGCTCGCCGGGCATCGAGGTGGTGGGCGAGGCGGGCGACGGCGACGAGGCGGTTCGCCTGTGCCGCGAACTGCACCCCGACGTGGCGGTGCTGGACATCCGGATGCCCCGCCTCGACGGGATCGCCGCGACCCGGACCATCGTCGCCGACGGGCTCGCCGACGTGCTGGTGCTCACCACCTTCGACCTCGACGAGTACGTCTTCGGCGCGCTGCGCGCCGGTGCGGCAGGTTTCCTGCTGAAGGACACCGACGCCGCCGGGCTGATCGCGGCGGTGCGCACCGTCGCGCGGGGCGACGGGTTCATCGCCCCTGCGGTGACCCGACGGTTGATCACCGCCTTCGCGGCCACCGCGCCGGCGGCATCGGCGGGCGGCCGGGCCGCGCTGGACACGCTGACCCCGCGGGAGCGCGACGTGCTTGCCTGCCTCGGGCTGGGGCTGTCCAACCAGCAGATCGCCGACCGGCTGGCGCTTGCGGAGAGCACCGCCAAGACGCATGTGAGCCGGATCCTGGCGAAACTGGACCTGCGCAGCCGGGTGCAGGCAGCGATCCTGGCCCAGGAGTTGGGCCTGCCCACTCCCCCTCAGCCCTGAACCGGGGTGGTCCCAATGGGACACCGACGGGTGTCCCGGCTGCCGTACGCTGCGCGCCATCGATGCCGATGGCGGCTGCCCGGAAATGGAGACGACGTGCGACGGTGGTGGGGGACGACGGTCCTTGTGGCGCTGACCGTAGGGGCAGGCGGTTGCGACAGCGTTCTATCCGAGGAGAAGCTCTCTACCTTCGCTCCCGAGGCGGGGGTGTGCCACGCCACCGCGTCCGACGAGCGCAGCCCCAAGTCGTACACACCGATCCCCTGCTCTTCGAAGCACGAGGTGGAGACGTTCCTGGTCGGCCGGTTCGACGGCGCGGACGCCGCCGCCAAGGCGCCGCCGGCCGCCGACACCGAGGCGATCTGGCGGGTGTACGAATCCTGCGACGCCGAGGCTGCCCGTTTCCTGGGCGGCGAGTGGCGCGAGTCGCGGCTGGCGATGCGGGCGCTGACCCCGTCGGCGGCGCGCTGGAAGGCGGGCGAGCGGTGGTACCGCTGCGACCTGCTGGAGATGCATGCGGTGGACCGGTGGTTCCCGAACCCCCGGGCGAACAGCCTGCGCAACGGACTGACCGGCGATTCGCCGCTGCGGTACACCTGTTTCACCGAACCGGCCGAGTCCGGCGACACCGTCGACCTACCGCCCACCTCCTGCAGCGGGCCACACGCCACCGAGTTCGCCGGGATCTGGTGGGCCGAACCGGAGGTCGAGGAGATCACCGACGAAGTCCTGGACGCGGGGTGCCGGTCGACCGTCTCCGGGTACGTCGGGGTGTCAGAGGGAGACCTGGACGGCCGGCTCGACGTGTTCGCGTTGCTGCCGGAGGGCGAGCCCGAGTGGCTGGCGGGCACGCCCGGCGTCTGGTGTTTCCTCTACAGCCCCGATCGGCCGCTCAACACGTCGCTGAAAGGTGTCGGCCGTACCGGCCTCGCGGCGGCCCGTTGACAGGTGCCGGCGTGGATGGCCTGCTCACGACATGTCAGGCTAGGGCGGTGAGTACGCCCGGCGGTGGAGACCTGTCGGCCACGCTGCGCCGCATCGAGCGTTCGGCGGGGGCGCTGGCCACCGCAAGTGTGGCCCGGATGGACGAGACGCTGCCGTGGTTCCGCGCCCTGCCTGCCGACCAGCGTTCCTGGGTGATGCTCGTGGCTCAGGCCGGCGCGCGATCGCTGGTGGAGTGGCTGCGCGACGGCGGCGGCACGGCCGACAGCACGCAGGAGGTCTCCGACGAGGTCTTCGCCACGGCACCGCTGGCGCTGGCCCGGTCGATCACCCTTCAGCAGACCGTGGCGCTGATCAAGGTGACCATCGACGTGGTCGAGGAGCAGGTGTCGCACCTGGCCGTCGAGGGTGAGGAGCACCAGCTGCGCGAGGCGGTGCTGCGCTTCTCCCGGGAGATCGCCTTCTCGGCCGCCCGGGTGTACGCGCGGGCCGCCGAGTCACGCGGGGCGTGGGACGCGAGGTTGCAGGCCCTGCTTGTCGACGCGCTGCTGCGCGGTGATTCGCCGGACGTCCTGGCCAGCCGGGCTGCCGCGTTGGGCTGGGCGGACGCGCCGCCGGTCGCGGTGGCGGTGGGCCGTTCCCCGGGCGGGGAGGTCTCCGCCGTGCTGCACGTGGTCTACCGGTTGGCCCGGCGGATCGACGTCGAGGTGATCGGCGGGGTGCACGGCGACCGGCTGGTGATCGTGCTGGGCGGCGCGGCCGATCCGCTGAGCGCGGCGGGCAAGCTGCTTGACGCGTTCGGGGACGGCCCGGTGGTGGTCGGTCCGGCCGTACCCAGTCTGGACGAGGCCACGGAGTCGGCGCGTGCCGCGCTGTCCGGTTTCCGGGCCGCGCCGGCGTGGCCGACGGCCCCGCGGCCGGTGCCTGCCGACGACCTGCTGCCGGAGCGGGCCCTGGCCGGCGACGCGGAGGCACGCCGGCGGCTGCGGCACGACGTGTACGCGACGCTTGTCCGCGCCGGTGGGGAGCTGCTGGAGACCCTTGACGCCTTCCTGGCCGCCGGTGGCACCTTGGAGAGCGCCGCGCGGGCGTTGTTCGTGCACCCGAACACGGTGCGCTACCGGCTGCGCCGCATCGCGGAGGTGACAGGTTTCTCGCCGCTGTCGCCCCGGGACTCGTTCGCACTCCAGGTGGCGTTGACCGTCGGCCGGCTGGATCCGGTGGCGCCTGTCACATCGCCGGTGCCGACCCAGACATTGACCCCGGCCATCCGGAAATCCGCTCAAATCAGCGACGATACTGGCCGATCTTTGTAGGAACCCTCCAAAGGTCCTAGTGCGGTTTGGTCCGGGCCGGCACAGCGTTCCGTAGCGGCATCCGGAAGAGTCATAGGCGTGCTCGCCGTACTTAGTCCCGGCCAGGGTTCTCAGAAACCCGGCTTCCTGACCCCCTGGCTCGACCTGACCGGCACCGAGGCACGACTGCGGTCGTGGTCCGAGCTGGCAGGGGTCGACCTGGTGCACCTGGGCACCGAGGCTGACGCCGACGAGATCAAGGACACCGCCCGCACCCAGCCGCTGCTCGTCGCCGCGGCGCTGCTCGCCGCCGAGCACCTGCCGCTGCACGACGTGTCGGTCACCGCCGGGCACAGCGTCGGCGAACTGGGCGCTGCGGCGCTCGCCGAGGTGCTGTCGCCGGAGGCGGCGATCACGCTCGCCGGTGTGCGGGGCCGGGAGATGGCCGCCGCGTGCGCGCTGGAGCCGACCGGGATGGCCGCCGTGCTCGGTGGGGACCCGGACGAGGTGCTCGCCGCGATCGAGGGGCACGGCCTGCATCCGGCCAACCGCAACGGCGCCGGGCAGATCGTCGCCGCCGGCGCGCTTGACGGCCTGGACAAGCTCGCCGCCGAGCGGCCGTCGAAGGCCCGCGTCATCCGCCTTCAGGTGGCGGGCGCGTTCCACACCCCGTACATGGCTCCGGCCGAGACCGCGCTGGCCTCGGTGGCCGCCGGGATCACCCCCGCCGACCCGGCGCGGATCCTGCTGTCGAACCTCGATGGCACCTCCGTGACCGACGGCCAGGAGATGGTGCGACGCTTGGTCCGCCAGGTCACCGCCCCGGTCCGGTGGGACCTGTGCATGCGTACCCTGGCCGACCTCGGCGTGACCGGGGTGATCGAGCTGCCCCCGGCCGGCACCCTCGCCGGCCTTGTGAAGCGCGAGCTCAAGGGCGACGGCGCCCCCGAGATCGTCACCTTGAACACACCGGACGACCTGCCGGCCGCGCGGGATCTCATCGCCCGTCACGGCACACCGGGCCAACCGCTCGCCCCCATCGGAGGAAACTCATGACCGGCAGTCGCATCGTCTCGATGGGGCACTACCAGCCCTCCCGGGTGGTGACGAACGACGACATCGCCCAGCTCGTCGACACCAACGACGAGTGGATCCGGGACCGCGTCGGCATCGCCACCCGCCGCATCGCCGACAGCGAGACGGTGGCCGACATGGCCGCCGCCGCAGCCGGCAAGGCGCTTGCCA
The DNA here is from genome assembly GCF_001279555.1 of Micromonospora sp. NRRL B-16802. Classification (NCBI taxonomy): domain Bacteria; kingdom Bacillati; phylum Actinomycetota; class Actinomycetes; order Micromonosporales; family Micromonosporaceae; genus Micromonospora; species Micromonospora sp. NRRL B-16802. The sequence continues at coordinate 16,812 of NZ_LGEB01000048.1, read as the reverse complement.
ACTCCGGGTTGAGCGCCGCCGACATCGACCTCGTCGTGGTCGCCACCTGCTCGTCGATCGACCGCAGCCCCAACGTGGCCTGCCGGGTCGCCGCGAAGCTGGGCATCACCGCACCGGGCGCGTTCGACGTCAACACCGCCTGCTCGGGCTTCGCCTACGCGCTGGGCATCGTCGACCACGCCGTCCGGGCCGGGGCGTCCCGCAACGCCCTCGTCATCGGTGCGGAGAAGCTCTCCGACTTCACCGACTGGACCGACCGCTCCACCTGCATCATCTTCGCTGACGGCGCCGGCGCCGCGGTGGTCACCGCCACCGCCGACGACGAGCCCGCCGGCATCGGCCCGGTGGTCTGGGGCTCGGTGCCGGAGAAGAGCGACGCGGTACGCATCGAGGGCTGGCGCCCGTACATCCAGCAGGAGGGGCAGTCGGTGTTCCGCTGGGCCACCACCGCGCTCGCGCCGCTGGCCCTGCAGGCGTGCGAACGCGCCGGGGTCGACCCGTCGGAGCTTGCCGCGTTCGTGCCGCACCAGGCCAACGGCCGGATCATCGACGGCATCGCCAAGCGGCTCAACATCCCGAATGCGATCATCGCCAAGGACATCGTGGAGTCGGGCAACACGTCGGCGGCGAGCGTACCGCTGGCTCTGTCCAAGCTTGTCGAGCGACGCGAGGTGCCCTCGGGCGCCCCGGTGCTGCTGTTCGGCTTCGGCGGTGGCCTGACCTACGCCGGTCAGGTCGTCCGCTGCCCCTGATGAACCCCCTCGGGCGCGTACGCGTCGAGGAGCGGCGGTCGGCGACGCCGGCCGCCGGAGATCCCCCTATGAGAGGAACCAACCGCAATGACCCGTGACGAGATCACCACCGGCCTCGCCGAGATCCTCGAAGAGGTTGCCGGGGTGAACCCGGACGACGTGGCCGAGGGGAAGTCCTTCACCGACGACCTCGATGTCGACTCGCTCTCCATGGTCGAGGTCGTGGTGGCGGCCGAGGAGAAGTTCGGCGTCAAGATTCCGGACAACGAGGTGCAGAACCTCAAGACCGTCGGGGACGCCGTCAGCTACATCGAGGCGCAGTCCTGATCATGAGTCGTCCTGACGTCGTCGTCACCGGGCTCGGCGCGACGACCCCGCTCGGCGGGGACGTCGCGTCGACCTGGGACGCAATGCTCGCCGGCCGCTCCGGGGTGAGTGCCCTCACCCAGGAGTGGGCCGCGCAACTGCCCGTCCGGATCGCCGCGCAGCTGGCCGTGGAGCCGTCGGAGGTCCTCGACCGCGTCCGGCTGCGCCGGCTCGACCGCTCCGAGGCGATCGCCATCATCGCCGCGCAGCAGGCGTGGGCGGACGCCGGCCTGGCCGACTCCGGCCTCGACGGTGAGCGGCTGGCCGTCAGCATCGGCTCCGGCATCGGCGGCGCCACCACCCTGCTCGCCCAGGACGACATCCTGGAGGCGTCCGGGCCGCGGCGGGTCTCCCCGCACACCATCCCGATGCTGATGCCGAACGGTCCGGCCGCCTGGGTCGGGCTGGAGCTGGGCGCCAAGGCCGGCGTGCACACGGTGGCCAGCGCCTGCGCCACCGGCGCCGAGGCCATCGCGCTGGGTCTGGACATCATCCGCGCCGGCCGGGCCGACGTGGTGGTGGCCGGCGGCACCGAGGCGGTCATCCACCCGCTGCCGATCGCCGGGTTCAGCTCGATGCGGGCGATGTCGACCCGCAACGACGACCCGGAGCGGGCATCCCGTCCGTGGGACAAGGGCCGTGACGGCTTCGTCCTCGGCGAGGGCGCGGGCGTCGTGGTGCTCGAACGCGCCGACCACGCCGCCGCCCGGGGCGCCCGGGTGTACGCGCGGCTCGCCGGAGCGGGTATCACCTCCGACGCGTACGACATGGTGCAGCCGCACGCCGAGGGCGAGGGCGCGATCCGTGCCATCGGCAAGGCGATCGCGGACGCGGACGTCGCCAAGCAGGACATCGTGCACGTCAACGCGCATGCCACGTCGACCCCGGTCGGCGACATGCTGGAGATCGGCGCGCTGCACAAGGCGCTCGGCGATCACCCGGTGCTGGCGGCGACCAAGTCGATGACCGGTCACCTGCTCGGTGCGGCCGGCGCGCTGGAGTCGATCGCCACGATCCTCGCCATCCGCGACAGTGTCGTCCCTCCGACTGTCAACCTGGAGGACCCGGACGACGGCCTCACCCTGGACGTGGCAGCCCAGAAGGCGCGGCCCATGGAGATCCCGGCCGCGTTGAACAACGCGTTCGGCTTCGGCGGTCACAACGTGGCGCTGGTCTTCACGCGACCCTGACACCACCGCCCGCGGCAGCGGGTGAGCAGTGGCCCTGTCCCGTCGCCTGGCGACGGGACAGGGCCAGGTGTCGTTTCAGGCCCGGTTGCGGGGGTGCCGCTTGGCGGTGCGCTCGTTGCCCCGGCGGTAGTTGCCCGTCCAGCGGGCCATCACCAACTGCGGGTCGTCGTCGACCTCGGCGAGGAACTCCGCTGCCCGGCCGCCGCGCAGCGTGCTCGCCACCCGCCCGTGATGGGTGATCACCACGGTGCCGTCGGCCCGCTGGTCGTACCGGAATCCCGCTGGTGCTGGCATGCGGCAGAGGGTCCCAGATCACCTGGCCTGCCGCGACACAATTTCCGCGCCGCCGAACGGCGTCAGGGGCGCCGCGCCGGCCGGCGTCGGTTCAGCGTCGCGGCCCCGGGGTCAGGTGCCGCAGGTCGTGGCGGGCAGGCCCGACACGGCAACCGGGGACCGGCCGCCGGGCCGGGCCTTGCCGGCCAGCACGGCCGCCAGCGCGGTCATCGACGCCCGACTGGAGGAGTACGTCGCCAGCAGCGTGGGCGACGCCGCCCCGGCCAGCACGTACGGGGTGTCCATGGCGACGGTGACCGCCGCGTCGGCGCGTAGATCGTCGGCGCCGTCGCCGTAGCCGACGAGGTGCACCACAGTGCCGCCACTCGGCTTCACTGCCACGCCGGCAGCGGTGAGCGCGGCGGTCAGCGCCGCCCGGGTGCCGTCCCGTCCGCCCGAGGAGGTGACGGTGACCGGCCCGCGTACCGCCTTGCCGCACTCGCCACGCAGCACTGTGACGGCACCGGCGGCCAGCGCCTCCGCCGCCGCCCGGTGCGCCGGGGAGTTGAGCGTTGACATCTGCGCGGCCGGGGCGTCCGCGAGCCGGAACTTCATGGTCAGCACCCGGGTCACCGCCTCGACCAGCCTGGTGCGGGGCAGTGATCCGCCGCGCAGCGCGGCGAGCAGCCCGTCGAACGCCTGTCCGACGTTCGGGGTCATGAGGATCAGGTCGTTGCCGGCGTTCAACGCCCGGACGGCGGCCTCGCCGGGCGCCCAGCGCTTCGCCGGCGGCATGTTCATCCCGTCGGTGATCACGACGCCCTTGAAGCCGAGTTGGCCGCGCAGCACGTCGGTGAGCAGTTTGTGCGAGAAGGTCGCCGGGGTGCCCGGGTCGACGGCCCGCACGTCCAGGTGTGCCGACATCACGGCCATGGCCCCGGCGTCGATGCCTGCGGTGAACGGCGGCCACGCGCCGGTGCGCAGCGTCTCGGCGGACTGGGTGAGCACGGGCAGGTCCTGGTGCGAGTCGTCGGCGCTGTGCCCGTGCCCCGGGAAGTGCTTCAGGGTGGCCGCGACGCCACTTGCCTGCAGACCCCGGACGGCCCCGCCGACCTGCGCGGCGGCGATCTTCGGGTCGGAGCCGTACGAGCGGGAGCCGATGACCTTGCTGCGGGTGGCCAGTACGTCGGCGACCGGGGCGAAGTCGACGTTGATGCCCATCGCGGCGAGTTCGGTGCCGGCGGCCCGCCAGGCGTTCTCGGTCAGCTTGGGGTCGCCCGCCGCACCGGCCGCCAGGGCGCTGGGCAGCAGCGTGACGCCGTCGGTGACGCGGGTGACGACGCCGTACTCCTGGTCGGTGCCGATCAGGAAGGGCGCCGGGCCGGCGGCCAGACGACCGGCGGCCTCGCGCAGCCCACCGGTCAGCTCGTGGACCTGCTTGGGGTTGTCGACGTTCGTGGTCTCCTGGTTGCCCTTTGTCGGGTCGTCGGCGCTGAAGCCGACCAGGATCAGCCCGCCGAGCCGGTACTTGGCGATCATCTGGGCGGGGGTGTCGACGCCGGCAAGTGCCTGGTTGCCGGCCGCCGAGCCGGGTGAGACCTTCGTCGCCGAGTCGCCGTAGGCGTACGGCATCAGCACCTGACCGACCAGGTCCTCGTCGGAGAGCGTGGCGACAAGCGCGGCGGCGCGGGCGGCCGGGTCGGCGGCGGCCGGCGTCGCGGCGGCGGTGCTCGGCGCGGCGGAGGTCGCCGCCGGGCTGGGGCTCGGGTCGGGGCGTTCCGGGGTACCCGAGCAGCCGGAGACGAGCAGGGCGGTCAGGGCGGCGACGGCGATGCCGGCGCGTCGCGGGCGAATCGGCACGCCGCCCATCCCACCAGGTCCCCCCTTATCGGGGCAACTTGACCTTACCGGTCGGCGTCGGCATGCCCGCGGCGCCGGCCTGCCCAACCCCGGTGAGCACCGGGGCGACGGGCCCGGTCAGCCGACCCGGGTGAGCAACGTCACCGGAGCCCCGTCACCGGCGTACCGGTAGGGCTCCAGATCATCGTCCCAGGCCGTGCCGAGCGCCTTGTCGAGGGCGTGCGACAGCGCCTCCGGGGCCCGAGCGGACGCCATGAGCGCCCGCAACCGGTCCTCGCCGAGCTGGATGTCCCCCGCCGCGCCGACAGTGGCCCGGAACAGGCCGCGGGCCGGCACGTACATGTAGCGCTCACCGTCGGCGCCGGAACTCGGCTCCTCGGTGACCTCGAAACGGATCATGGGCCACTGCCTGAGGGCAGCAGCCAGCTCGGCGCCCGTCCCCGGACGGCCGGTCCACCCGCACTCGGCCCGGCGTGCGCCGGGGTCGACGGGCTGAGCCGTCCACTGCAGGTTGACCGGCGCGGCTAGGACGCGCGCGATCGCCCACTCGACGTGCGAGCACACGGCGAGCGGGGTCGAGTGGACGTATACGACGCCACGCGTTGGCACGGTGACCTCCCGGAGAGCGAGGTGCGTCTTCCCCTACGACCTCGGCCACCCAGGTGGTTGCTGCAACACATGATGACTCCTGTGACGGATGGTGCGCCAGGGAATCGGAAAATTCGCTGGCCGGAATAGCCGGACGGGTGGTCTCGGTTGGCTCAGGGGACACCGCGACGAGCAGCTTGATGTCGTGGTCCTGTACAGTTCCATCGGCGGCTTATGCCGCGTTACACCTCGCGGGCCGACTCACGTGTCGTCCGCATACAGCCCCCGGACGTCCAGTCCTCCCGTACGTCTTGCAAGGAGTACCTCCGTGGCGAGCAACACCTCTAAGACCGCGCGCGCGTCCGTCCGGGCCGGCCAGGCTGGCCAGGGTGGCGCCCTCAGCGTGCTGGGCGAGTTCAAGTACCTCATCCCGCTCAACGGCGGCAAGCACGCCTACGTGCGCAACCTGACCAACGGCAAGACCGCGCACCTGCGCACCGACTCCGACGCCTTCGTCGAGGAGATCCGGGTGCTGGCCGCCGCCGGCCACGCCGCCAAGATCCGGGCGGAGATCAACAACCTGGCTGCCACCCACCCGGGTGACGGCTGGGAGGCCACCGAGAAGCGCCTGGTCGCGGCCGGTGTCTTCGAGGGCTGAGCCCTCCCCCACCGCATCATCAGCAAACCGCCCGTCGGGACTTCCCGGCGGGCGGTTTCGCGTCCGCGTCCGGCAGGGTCCGGGCGCTCGGGCCCCGGGCGTCAGGGCGGGTCGAGCAGTGCGACCTCACCGGTGGCCAGGTCGTAGAGGCCGCCGACCACTGCCACCCGGCCAGCGGCGACCGGCCCGGCCAGCAGGTCGTCGTGGCGCAGCGCGCGCACCGTACGCCCCACGTGCCGGCGGATCGCCAGCGGCTGCACCGCCGGATCGTCGAGCCCTGCCTCGACGACCGCAGGGGCGATCTCGTCGACCAGGTGGGCAAGCGATCCCTCCGGCCGCTGACCGCTGCGCAGCGCCTCCACCGCTGCCCCCACCGCCCCGCACCGCTCGTGGCCCAGCACCATGACCAGCGGTACGCCGAGCTGGCCCACGGCGAACTCGATGGAGCCGCGTACCGCGCGGTCGAGTACATGCCCGCCGGTGCGGATCACGCACATCGCGCCGAAGGTCTGGTCGAAGATCGCCTCCAGCGGAACCCGCGAGTCGATGCAGCCGAGCACCACCGCGTACGGCTGCTGGTCGCCGGAGGCCGCGGCGGCGGCCGTCACGTCGTGTCCGTGCATGGGCTGACCGCTGACGAAGCGCCGGTTGCCGGCAAGCAGTTCCGCGAGCGCGACCCTCGGCGTACCCCCTGCCTGTCGCCCCTGAGCTGCCGGTCCGCCGGCTGACGGGCCGGGCGTCGCCTGCGTCGACCCCATGCCGTCCAGCTTGACCCCGTCGGCGGTGGGCAGGTGGGCGCTCGGGAATGTTCCCTCGACGCGATTGGCGTGGTGTGCTGGCGGGTAGCCGGTGTTACCACCGGGTATCTCGGTGCCGGTGGTGCCTGGGCGACCCTGGGAGGTGGCGATGCCCGAGCGGTTCGAGGTCGGTCTGCCCGACGGCGTGCGGCTGCACGTCGAGACCACGGGGCCGGCGGACGCCCCTGTCACCGCCGTCCTGCTGCACGGCTGGACGCTGGACGGACGTGCCTGGCACCGGCAGCTCGACGCGCTCACCGGGCTGTCGGAGGGCGCCGTGCGGGTGGTCACCTTCGACGCGCGGGGCCACGGCCGGTCCAGCTGCATGGCGTTGCCCACAGCCACCCTGGCCCAGCTCGGCGACGACCTCGCGGCGGTCATCGACGCGGTCGCGCCGGCCGGCCGGGTGGTACTGGTCGGGCACTCCCTGGGCGGCATGACGATCATGGAGTACGCGCACCGCCACCCCGCGCACTTCACCGCCCGCACGGCCGGCCTGGTCTTCGTCTCGACCACCGCCGAGGGGCACACGCACACCGCCTACGGGCTCTCGCCGCGGATCACCCGGCTGATCCGGCTCGCCGAGACCACCGGGGCCGGTGTGCTGGCCCGGTGCGGCTCGTGGCGGCCGCCCCGCCCGCTGCTGCGCGCGCTGCAACCGAGCATCCGCTGGATGCTCTTCGGCGACCGCTGCGATCCGGCCGACATCCGGCTGGTGACCTCGGCGGTGGCCCGCGCCTCACTACGCTCGATCGGCGGGTTCCGCGCCTCGATCGGCGCCCAGCACCGGTTGGACACCCTCAGCGCGCTCGCCCACCTGCCGGCCGCCGCCCTGGTCGGCGATCGGGACCGGCTCACGCCGCCGCCCTGCGCCGAGTCGATCGCCGCAGCGCTGCCGGCCACCGAGCTGACCATCTGCTCAGGTGCCGGGCACATGTTGATGATGGAACGTCCCGACGAGGTCAACGCCGCTCTGAGCGGCGTCCTGCGTCGGGTGCTCGCCGCGCTGCCGGCCGACGCCGTGAGCGCCGCGCCGCCGCGCCCGGGCGACGCGAGCGTCGTCGGAACGGGTGCCTGAGCACGTTCGCGCACCTCGGGCGCGGCGGATCCGGGCGGAAGCCGTACCCTTCTGCGGTTGGCCCGCGCGGTTCGCGCCGCTTGCCGGCGACATCGAAGGAGCGTGCGTTGACCGACCAGACCGCCCTGGAGCAGGAGATCGCCGTCGAGCAGCGGCATCTCGACCGGGTGTACACCCGACTGGCCGAGCTGCGCCAGTCGGCGGTCCGCGCCGAGCGCGACGGCTACCGGATGGCGCGGGTGGGCACGTTCGGCGCGCTCGTCGAGCGCGACGCGATGGTCTTCCACGCCGCGCAGCGGCGGCACACCCTCGACGCCGAGCACGAGGGGCTGGTCTTCGGCCGGCTGGACCTGCGGGACCGTCAGGTGCTGCACGTCGGGCGGCTCGGCATCCGCGACGAGGACGCCACGACACTTGTCGTCGACTGGCGGGCGCCGGCCGCCGCCGCGTTCTACCAGGCCACCCCGGCGCAGCCGCTGGGCGTGGTGCGTCGACGGACCATCCAGTCCCGGCGGGAGCGGGTCACCCGCATCGAGGACGACCTGCTGGACCCCACCGCCACGCCGGAGGGGATGACTGTCGTCGGCGACGGCGCGCTGCTGGCCACCCTGTCCCAGGCCACCGGGCGGGGCATGCGGGACATCGTGGCGACGATCCAGCGGGAGCAGGACGAGGCGATCCGCTCGCCCGGTTCCGGGGTGACGATCGTCGCCGGTGGTCCGGGCACCGGCAAGACCGCTGTCGCCCTGCACCGGGCCGCCTACCTGCTGTATTCCGACCGCAGCCGGTACGCCGGTGGCGGCATCCTGGTGGTCGGCCCGTCCACCGTCTTCGTCGAGTACATCGCCTCGGTGCTGCCGTCGCTCGGCGAGGACACGGCGACCCTGCACTCGCTGGGCACCCTCTTTCCGGGGATGACCGCCACCCGCACCGATCCGCCGGACGTGGCGGCCGTGAAGGGTTCGCTGCGGATGCGCCGGGTGCTGGAGCGGGCCGTCCGGGACGCGGTGCCGGGCGGGCCGGGTGAGCTGCGACTGCTCTACCGGGGCACGCTGCTGCGGCTGGACCGCGCCGAGCTGGACGCGATCCGGGACCGCGTGCTGAACCGGGGCGCCCGCCGCAACGAGGTCCGCCGGGCCGGCTTCGACGGGGTGTTCGCCGCGCTCTGGGCGCAGGCCCGCCGCCTGGGCATCGGCCGGCTGCCGGAGCAGCGTGCCTTCGAGGACGAGATCGCCGAGCGGCCGGAGTTCCGCGAGTTCCTCAAGGCGTGGTGGCCGCGGCTGCATCCTCGGCACGTGCTCGGTTGGCTGGCCCGTCCCGACCGGCTGCGCAGGTACGCCGGGGGCATCCTCTCCGGCGCGGAGATCCGGTTGCTCGGTGCGGCGTACCGGAGTCTGGACACCGACGGCCTGACCATCGCGGACGTGGCGCTGCTCGACGAGTTGGACGCGCTGCTGGGCAAGCCCGTGCAGCCGGCCCGCGCCCGGCGTGACCCGTTCCAGCTCGCCGGCGGCGTCCGGGAACTGAGCACCCTTGGCGACCGCCAGCGGGCGGCCCGCGCGGCGGCGCGGGAGCGCCCGGCGGACTACCGGGACTACGCGCACATCGTGGTGGACGAGGCGCAGGACGTCTCGCCGATGCAGTGGCGGATGATCGGCAGGCGCGGCCGGCTGGCCTCGTGGACCATCGTGGGCGATCCGGCGCAGACCGCCTGGACCGGTGACCCGGAGGAGCTGACGCGGGCCCGTGACCAGGCGCTGGGTCGGCGCAAGCGGCTGGACTTCACGCTCACCACCAACTACCGCAACTCGGCGGAGATCTTCGCGGTGGCGGCGGCCGAGATCCGCAGGCTCTATCCGGACCTGCCGCTGCCCAGGGCCGTCCGCTCCACCGGGGTCGATCCGGTCGAGCAGGTCGTACCGGCCGCAGGGCTGGAGACCGCGACGGTGGAGGCGGCCACCGGCCTGCTGGCCGAGGTGGACGGCACGGTCGGTGTGATCACGCCGGTCCCCCGCCGCGACGAGGTCGCCGGCTGGCTCGGCGCGCTCGGCGGGTCGCGGTTGCAGGTGGTGACGAGCCTGGAGGCCAAGGGCATGGAGTACGACGGGGTGGTGCTCGTCGCGCCGAGTGAGATCCGGGCGGATCCGGGTGCGGGTGTCCGCACGCTCTATGTCGCGCTGTCCCGGGCCACCCAGCGACTCACCACCATCGACCCGATCGGCTGAATCCGTGTTGGCGGGGCCGGGGGTACATCGTTGCCCTACAGTTGCATACATAGCGATGTGAACATACATTTGACCCGGTCCCGGCTGGCACAGGAAGGTGGGTTTCGTGGGCTCAGGTCATGACCACCACCACGCTTCGGTCAGCAACGCCGCACAACAGCACCGGGGCCGACTCTGGGTAGCGTTCGGCCTGCTCGCCACCCTGATGGTGGTCGAGGCGGTGGCCGCACTGCACACCGGCTCACTGGCACTGCTCTCCGACGCCGGGCACATGTTCACCGACGTGCTCGGCATCGGGATGGCCCTGGCCGCGATCACCGCAACCCAACGGGCCGCCCGCGACCCACAGCGCACCTTCGGGCTCTACCGCCTCGAGGTGCTGGCCGCCCTTGCCAACGCCGTCCTACTCTCCGGCGTGGCGATCTACGTGTTGATCGAGGCGATCGGCCGGTTCGGCGACCCGCACGAGGTGGTGGTCGGCCCGATGCTCGTGGTCGCCGTGCTCGGCCTGCTCGCCAATGTGGTCGCGTTCGCCCTGCTCCGCGCCGGCGCCCGGGACAGCATCAACCTCCAGGGCGCCTACCTGGAGGTGCTCGGCGACCTGCTCGGCTCGCTCGGCGTGATCGGCGCGGCGCTGCTCATCGCGGTCACCGACTGGTGGTGGGCCGACCCGCTGGTCGCGGTCGCCATCGGCGTGTTCATCCTGCCGCGCACCTGGCGGCTCGGCCGCGCCGCGGTCCGCATCCTCGTGCAGGCCGCCCCGGAACACCTCCAGGTCACCGCCGTGCACGACCGGCTCGCCGCCGTACCCGGCGTGGTCGAGGTGCACGACCTGCACGTCTGGACGCTCACCTCGGGCATGGACGTGGCCTCCGCACACCTGACAATGGCACCCGACGCGGAGGTCGGCACCGTGCTCACCGCGGCACGCACCGCCCTGCAGGAGGAGTTCCGGATCGAACACGCCACGCTCCAGATCGAGCCCGGCGCGGCCCCGGGGGCCTGCGGTGCCGTCACCTGGTAGGGCGAGATTCCGCCCTTAATCCCTTTTGTCGGCTTTTTGGGTAGCGCCGTGCACACCGTCAGTCACAATGGCTGCACCAGCCCCATGAGCACCGGTAGGCTGGCTCCCGGCCACCACCCGGCGGCGCCCTCCCGGTGCCGGTGGCGGCCGCCGCCTAATCACCCGAGAGGGCGAACCGGGGAACCATGTTCCTGGGGTGCATCCGCGTCAGCGGTAGGGATCTTCCGTCCCGAACCCGTCAGCTAACCCGGTCGGCGGCTGACGGAAGGACATGCGCAGTGGCACGAGCACGACCCCCCGCCGCCCGATTGGCGGCGCTGATCGTCATGATGTTCACCCTCGGCGTCGCCATCCCCGCCGGCGCCGCCTCGGCCGCTCCCCCGGCCACCCAGCGGGCCGCGGCACCCGACAACGACGAAGAGGGCGGCACCCCGGCCCTGCGCGCCGCACTGGACGCGGCCAGCAAGGGCTACCTGGACGCGAAGCGCGCCCTGGACACCTCGGTCCAGCGGCAGCAGCAACTCGCCGCCAAGCTCAAGACCACCGAAGCCGAGATGAACGAGCGCAGCGGCAAGGTCGGAGAGATCGCCGGCGTCGCGTACCGCACCGGCCGGCTCAGCACCGTCTCGGCGCTGCTCAACACCAACACCCCCGAAGGCTTCATGGACCGCGCCGCCGCGCTGGACGTGGTCGCCGCCAACGAGGACCGGGTGCTGCGCGACCTGATCGCCACGAAGGACGAGGCCAACCGCACCCGCGTCGCCCTCGACGGCGAGATCCGCGAGCAGCGCAAGCAGGTCGAGGTGATGGCCAAGCGCAAGGAGCAGGCCGAACGCGCCCTGACCGTTGCCAACACCAGGCAGCAGTCCACCGCCTCCGACTCCGGCTCCAACCGGGGCACCTCCACCGCCAACGCCAAGCCCGCGCCGCGCAACTCCGACGGCTCCTGGCCGTCCGAGTCGTGCAGCGTCAACGACCCCACCCCGGCCAACGGCTGCATCACCCCACGCACCCTGCACGCCCTCAACCAGGCCAAGGCCGCAGGCTTCACCAGGTACGTCTCCTGCCACCGCTCCGGCGGCTCCGGCGAGCACCCGAAGGGTCGCGCCTGCGACTTCGCCGCGCAGAAGAACGGCTTCGGTGGGGACGCCACCGGCGGCGACAAGACGTACGGCAACAACCTCGCCGCGTACTTCATCCGCAACGCCGACCGGCTCGCCGTGCTGTACGTGATCTGGTACAGGCAGATCTGGCTGCCCAGCAGCGGGTGGAAGTCGTACAGCGGGGCGAACGGCGACCCGTCCAGCGACCACACGAACCACGTACACCTGTCCGTGTACTGATCGACCCCGACCCGGCCGGCGCCTCCCCCACGGGGGGCGTCGGCCGGTGTGCGTCAGCGGGCGCAGCCCGTCCTGTTCGCGCCGCGCAGCGCGGAGGGCCAGCGGGGCGGGCTGGGTCAGGTCGACGGTGGGGGGTTGTCGCTGCGGTCGAGGGCCGCTCCCAGCCGGGCCGCCAGGGCCAGGTGGGCGACGCGGGCCTGGCTGAAGGCGTACCGGAAAAGGGGTTTCGGTGCCCGCAGGGTGATCTCGACGTCGATCCGGACCAGGCCGTCGGGCTCGGCGCGTAGACGTGTGTGGTTACGCACGGTGGTGGCCGGCCACTGGCGTGCGACGGTGACGATCTCGTCGTCGTCGAGGGTCAGCACGTCCGCGTGATAGGTGGTTCGGAAGCGCACCGGGCCGGCGACCAGCCGGTCGTTGATGGTGTAGCTGGCCACGGCTCCGTCCCGGGGCGGAACTCGCCGCACCCGGACGATGAGTGGATGCAGCTCGCCCTGGCGGCTCAGGTCGCCAAGCAGGGCCGCCGCGTCGGCGAGCGAACAGCGGGCCTGCACGGTGTAGCTGAACGTGTCGCTGCTGAGCACGCCGTCTCCCGCCGTCGATGGGTCGCACGATCGTCCCGTACACAGGTGGGGCTGGCAACGCCCGGACGGACACCGGCCGTTGCCCGGGCATTGGCGGCGCGTTATCACTACCGTCGGCTGTTGGGGTATCACCGGTCGTGACGAAGGGTGGACGCATGAACGGGGATGACCGGTGAGCGGGCACGTGATGGTCTTCGCGCCCACGCCGCAGCTGACGGTAACTGTGGATCAGCCGAACGACCACCCCGAGCTGCATCTGCACCCCGGCGGTCAGGGCGTCTGGCAGGCCCGCATGGTCCTGTCGCTCGGTGTCGAGGTGGTGCTGTGCGCCGCGCTCGGCGGCGAGATCGGCCAGGTGCTGGAACCACTGCTGGTCAGCGAGGGCGTCGACCTCAAGGTGGTGGTCCGGGACTCCGGCAGCGGCGGCTACGTGCACGACCGTCGGGACGGCTCCCGGCAGGAGATCGTCGACGTGCCGGGGCATCCGCTGAGCCGGCACGAACTCGACGAGCTCTACAACCTGGCGCTCGGCGAGGGCCTCCGCGCCGAGGTGAGCATCCTGAGCGGGCCGAACGAGCCGTGGCTCGTCCCGGCCGACGTGTACCGGCGCTTCGCCGCCGACCTCGGCGCCAACGGCAGCCGGGTGGTGGTCGACCTCTCCGGGGACCACCTCGGTGCGGCGCTGGAGAGCGGGGTGTTCTTCCTCAAGGTTAGCCACGAGGAGCTGATCCGCGACGGGCGCGCCCGCAACGACGAGACAGCGGAGCTGACCCGGGCGATGTACGAACTGCACGCGGCCGGCGCGGAGACGGTGGTGGTGAGCCGGGCCGACCAGCCGGCGTTGACGCTCATCGACGGGGAACTCTTCGAGGTGCAGATGCCTCGGCTGGAGGCCGCCGACCCGCGTGGCGCTGGCGACTCGATGACCGCCGGGGTGGCCGCCGTGATCGCCCGCGGTGGGGACATCCGCACCGCCATCCGTACCGGCGCCGCCGCCGGGGCACTGAACGTCACCCGGCACGGCCTGGGCACCGGCCGGTTGGACTCCATCACCGGGCTGGTGGAGCGCGTCCAGCTGGCACCGGCGGACAGCCGGCCGCAGGAGCGGACCACCCCCGACGAGCTGGCCGACCGGGTGGTCGACAGATGAGCCTGCGGGTGTTGGTCACCAACGACGACGGGATCGCCGCGCCGGGCATCCAGGCGCTGGCGTGGGCGGCGGCGCAGCGGGGACTGGACGTCGTGGTCGCGGCACCGCTGGAAGAGGCAAGCGGCACCAGCGCCGCGATGAGCGCTGTGGAACGGGACGGCCGGGTCGTGGTGCACGATCATCCGTTGGCGGACCTGCCGGGTGTGCCCGCGTACGGGGTGGGTGGCTCGCCCGGCTTCATCACGCTCATCGCGCTGCACGGCGCGTTCGGGCCGCCGCCGTCGGTGGTGCTGTCCGGCATCAACAGGGGCGCGAACGCCGGCCGCGCCGTGCTGCACTCGGGCACTGTCGGTGCCGCGTTCACCGCCGCCACGAACGGCTGTCGGGCGATGGCGGTGTCGCTGGACGTGCTGTCCGCCGGTGAGGCCACGGCCGCCAGTGGTGGCGCGGCGGTGGACGCCGCGGCTCGGGTACGCGACGTCGAGCGGCACTGGGCCACCGCCGCCCGGGTAGCCCTGGACCTGCTGCCCCGGCTCACGGCAGGCCCACCGGAGAGCGTGCTCAACGTCAACGCCCCCGACCTGCCGCACGGGCGGCTGCGCGGGGTGCGCCGTGGTTCGCTGGCCAGCTTCGGCCAGGTGCAGATGACTGTTGCCGAGTCGGGGCACGGCTTCGTGCGTACCTCGTTGGAGGAGCCGGGCCAGGCCGCGCAGCCCGGCACGGACGTCGCGTTGCTGGCCGGCGGGTACGCGTCGGTGACGGCCATCCGGGCGGTCACCGAGGTGGCCGACGTGGACCTGAGCGGTCTCGACCAGGAGCCCTGACGGGCCGAGCAAGGTGTCGACGTCTCAGGCGCCGGGGAGCACCTCGGGGGTGGCAGCGCCGGCGAAGTAGGGCTCGGGAGCACCGAAGAGGCCGAGCAGGCCCGTCACCCAGAGCTGCCGGTGCACGAACCGGCTGGGCTCGGTGACGACGAGCTTGACGCCGCTGACCTCGGCGGTCTGAAAGCCGGCGACCATGGCGCTGATGCCGACGGAGTCGATGAAGGTGACAAGCCTCATGTTGAGCTCGATGCGCAGCGGGCGGCCCTTGGCCAGCACCTCCGCGATCGCTTCCCGCACCTCGTACGCGGTGTCGACGTCGATCTCGCCACGCGGGGAGATCTCCACAACACCACCGGACAGAACTGACTGCACGATCGACAGGCTCACGCGAGCACCTCCACCCGCCCGTCCCCCGGGCGCCTCATCAGTACGCGGGCCGCGACCGAGAGTATTCCTCCGACGGCCTCGGTCGCCACCCCTCAGGATGAGCAATTCACGGATCCGGCCACCCAAAGTGGCCCATATCCCTTCATTTCGGTATCTGATCACTCAATACTTTTCGTTATCTGCTCAGTCGGCAATCGGTCGGAACCGACGCGCCGCCGACAAGGGTAGCGGCCCGGACCCGACACGCCCCACAATCGGCCCGCCCCGCGTCTCGGCCCGACTGAGCCCGGCGTGTCGCGCCTCCCGGGATGCAGAGCTCGATGGGCGTGATTCCATCCGGCAACCCGATGCCGGCTCGAATCACCCGTCCGAGGTTGCCGCTTCCTCCTAGCATCAGCCCGGGACGCCCACCGTGACGGAGAGGATCTTCGATGATCAAGAAACTGGCCGGGATAGCTGGCGTCGGCCTGCTGCTTGCCCTCGTGTTGGCCTGCGGTTTCGGCGGTGGCGGGGGTGACGATGACGACGATGACGACGACTTCGCGCGGGGCGCTGCCGTGGTGACGGTGCGCTGAACCGGTCGGGAGCCCGTGCCGGCCGGGTTTGCGCGCGGTCGGCGCGGGGCACTGCGAGGTGAGCGAGCCGTGACGCGCTGGACAGCCGCCGAAGTCCGAGGTAGGTGGCTTCGGCACCCGAGGAGGTAACCACGATGTTCGGAACCAACCTGCTGGACCGCCGCAGCAAGCCGGAGCGGATCGCGGACCAGGCGTGGGAGCACCTGGTCTCCACCGTCAGCTCCGCCGGGGACAGCGTCCGGGACACCGCCCGCTCGGCCCGCCGCAACAGCGGTGGCCTCGCCGACGGCGCGGGTGACCTGGTGGGCTCGGCAGCCGAGGAGGCGCGGCGGCGCGCCTCGCGTGCCTTCGACGCGCTCGCCGGTCGCCAGCCGGCGCTGCCGTGGACGCTGCTGATCGGTGCCGCGCTTGTCGGCGCGGCGGTCGGCTGGGCCGTCGGCTCCGCCGCCCGTGCCGCCGGCAGCCGGGACGACCGCGCGGTGAACGACGTCGAGTTCGTCGACGTGGACCGCCCCAACTCCCCCGTCGGCCTGGACGACTGACAGCCCAACCGCACGACAAGCCCCGCTCGACCAACCGGTCGGCGGGGCTCGCTCTTGTGTGTGTACGGGCTGGCTCGGTGCTCGACCTGAGCGGGTGTCAGGCCGGTCCGCCGAGGTGCCGGACCCCTCAGACAGCCCGGCGGACCGGTGTTCCGGAGGTGGTCCGGGGGTTGCCCCCCGGACCACCCGAGGTCAGCGACTCGTGCAGGTGACGGTGGCCGGAGGTGCGTTGCTGCCGGTCCACGTGCCGAGGAAGCCGACAGTGGTGCTGGCGCCAGCGCCGAGCGCGCCGTTCCAGCCGCTGTCCTGAACCGAGACGACCGCACCGCTCTGGGTGTGCGTGCCGCCCCAGAGTTGGCCGATCCGCTGGCCGTTCGGGAAGGTCCAGCCCAACGTCCAGCCGGCGATGGGCGCGCTGCCGGGATTGCTGACCACCAGTTCGGCCTGGAAACCGCCAGACCAGGAGCCCGTCACCCGGTACGTCGCCGCGCACCCGCCACCCGGAGGCGGTGTGGTGGGAGGCGGCGTCGTCGGAGGGGGCGTGGTCGGAGGGGGCGTGGTGGGAGGCGGTGTCGTCGGAGGGGGCGTCGTCGGAG
>NZ_LGEB01000047.1:0-202 GCF_001279555.1 Micromonospora sp. NRRL B-16802 | reverse complement strand
GAAGTTGTCGGTGGTGCTGATCTGGTCGATGTTGAGCAGGTTTTGCCAGGTGTCGGCGAGCCATTGTTCGGTGTGGGTGGTGGGTGCGATGTGTTCGGTAACCGTTGGTGTGGGTTCGGGTAGGCGGGTGGTGTCGAGTTTGCCGTTGGGGGTCAGTGGTAGTTCGGGAAGTGTGATGAGGGTGGTGGGGACCATGTAGGTG
>NZ_LGEB01000046.1:0-201960 GCF_001279555.1 Micromonospora sp. NRRL B-16802 | reverse complement strand
GGGTTGCGGGGTTGCGGGGTCGCGGGGTGTGAGGGGTCTGCTTGCCTTTCGTTTACGTGCAGTTGCTGGTACCTCTCGCGTGTCCGGAGGCGAACCCACCGCCGCGCCGCAATGTTCTGCGGCGGTAGCCGTTAGTCCTTTTCGATCTTGACCTTGCTCGGCTTGGCGCTGCGCTCGTCGGTGGTCGGCTTGCTGGGCCGCTTGCCGTTCTCACCGGTGCTGGTGATCTTGGTCGGCTTGGTGCCTCGGCCACCTTCGCCGGGCACTGCGGCCACCGTCGGCTCGCCGTCCACGCCCGCGCTGGCCGCGGCGCCGTCGACCGTGGTCACCGGCTCGGCGACCGGTCGGGTCGTCGACTGCCCGGACCCATCAGGCGTGGCAACCACTGGCTGCCCGACCGGTCGGGTCGTCGACTGCCCGTCCGCGTCCGCTGAAGCGCCCACCGGTTGCTTGGCGTCGGCGGGTTCGGCCTTAGGACCGGTGGTCGCGTCGGCGTCGCCGTTCACCGTGGGCGCAGGTGACCCGTCGCCGTTCATCGCGGGCACAGGTGACCCGTCACCGTTCACCGTGGTGGGCGCAGCCGGCCTGTCGCCGTTCACCGCGGCGGCTACAGCCGAGCCGTTGGCGGTGGTCGGCGCGGTCGGGCCCGTGGCGCTCTGCAACCGCAGCTCGGCCATCTGCCGTTCGAGCTCGTCGGACTCCTGGCGGGCCTTCCACGTCTCCTGCCGCAGATCGGCGAGTTGCTGCTGGGCCTGGGCGATCTCCAACATGACCTGGGCGAGCTGTTGCCGGCCGGCGGCAGCCTCCTGCTGCGTCGCCGCCAGGTGCTGCTGCGTGGTGGCCAGGTGCTGCTGGGTGGTGGCCGCGTACTCCTCGAACTGGCGGCGGGAAGCCGCCACGTGCTCGTCGGCCTTGCGGCGCTTGTCGCCCGCCTCGGTCTCGGCCCGGCTCAGCAGCTCGGCGGCCTCGGTCTCGGCCCGCTCGCGCATCGCCGAGGCGTCCTGCTCGGCGGCCAGGCGGATCGCGGCGGCGCCCTGCTCGATCTCGTTCTTGCGGCTGGTGTACTCGGTCTCCAGCTCGTTCTTACGGGCCGAGTGCTCGGCTTCCAGCTCGTCGCTGCGCGCGGCCCAGGTCGTCTCCAACTCCTGCTGGCGGCCGGTGAACGCGGCCTCCAGCTCCTGCTGGCGGGCCTTGTGCTGCTTATCCAACTCGTCGCGGCGCTTGGCGAACTCCTGCTCGGCGGTGGACCGGCGCTGGGCCAGCTCCCGGTCGGCCGCCTCCCGCCGGGAGTTGACCTCCTGCTCCACGCCGGCCCGCCACGCGCCCAACTCCTGCTGGGTCTGCGCCCGCGCCTGCTGCACGTACGTCTCGGTCTCGGTGCGCATCCGCTGCACGTACGCCTCGGTCTCGGCTCGGCTGCGCTTGGCCGACTCCGACGCCTGCGTGGTCAGACGCTCCGCCTCCTGCTGGGCTTTGGCCCGGGTGGCCCGGCCCGCCATCGACGCGTCGTCGATGATCTGCTTGGCCTCCTGCTGCGCCTTCGCGTGGGTCGCCCGGCCGGCCTCGGTCGCGGTGTCGGTGAGCCGCTTGGCCTCCTGCTGGGCCTTGGCGTGCACCTCCTTGGCCGCCTCCCGCAGATCGCTGGCCTCCTGCCGCGCCGTGGCCAGCGCCTCGCGGGCGGCCTCACGCAGCTTGGTGGCCTCCTGCTGGGCGCGGGTGTGGATCTCCTTGGCGGTGTCCCGGAGTTGGGTGGCCTCCTGCTGGGCCTTGGCGAGCTCGTCCTGAGCCGTTTTGCGCAGCTTCGCCGACTCGTCCCGGGCCGACCGCAGGGTCTCGTCCGCCTCAGCGCGTCGAGCGGCGCTGTGCCGCTCCTCCTCCTGGCGGCGGGCGGCGAGCGCGATCTCGAAGTCCTTCAGCGCCCGCGCGGCCTGCTCGCGGGCCTCCTCGATGATGTGCTCGGCGGCGGCGCGACGGCCCTCGATCTCCTCGTTCGCCGCCGACAGGATCTGCTCGGCCTGCTCCTCGGCGAGCGTGAGGATCGACTCGACGCGCGGGCCCAGATGGCGGAACGAGGCGCGGTCCACAACGTTCATCTGCTTGCGGACCTGCGTCAGATCCCGCTGGAGCACCTCGACCTGGCCGGCCAGTTTGTGGATCTGTGTATAGGCCTGTTCCCGTTCGGCGGCGAGGGTCGCGATCTCGTGCTCGGCACGCGCGACGTACCGGTCGACCTGTTTCTTCTCATACCCCCGCAGAGCGGACTCGAAGCTGGGCTCCGTGGTCACGTCCCCGCCGAGAGCGAACAGTTCCTCGCCGTGCGACATGCCCCCATCCTCACACGCATCGGACCCTGCTGGGGCGATACGGACGCCCCTTGTGGGACCTACTTCACTTGGTCGCGAGCCCGCGATGCCAGTGGGTGGGAAACGCACACGGCGCGAGGTCACACCGGTTACCCGGTGTCACCTCGCGCCGTCGATGCCCCGCCCTGACGCCTCGCGTCAGCCAGCGGTCTCCGCGGTCACCCGCTCCTGACCGCCATCGGCCTTCTTCGCCTCCGGCTTGGCCGCCGGGGCGGCAGCCGCCGGTACGCCGGGAACGATGCCGGCGAGCCCGGAGAGCATCTGACCGAGCTGCGAGGTGACGGCGTCCTTCTGCCGGGTGAGGTCCTCGACCTCGCGGCGGGCAGCTTGGGTGGTCAGCTCGGCCTCGGTGCGGGCCTCGGTGAGCAGGCGCTGCGACTCGGCCTTGGCCTCGTTGAGCGTCTTCTCGGAGTGCGCCTTGGCCTTGTCGATCGTCTCGTTGGCGTGGCGCTCCGACTCGACACGGCGGGCCTCGGCGCGCTGCTCGATCTCCTTGGCGCGCTCCTGCGCGGCCCGGGCGCGCTGCTCGGCCTCGCTCACCAGCTTCTGGGTCTGCGCGACCTGGGCGGCGTGCCGCTCGGACTCCTCGCGCTCGGCCTTCTCGCGCCGCTCGGCCAGCTGAAGCTCCAGGGCCTGGAGGTCCTTGTCGCGCTTGTCCCGCGCGTCGGTGAGCAGCTTGGTGGCCTCGGCGCGCTTCTCCTCGGCCTCGCGGGCGGCCTTGGCCCGCTGCTGGGTGATCTCCCGCTCGGCGGTGGCCCGGAGGGTGGCGACCTCACGCTCGACAGTCGACTTCAGCTCGGCCACCTCGTGCGCGGTGACCGTACGCAGCTGCTTGGTCTCGCGGTCCGCGTCAGCGCGCAGCGTGTCGGCCTCGCGGCGGGCCTGCACCCGTACCTCGGCGGCCTCGCGCTCGGCGGCGGTGCGCAGGTTTCCGGCCTCGCGCTCGGCGCTGGCCTTCATCGCGGCGGCTTCGGCGCGGGCCTTGTCCGTGATCTCGCGGGCCTCCAGGCGGGCGGCGGAGAGGATGCCCTCCGACTCGCGCTTGGCCTCGTTGCGGTGGTCGTTGGCCTGCTCCTCGGCGAGCCGCAGGATCTGCTCGACCCGGGTGCCGAGGCCGGACAGGGTGGGCCGGCTGTTCTCTTCGAGCTGCTTGTTGGTGTCCGTGAGCTTCTGCTCGAGGGCACTCATGCGCTGCTCGGCCTGGCGGAGCCGACGCTGGGCGTCGTTCATCCGCTGCTCGGCCTCGGCGCGGGCCTGCTCGGACTGGGTCAGCGCGGCCGTCATCCGGCCGATGAAGTCATCGACCTGGTGAGTGTTGTATCCGCGCAGGCCAACGGTGAAATCTGGCTGCGAGTTCGCGTTATCGAAGAACGCGAGAGGGGAGGACTGCTGCTGGGGCATTGGGACATACTGGCAGACGCCCCAGGGTGCTTCGCAAGAGCGGTGCGGAGCTTTCGTGTCCTCTTTACATGGTCAACTCACCTGCTCGGTGAGGTCGGACCAATGGGCGATCTTGGCAGGTCCCGGGCGGGACGGACGCCACGCAGCGTGAGGAGAAAAAGGGCCACCGGTACGCCCGGTGGCCCTTTGTTCGATGCGGAACGGCATCCCGCTAATGGGGGCGCAAGAACAATGGCCGATCACCGCATTGGTCATCCGGTCCTCGTCCATCCGGCCGGCGACTCGACAGGTGGCCCGGTCGGCGTCCCGTGGCGGGGTCGCCCCTCACTGCCCCCGGAACCTGTTGATCGCCTCCTCGTGGCGGGCGCGCAGTTCCCCGTCGCGGACGCCAAGCCCGTCGGTGGGTGCGAGGCAGCGCACGCCGACCTTGCCCTGGTGGGCGTTGCGGTGCACCTCGTACGCCGCCTGACCGGTCTGCTCCAGCGGGTAGGTGCGGGACACCGTCGGGTGCACCTTGCCGAGCGCGACGAGACGGTTGGCCTGCCACGCCTCGTGGTAGTTGGCGAAGTGGCTGCCGACGATCCGCTTGAGGTGCATCCACAGGTAGCGGTTGTCGTACTGGTGGTTGTAGCCGCTCGTGGACGCGCAGGTGACGATCGTGCCGCCCTTCTTGGCGACGTAGACGCTGGCGCCGAACGTCTCCCGGCCCGGGTGCTCGAAGACGATGTCCGGGTCCTCACCGCTGGTCAGCTCCCGGATGCGCTCGCCGAAGCGGCGCCACTCGTCCTGGTCCTGGGTCTGCTCGTCCTTCCAGAACCGGAACCCCTCGGCGGTGCGATCGATGACCAGCTCCGCGCCCATCTTGCGGCACAGTTCGGCCTTCTCCGGCGAGGAGACCACGCAGACGGGGATCGCGCCGCCGTTGAGCGCCATCTGGGTGGCGTACCCGCCGAGGCCGCCCGAGGCGCCCCAGATCAGCACCACGTCACCCTGCTTCATGTTGGCGCCGTGGTGCGAGACGAGCTGCCGGTACGCGGTGGAGTTGACCAGACCCGGGCTTGCCGCCTCCTCCCAGGTGAGGTGTCGCGGCTTGGGCATCAGCTGGTTGGCCTTGACGATGGCCAGCTCGGCCAGCCCACCGAAGTTGGTCTCGAAGCCCCAGATCCGCTGCTGCGGATCGAGCATGGTGTCGTCGTGCCCGGCCGCGTCCTCCAGCTCGACCGAGAGGCAGTGCGCGACGACCTCGTCGCCGGCCGCCCAGCGGGTCACGCCGGGCCCGGTGCGCAGCACCACGCCGGCCGCGTCCGAGCCGACCACGTGGTACGGGAGGTCGTGCCGCCGGGTCAGCTCGGAGATCCGGCCGTAGCGCTGAAGGAACTTGAAGGTGGGCAGCGGCTCGAAGATGCTCGTCCACACCGTGTTGTAGTTGATCGCGCTGGCCATCACCGCGATCAACGCCTCGCCCGGCCCGAGTTCCGGAGTCGGCACCTCCTGCACGTGCAGTGCCTTGCGAGGGTCCTTGTCCCGGGTGGCCATGCCCTCGAACATCCGGGCTTCCTCGGCGCGGACGACCACGCCCCGGTAGCTCTCCGGCACGGGCAGACCGGCAACGCCGGCGAGCTCGCGGTCCGGATCGTTTGATTCCTCCGCCGCCATGATCGCTTCGAGGATGTCCTGCACGGTGACCTCCGGTTAGTCCGCACCCGCACGGGCCCGGGTGCTGCCATCGTCGGCGCCGGTGGGCACGACCGCCATGTCGTCATTCGACACATCCGGCACCCTTCGCGCTCCTGTGGGGCGGGACGTTACTGAACGGTAGCTAGGGCGGGAAGCTTCTGTGAAAAACTGCATCGGCCGATGCGTGAAGGTGTCCGACGATCCCGCGAACCGCGCACCGACGTGCTTGCGAGGGCCGGACCTGCGGGTGCGGGACGCAACGCGCGGCCGGGTGGGCGGCCCGGAGACGACAACAACGTCAGGGATGTGGTTGCCTCGCTGGCGGCGGAGGCAACCACATCCCTGACGTTGTGGGGTCCCGCGCGATCGGTGCGCGGCGTCGGCGCCGCCTCAGTGGGTGGTGGCGGCCGGTTCGACGAGTTCGACGAGTACGCCGCCCGCGTCCTTGGGGTGCACGAAGTTGATCCGGGAGTCCGCCGTGCCTCGCCGCGGGGCGTCGTAGAGCAGTCGCATCCCCCGGGCGCGCAGCGCCGCACAGGCCGCGTCGATGTCGACCACCGTGTACGCGACCTGCTGCACGCCCGGCCCGCTGCGGTCGAGGAACTTGGCGATCGTCGACTCGGGGCTGAGCGGGGCGAGCAGCTGCACGCAGCCG
Source organism: Micromonospora sp. NRRL B-16802 (assembly GCF_001279555.1). Lineage (NCBI taxonomy): Bacteria > Bacillati > Actinomycetota > Actinomycetes > Micromonosporales > Micromonosporaceae > Micromonospora > Micromonospora sp. NRRL B-16802. The sequence continues at coordinate 195,864 of NZ_LGEB01000046.1, read as the reverse complement.
CCCTCGGTCGTCGGTCCGACGGCCAGCATCGCTTCTCGGACGCCCTGCTCGGTGTTCGTCTCGGTGTGCACGCACCGCATCCCGAACGTCCGCTCGTAGAAGTCGATCGCGGCGTCGAGGTCGTGCACGGCGATGCCGACGTGGTCGATCTTGCGAAGCCCGATGTCTGTGACGTAGTCCGCACCGGGCTCGACGGGGGAGTTCTCTGCCATGGCGTTAGTCTGACCGAACCATCGTTCAGGCGTACAGCTCGGGCACCCCCCCTCGGAGGCAGGCATGGCTTCGGTGATCGTCAGCGGCGCGCGCACCCCCATGGGGCGGCTGTTGGGCAACCTCAAGGACCTTCCGGCCACGAAGCTCGGCGGGATCGCGATCAAGGCGGCCCTGGAGCGGGCCGGTGTCAGCCCGGACCAGGTCCAGTACGTGATCATGGGGCAGGTGCTCCAGGCCGGCGCCGGTCAGATCCCGGCGCGGCAGGCGGCGGTCGAGGCCGGCGTACCGATGTCGGTGCCGGCGCTGACGATCAACAAGGTGTGCCTCTCCGGCCTGGACGCGATCGCTCTCGCCGACCAGCTCATCCGGGCCGGCGAGTTCGACATCGTGGTGGCCGGCGGCATGGAGTCGATGACGAACGCCCCGCACCTGCTGATGGGCCAGCGCTCCGGCTACAAGTACGGCGACGTGGTGATCAAGGACCACATGGCCCACGACGGGCTCAGCGACGCCTGGGACTGCTGCTCCATGGGTGAGTCGACCGAGCGGCTCGGCACGAAGCACGGCATCTCCCGCGAGGAGCAGGACACCTTCGCCGCCGCCAGCCACCAGCGGGCTGCCGCCGCGCAGAAGAACGGCCACTTCGCCGAGGAGATCACCCCGGTGCTGATCCCGCAGCGTAAGGGCGACCCGGTGGTGATCAGCGACGACGAGGGCATCCGCCCGGACACCACCGCCGAGTCGCTGGCCAAGCTGCGTCCCGCGTTCACCAAGGACGGCACCATCACCGCCGGCAGTTCCTCGCCGATCTCCGACGGCGCGGCGGCAGTGGTCGTCATGAGCAAGGCGAAGGCCAACGAGCTGGGGCTGACCTGGCTGGCCGAGATCGGCGCGCACGGCAACGTGGCCGGTCCCGACAACTCCCTGCACTCCCAGCCGTCCAACGCGATCAACCACGCCCTGAAGAAGGGCGGACTGAGCGTGGAGGACCTGGACCTCATCGAGATCAACGAGGCGTTCGCGCAGGTCGGCATCCAGTCCATCCGTGACCTCGGCATCAGCGCGGACAAGGTCAACGTCAACGGCGGCGCGATCGCGCTGGGCCACCCGATCGGCATGTCCGGCGCGCGGCTCGTCCTCACCCTCGCGCTGGAGTTGAAGCGGCGCGGCGGCGGCACGGGCGCGGCGGCGCTCTGCGGTGGCGGTGGCCAGGGCGACGCGCTGATCATCCACGTGCCGGGAAACGCAGCGGCCGACAAGTGAGCGCGACGAGGAAGCCGGCTTCGCGGGTCCCGCGGCAGTCGACGAAGATGGCACAGTGAGCGAATCGGTCGACAACGTACCGGCGGCGGCCACCACATCGGTGCGCCGCAGCCGGGACGTACCGCAGCTTGTCGAGCGGGCCCGCACGGGTGACCCCCGCGCGGTGGCCCGGCTGATCACCCTGGTGGAGAACGGCGACGCGCTGCTGCCGGAGATCGCCGCCGCCCTGACGCCGTACGCCGGGCAGGCCCAGGTTGTCGGTCTGACAGGTTCGCCCGGGGTGGGCAAGTCGACCACCACCAACGAGCTGGTCCGCGCGCTGCGGGCGCGCGGCCATCGGGTCGGCGTGTTGGCGGTCGACCCGTCCAGCCCGTTCACCGGCGGGGCGATCCTCGGCGACCGCGTACGCATGCAGGACCACGCCACCGACCCGGGCGTCTACATCCGGTCGATGTCCAGCCGTGGGCACCTCGGCGGGCTGTCGGCGGCGACGCCCCAGGCGGTCCGGGTGCTTGAGGGTGCCGGCTGCGACGTGGTGCTCGTGGAGACCGTCGGCGTCGGGCAGGCCGAGGTGGAGGTCGCCTCGCTCGCCGACACCACGCTCGTGCTGCTGGCGCCGGGCATGGGTGACGCCATCCAGGCGGTCAAGGCCGGCATCCTGGAGATCGCCGACGTCTTCGTTGTCAACAAGGCCGACCGGGACGGCGTCGACGCCACCGTCCGCGACATCCAGGGCATGATCGCCCTCGGGGAACGCGGGCCGGGGCAGTGGCGGCCGCAGGTCGTCCGCGCGATCGCCGCCCGGGCCGAGGGCATCGACGACATCGCCGCCGCCATCGACAAGCACCGCGGCTGGCTCGTCGAGCACGGCGAGCTGCGCCGCCGGCAGGAGGCGCGGGCCGCCGCCGAGATCGAGGCCATCGCGCTCGGCACCCTCCGCGCGCGGATCGGTTCCCTGCGCGACGGTACGGAGCTGCCGACGCTCGCCGCCCAGGTGGCCGAGGGCAGCCTCGATCCGTACGCGGCTGCGGACGAGCTGCTCGCTCAACTCGCTCGCTGACCCGGTCGGTACGCCGGCGACGGTCCACGTCAACCGGGACGTATCGGATCGGCAGCGCCCGATGCGCCGGCCTCCGTCGCTCGTACGGCAGTGGCACCCGCGCCCACAGACGACCATCGCTGCGGCTTTAGTAGGCTCGCGGCGCGCGGCCGGAAGTGCGGCTGTCACGCAGCGGGCTGACGAGACGGTCGGTCCACAGTGCGTCGGACCAGGGGAGAATCGATCATGACGGACGCGGTGGAGAACGCCGGTGGAGTGCAGGCCGCAACGGGCGCGGCCCGGGGCGTCACGTCGGTTTCCGACGAGGTCGTGGAGAAGATCGCCGGAGCCGCGGCCCGTTCCGTGCCCGGTGTCGCCGACCTCGGTGGTGACGTGGCCCGGTTCTTCAACACCATCCTGGACAAGGTCGGCCTGGACGAGGTGGGCGACGCTCGCCGTGGCGTCTCGGCCGACGTGAAGGGCAGCTCGGCGGTCATCAACGTGGTCCTGGTGATCGACTCCGGTCACGTCGTTACCGACGTGACCGAGGCGGTACGGGCCGCAGTGATCGAGGCAGTGGAGAAGTACGGCCTGACAGTCACCGAGGTCAACGTCACTGTGGACGACATCGAGATGGACAAGCCGGGAGCGGCAGCCGGAGCCTGAGGTGTCGGTACCCGTCGGCGAACCGGAGGCGGCGACGTTTCTGCCCCCCGCGTGAACGGGCGGGACCCTAGACTGGTTGCTCACGCTCTGGTTTCCGTGCGTCACGTCCCGGTCCGAACGAAGCGGTTGCACGCCTCGGCGAGCATGGCCTGCGGGCTTGCGACAGCGGAGCGGGGCCTGCCTTCCCGGCGGGGGAATGACCCGTACCGTGGTGCTCGGCGGCGCCCGGCCGCCGCGCGTCGGGAGGTTCACCATGCCCAAGGGTGCCCCGTTCGCCCCCGTGCGCACCGTGAAGGCGTACGAGGGGATCGTCCGGCAGGTCGAGGACCGGATCGCCGCTGGCGACCTGCGGCCGGGCGACCGGTTGCCGAGCGAGCGCGAGCTGACGACTCAGTTCGATGTCAGCAGGTCCACGGTGCGTGAGGCCCTCCGTGTCCTGGAGAGCAGCGGTCTGATTCGTTCGCGTCCCGGTGACCCCCTCGGGCCTCAGGTCATCGCCTCGACCGCCTCGGCGATGCGCAAGTCCTTCGCCCGCGTCGTGGCCAGCCGCCGGCTGGGCGTGGCGGAGCTGCTGCAGTTCCGGATGCTCATCGAGTCGGCTGCCGGTTCCGTGGCGGCCCGGCTTGCGTCGCCGTCCGAGTTGGACGAGCTTGAGCAGGCGCTCGTGGAGATGCGGGATGCCGTGGCCCACGGGTACGAAGCCTTCAGCGCGGCCGACGTCCGCTTCCACGAGCACGTCGCCAGCTTGTCGGGGAACGAACTGCTTGTGCTCTGCCTCGACGCTGTCCGGAGCATGGTGTTGGATCTGATCTCCACCAAGCTCGCGGAGGCCCCGGACCGCGAGGCCCTCATGGAGCGCACTCTGGCTCACCACCGTCGGGTCCTCGATGCCATGCGAGCGGGGGAGGCCGAAGAGGTCGCCCGGCTGACCCGCCAGGAATTGCACCATTACTACGCGGAATATGTGCAAGAGCATCGACGGTCGATGGTGGACGTATTGCTCTGAAAGCCGGGGCTGCGCACCAACTTTTACTGATTTGGGCTTGACCTTGAAATGAGTCGAGCTCTTCCGCTCAACTGGTCTGACCAGTAGCCTCCCCAGCATCGCTCCTCGTGGCCACGCGAGTGACACCGCTGTTGACCAAGGCATCGTTCGCCCACCTCAGTGGACGTTCGCACTGTTTCGCATGGGAGAAGCTCCATGAAATCGTCCAGAATCGCGGTACTCGCCGCGGCAGCCCTGGCATGCCAGGGACTTGTGCTCGTCGGCGCAGCGCCCGCATCCGCCAATCCCGCCGCCGGCGCGCCTGGCGCTCACAACGCCATCACCGACGTCCCCGGCATCCATGTCGGGCAGGTCCAGTCCGACACGGCCCCGTACCTGACCGGCACCTCGGTCGTGTACATGCCGACGATGTCCGTGGCGAGCGTGGACCAGCGCGGCGGTGCCCCCGCCACGAAGGAAACCGACCTGCTCAGCCCGCTCAACTCCAACCCCGGCGTCAACGCGATCCAGCTCGGCGGCAGCAGCATGTACGGGCTCTCCGCCACCAACGGGATCATCCGCTGGCTGGAGGACCGGGGCGAGGGCGTTCGCGTCGGCGCCGGAGGCGTGGCCCCGATCGTGCCAGCCGCGGACATCTTCGACCTCGGTCGCGGCGGTGACGCCAAGGCGCGTACGTCCGCCGAGTGGGGCTACCTCGCCGCGCAGGCCACGTCGGCCGGCCCGGTCCGGCAGGGTGGCGTCGGCGGTGGCACCGGTGCCCGCGGCGGCGGTATGCGTGGAGGCGTCGGCACCGCCAGTGTCCACCTTGGTGACGGCATCTACGTCGGCGCGATGGTGATCGTCAACCCGGCCGGTTCCCCTGTCGACCCGGCCGACTGCACCCTGTACGGCGTCAAGTACGGCATCGGCAACGAGTTCGCCGGCTACAAGGCCCCCAAGAAGAAGGAGTGCAACCCGAGCGGCGCCTCGGCTGCCGCCGAGCAGCCGGCGAACACCACGATCGCCGTGGTGGCCACCAACGCTCCGCTGGAGAAGGCCGCTGCCCAGCGCATGTCCGGCAACTCGCACGACGGCATGGCCCGCGCCATCAGCCCGATCCACACGCTCGGCGACGGTGACACCGTCTTCGCGGTGTCCACCGGCAAGGGTGAGGCGCTGCAGATCAACGACCCGGCCGACAGCCGCCAGCTCAACGCCATCTTCAACGCCGGTGCCAACACGCTGGCCCGCGCCATCGCCAAGGCGGTTCTCTCGTCCGAGAGCATCGGCAACACCACCAGCTACTGCGACCGCTACCCCTCGGCGTGCAAGGGCATGAAGCAGCTCAAGCAGTGGCGTACCCAGGGCGAGGCGCCGACCGTGACGCCGGAGACCTTCGCCCAGGCGTCCCAGGCGCTGGCGCAGACGCCGGTCCCCGCGCCGGTTGCCAAGGAGAAGGACAAGGGCAAGGGCAAGGGCGCTGCGGCCAGCAACGGCGCTGCTCCGGCGTCCGACAACTCCCGTGAGTCGTCGCGGGAGGGCATGGTCCTCACCGCCGGCAGCAGCGACGGCGGCCCCGGTGCCCCGACTGGTGCGACAGTGGCGCTGTTGGCCGCGGTCGTCCTCGGCCTCGGCCTGATGGGGAGGCATGTGCTGGGACGCCGGCGGCTGCTGCCCCTGAGCCGGCTCCGCTGACCACGCACTGTCCACTGAGCTTCACCACGTCGCGCCTCTAGGTGCGCACGACGATCGAGGCGGGTTCCGTCCACCGGACGGAGCCCGCCTCGCTTTCTGCGTCGGGTCACTGGGGTCCTACCGAAGATTCGGCCCGCGATCTCGATGGTCAGGGGCCCGGCAAGTGCGCTGCCGAGGCCGGCCGCGTGGTACCGCCCGTCGCAGGTGAGTGCGATGGCGTGAGACTCGTCCTCGTCCGTCAGGCCGGACCGCCGAGAACGCCCGTGGGCGTACTCGGCAACGCAGCCCTCAGCGGTGAGGGCTGGCGCCGTCGCCCGGAGGTGGCGGGACCCGGGGGTGTCGTCGCCCGGAGGCGGCGGGGGCGCGGAGGCGGCGGGGCGCGGACACCGACCGGGCGCTGCGACTGACCGGCAGCGGTGCGGTCTGCCTCGAAGGGCGCACCGAGCGAGGGCCGAACACCAAGACCGAGCGAGGGCCGAACACCAAGACCGAGCGGGGGCCGAACACCAAGAAGGACCTGGCGGGCCGGAGCCCTCCCAGGTCCTTCTTTGGGTCGGAGGAGTTGGTCAGCTGCTCTTCGACACCTTCGTGACGTCGAACGACTGGGTCACCGCGTCCTTCGGGTAGCCCTCGACACCCTGGCGGATCACTGCCAGGTTCGGCAGCAGGAAGAGCCAGTCGCTGGCGGCCTCCTTGGAGATGACGGCAGCGGCCTCGGCGAACTTCTTGTCCCGGACCGTCGCGTCCAGGGCCGTGTCGGCCTCCTTCATGAGCTGCGCGACGGCCGGGTTGTTGTACCGGTAGTAGTAGTCCGGCTGGCTGTAGCGGATGAGGTCACGCGGCTCGACGTGCGCGATGATCGACAGGTCGTAGTTGGCCTTGCCGAGCACCTTGTCGAGCCACTGCGGCATCTCGACGTTGTTCTGGGTCACTGTGATGCCGACCTCGGCCAGCTGCGAGGCCACGAACTGCGCCGACGAGCGGGCGTACCCCGGCGGCGGCACGTCCATCGTCAGGGTCAGCCCGTTGGCGTGACCGGCCGCGGCCAGCAGCTCCTTCGCCTTGGCGGGGTCGTGCGGGAAGTCGCCGGTGCGGTCCTCGTACCAGGGGTCACTCGGCGGCACCATGCTGCCGATCAGCGTCCCGTACCCGGACCAGACGGTCTTGACGAGCGCCTGGTGGTCGATCGCGTGGCGGATCGCCTGACGCACCCGGACATCGGCCAGCGGCCCCTTGGTGTTGTTCATCGCCATGACGACCTCACCTGTCGTCACGCCCTCGACCACCTGGAACTGGTTGTTGCCCTTGAACACCTCAAGGAGCTGTGGCGCCTGGATGTTCGCCACGATGTCCAGCTGACCGGACAGCATGGCGTTGTTCAGCGCGTTCGGGTCGGTGATGTACCTGAAGACGGCAGTGCCGACCTTGGCAGCCTCACCCCAGTAGTTGTCGCTGCGGGCCAGGGTGATGCTGTCGCCCCGGTTCCACTTCTCGAACTTGAACGGGCCGGTGCCGTTCGGTGCGGTGTCCAGCTTGTCGGCGCCCTCCTTGAGCACAACGCCGACTCGACCCGCGATGTCGAACAGCCAGCTCTGGCTGGCCCGCGAGAGGGTCACTACCACTGTGGACTCGTCCGGTGCGTCGACGGCCGAGACGACCTGCATCTGCGACTTGAACGGGTTCGTCGAGCCCTCCGCGATCACCCGCTTGAAGCTCCACACGACGTCCTGTGCCGTGAGCTTCTGTCCGTCGTGGAAGGTCACGCCGCTGCGGAGCTTGAACGTGTACTTGGTGCCGTCGTCGGACATCGACCACTCGCTCGCCAGCAGCGGTTTCACCTCGCCGCTGGCCGGGTCCTGGCGCACCAGGCCCTCGTACACGTTGTAGAGGAGAACCTGCGGGATCGCCGCGCCGGCCTCGGCCGTCAGGTCGAGGCTCACAGGCTCCAGGTAGGCACCCAGGGTGAGCGTTCCGCCGCCGGAACCGCCCTCGGTGCTCTTTGCGTCGCCACCGCCACTGCAGGCCGTAAGAGCCAGTGCAGTGGCGAGCAGCACGGCGGGCCACTTTATCGTCAGCCGATTCATTCGTGTCGTCCCATCGCGAAGAACGCCAAGGGCGCTCATGTCCTGTGAGCCGGGACACTAGGAGGGTGGTACATGATGCGAAAGGGCCAGATCAGCAGGGTCGGCAGGTACCAATCGGCCTGCGCCCACCATGCGGGACCTGGGACATCTCAAGCGGCAGGGCTTCCGGCGTCCGTGCTGCTCGGGCTGCCGTCGGGGCTACCGCGCCACCCTGAAGCCGGTGTTGCCGCTTGAGGAATCCTCGGTCGTGCGGCTCCGGGCCGCCACACGGTAGCGGTTGCAGTACGAGTCGTGGCACAGGTAGGAGCCACCGCGAATGACACGCTCGCCGGGCAGCGTACGGCCCCACGGGTCCCGCCACGGCTCCGCGGTGATCTCCCATACGTTGCCGGCGACGTCGTACAGCCCGAAGCCGTTGGGTGGGAAGGCTGTCACCGGCGACGTCCCCACGAAACCGTCGTCCGCGCTGTTTACGGTCGGGAAGGTGCCCTGCCAGATGTTGCAGCGGTGCTGCCCGTCCGGTGTCAGCTCGTCGCCCCAGGCGAAGCGGGCCTGCGGCAGCCCGCCGCGCGCCGCGTACTCCCACTCGGCCTCGGTCGCCAGCCGTGTCCCGGACCACTCGCAGTACGCCTGCGCGTCCCGATAGGAGACGTGCACGACCGGGTGCTGCTCACGTCCCTGGACTGTCGACCCGGGTCCGTCCGGGGCCGTCCAATCGGCTCCCTGAACCGCCAGCCACCATGCCGCCTGCGGCACGGCGGCGTCCAGGACGTGCTGGCGTGCGGCCGGCACCAGCAGCAGGTGGAAGACGAAGGACCAGCCGAACCGCTCCGCGTCCGTGCGGCACCCGGTCGACTCGACGAAGCGGGCGAACTCCCGGTTCGTCACAGGTGTCGCAGCGATCTCGAACGAGTCCACCCGCACCGGGCGGGCCGGACCCTCCATATCCTCTGGAACACCGTCAGGGTCGTCGGTGCCCATGAGGAACGTGCCCCCGGACAGCGCGAGCAGGCCCACCGTGTGGGCAGAGCGCGGCGAGCCCGTGCGGGCGGCCGCATCCGCCGCTGCGTCGGCGGCCGCCGACGCAGCGGCGGGCGTGCGTTTCAACGCGCAGCACGGCGACGCCACAGCCCTGCTCCCATCGTCGATCGGGCCGGCGGGTGCGTCGTTCACCTGCGCTCTCTTACCGGCCGTACTGCGCTGGCAGAGGGTCGGACCCGCTTTCGACGCCCTCACTGATGGCTGCGGCAACGGCATCCCCGAAGTCCTCCGTCGACATCCCCATCTCCGGGCCGCGCATCGCGCCCAGCCTCGGCAGCACCGCCTTCACTCCGGCCTCGAGGCTGCGCGCCGCCTCCGGGTGGCCCAGGTGCTCCAGCATGAGAGCGGCGCTGAGGATCGAGCCCGCGGGATTGGCCCAGCCCCGGCCGGCGATGTCGGGTGCGGAGCCGTGGACCGGCTCGAACATGCTCGGCGCCGAGCCCGTCGGGTTGAGATTGCCGCTGGCGGCCAGGCCGAGACCACCCTGCACGGCTGCGCCGAGGTCGGTGATGATGTCGCCGAACAGGTTGTCGGTGACGACAACGTCGAACCGCTCCGGCTGCGTGACCAGGTAGAGGCACATCGCGTCGACGTGCACGTAGTCCACTTCGATGTCGGGGTGCTCCGCCGACACCTCATCGAAGGTCCGCTGCCACAGGTCGCCGGCGTACGTGAGGATGTTCGCCTTGTGCACAAGTGTGACGTGCTTGCGCGGCCGACCCATAGCCAGCCGGAAGCCGTGCCGGATCAGGCGTTCGACACCCTTGCGGGTGTTGACCGACTCCTGGGTCGCGATCTCGTCCGGCCCCCCACGGTGGATGAAGCCGCCCGCACCGACGTAGGCGCCCTCGGTGTTCTCCCGAAGGATCACGAGGTCACACTGCTCGGGGCGGAGTCCCTTGATGGGCGTGGGGACGCCGGGCAGCAGCTTGACGGGCCGCAGGTTGACGTACTGGTCGAAGGCCGTCCGTAGGTGGATCACCAGGCCGCGTTCGAGTACGCCGGGTGGCACCGACGGGTCTCCGACAGCGCCGAAGAGAATGGCGTCCGCCTTTGCCAGCTCCTGCTCCACATCGGGCGGCACGACCTGGCCGGTGATGCGCCAGTAGTCCGCACCGAGTTCGTAGTCCTCCCACACCAGGTCGAGCCCGAACCGTCTCGCCGCGGCGTCGCACGCCTTGACCGCCTGGGCGGTGACCTCCGGTCCGATGCCGTCCCCTGGCACCAGCGCGATTCGCTGGGCGCTCATTAGCCCACCCCTGTCCGCGGGCAGGAGACCGTCACCTGCCGTCGCCCGGCCAGCGTGGCGGGATTGGGCCGTCCGCAACAGGTCCAGGTTGCCGGTTATGCTAGTACCAGCAGGGCCGGGACGGTGCGCCCGCGTGACAAGGGACGACGGGACGACGCCCCCCGCGAGAGGGGGTCGGTATGACGGACTTCCTGTTGCCGGTCAACCCGCAGAGCGCAGTTCCCCTGTACGAGCAGATCATCACGGGCATCGAGGACGCGATCCTCGCCGGGCATTACGACGACGGCCCGCTTCCGAGTACCCGCCGGCTGGCCGAGGCGCTGGGCGTCTCGCGCAACACGGTGCTGACGGCCTACGACCGCCTCATGGAACAGGGCCTCATCGTGACCGTGCCCCGGCGCGGCCTCTACGTCTCCTCAGAGGCCGTGGTGCGGATGCGGGCCGCGCGGCGTACCTCCCGCACGCCGACGCAGCCGATCGACTGGCAGGCGCGGCTTCCGGACCCGCCGCCCGCTCCGGTGTACCGGGACCCGGCGTGGGTGCGGGCGCCGTTCCCCTTCGTCGTCGGCCAGCCGGACCCCGCCATGTTCCCCATTGGTGCGTGGGAGAGGGCGCAGCGTGAGGCGCTGCGTCAGGACGGGCTGTCCCATGTCATCGGGGACTCCGGGCAGGCCGACGACCCGGAGCTGGTGCGTCAGCTGTGTGAGCACGTGCTGCCGTCGCGCGGCATCTCCGCCAGCCCGGACCAGGTGATGATCACGCTGGGTTCGACGCATGCGCTGCACCTGCTCGCGGGCGTGCTCGTCCGGCCGGGCAGCGTCGTACTGGCCGAGGATCCCGGCTACCCGGACGCGCGGACCATCATGCAGATGGCCGGGGCCGAGGTGGTGCCGGGCAGGGTCGATGAGGACGGTCTCGTCGTGGAGGACCTGCCGGCGGATCTGCACGGCGCGGGTCTGGTGTACGTCACGCCGAGCCATCAGTACCCGACCGGAGCGACGATGTCGGCATCCCGGCGAGAGGAGCTGCTGCGACGGGCAAGTGCGGCGGACGCGGTGGTGATCGAGGACGACTACGACCCGGAGATGACGTTCCGCGGCATCCCCGCGGTGGCGGTGCGCGCCCTCGACGACGAGGACCGCGTCGTCTACCTCGGCAGCTTCAGCAAGCTGCTGGCGCCCGGCTTGCGGCTCGGTTACGTGGTGGCGTCACCGGCGCTTGTGGACGCGATGCGGGCACGTTCCCGCTATGTGTTACGCCATCCGCCCGGCCCTATGCAATGCGCCCTCGCGCGGTTGATCGCCAGCCGCGACCTCGCCCGTCACGTCCGCCGCATCCGCGCCCACTACCAGGGGCTTTACGAGGAGATGGTGCGGGCGGTGGAGCGTCACGTGCACTGGGGGCCGCAGCCGGTGCCGCGTGGTGGGCTGGCCCGGTGGATCACCGGCCCCGCGGGCCTGGACGCCGAGGAACTCGCCCGCGGGCTGCGCCGGCAGGGCGTCCTGCTCGACCCCGGTGCGCCGTACTGGATCGCCCGGCCTGCCCCACGGCACCACTTCCGGCTGGGGTACCAGGTGATGCCGCTGGACCGCATCGACGAGGGCGTGCGACGGGTCGCCGCAGCCGTGGAAGCGCTGGTGCAGCCCCGACTGGTACCCCCGCCGCCTCGGAAACTGGATGTTCCGCTTCCCAGCCCTAGTTCGTAGTGTCCGTCGCCATGACGTCGGACACCCACGCCGCCCTCCGGGCCGGCCACCTCGTCGACGAGCAAGCCGTCGTGGCGCTGACCCAGGAGCTCGTCCGCATTCCCTCGACGTGGGACCCAGCCCGCGAGCGTAGCGAGCAGCCGGCAGCGGAGCGTGTCGCCGAGGTCATGCGGGGTTTCGGCTGGCAGCCGGAGGTCGTCGAGGTTGCCCCGGGGCGGCCCAACGTCGTGGCGGTCGTGGACGGTGGCCTGCCCGGGCCGACGTTGATGTTCGAGGGGCACACCGATGTCGTCACCGAGGGCTCCCGTGACGAGTGGACCGTCGACCCGTTCGGCGGCGATATCGTCGACGGGCGCCTGTACGGCCGCGGCTCCGCCGACATGAAGGCCGGCGTCGCCGCGATGATCCACGCCACGCGAGCCGTCGAGCTGGCCGGGCCGTTCCCCGGCCGGATCGTGGTGGCCGCCCTCGTGGACGAGGAGGGCCAGATGCTGGGCGCGAAGCACTTCACGACCACCTCCCTCGCCGCCGAAGTGGACGCCGCGATCGTCTGCGAGCCGGAGGCGGAGGAGATCTGCGCGGTCGCCAAGGGCGCCGTCCGGTTGCTGGTCACCTGTACCGGACGGATGGCCCACGGTGCGATGCCGCAGCACGGCCGCAACCCGATTCCCGCGGTGGCCGAACTCGTCCAGGCCCTCAACCGTTTTCAGGCGGAGTTGCAGGTGGTGCCCGGTGAGCACGAGCATCTCGGCCTGACGTACCTGACCCCCACGGTTTTGGACGCCGGCTCCGCCGACCAGATCAACGTCATCCCGGGCCGGGCTGTCCTCGGCGTGGACTGCCGCACGGTGCCCGGTGTCGACCACGCCGCCCTCGCCGAGCGCGTCCGCTCCGACGCGGCGGCCATCGGCGCCCGGCACGGCGTCACGTTCGCCGTCGACGTCGTCGACGACAGGCCCTGCGCTGTCACGCCCGAGGACCACCCCATCGCGCTCGCCGTGGCCCGGGCCCACCGCGACGTCACCGGTGTCGAACCCGCCTTCGGCGGCGTGCCCGGCGCTACCGACGGAACGATCCTGTGGCGTGACAGCGGCATCCCGAACGTCGTCTACGGTCCCGGTCCGAAGTGGATCGCCCACCAGCCCGACGAGTACGTCGAGGTCGACGACGTCGTACGCAAGACCAGGGTTTACGCCGAGGCCGCGCTGGTCTTCCTCACCGGCGCCACGGTCGCCGAGGCGGGTGGGGCGCTGTGACCGCCCAGGAGCTGCTGGCCGCGCTGCCGGCCGGCCTGCCGATCGGCGACGGCTGGGTGACCGCCACGCAGATGAAGCCTGTGCGGTTCCCGTACGACGGCAGCACCGTGACCGAGGCGCCGTGGGGCAGCTCCGATGACGCGGAGGCCGCCGTCAAGGCCGCCCACGACGTCGCCGAGCAGATGGCCAACCTGCCCGGCCACGCACGCCGTCGGGTGCTGATGCAGGTCGCCGCCGACGTCCGCGCCCTCGCCGGGTCCCTCGCCGAGTTGCTCGTCCTCGAGACCGGCAAGCCGCTTGTCGACTGTCGGGTCGAGGTCGCCCGCACCCTTGTCACGCTGGAGACGGCCGCCGAGGAGGTCGGGCACCTCACCGGCGAGACGGTCGCCCTCGACATGCAGCCGGCCGGCGAGGGCATGGTGGGGTTCTGGGTACGCCGCCCGGTCGGCGTCGTCGTCGGCATCACCGGGTTCAACTACCCGCTGCTGCTGGCCGCGCACAAGGTCGCGCCGTCCGTCGCGGCGGGCTGCCCGGTCATCGTCAAGCCGGCGCCCAACACGCCCCTCGCCACGCTCGTGCTCGTCGACCTGTTCCGGCGCGCGGGTTGCCCGGCGGCCGGCGTACAACTCGTCACCGGTGGCGTCGAGGTCGGCAAGATCCTGACCACGCACCCGTACGTCGCCGCCGTGTCCTTCACCGGTTCCGCGAAGGTCGGGCACGAGATCGCCCGTGCCGCCGCCCCGCGGAAGGTGCTGCTGGAACTCGGGTCCAACGCCGCGCTCGTCATCGGCCGCGACGCCGACCTCGACCGGGCCGCTGAGGCCGTCGTACGCGGCGGGTTCTACGCATCCGGGCAGGCGTGCATCAGCGTCCAGCGGGTCATCGTCGAGGAGCCGGTCCGCGAGGCGCTGATCGAGCGCCTCCAGCCGCTGCTGGAGACCGTCACCACAGGGGATCCCCGGTCCGCGGACACCCGCGTGTCAGCCCTTGTGGACGAGGCGTCCACCGAGCGGGTCCACTCGTGGGTGGACCGGGCGGTCGCCGGCGGGGCCCGCTGCCTGGCCGGCGGAACGGCGCAGGGCCGCGTCCTGCAACCGACAGTGCTCGTCGACGTCCCCGAGGACGCCGAGTGCTGGTCGGAGGAGATCTTTGGGCCGGTGGTGTGCGTCCGTTCGGTGGCCGACATGGACGCTGCCGTCGCGACTGTCAACCGGTCCCGCTACGGGTTGCAGGCAGCCGTCTTCACGCGCGACCTGGCGGTCGCCCTCGACGCCGTACGCCGCCTCGACGTCGGCGGGGTGCTCGTCAACGAGGTGCCCGGGTTCCGGGCCGACAACATGCCCTACGGCGGCGTGAAGGACTCCGGTATCGGACGGGAAGGGCCCCGCTTCGCCATGGAGGAGTTCACCGTGACCAAGATGGTGATGATCAGGCCATGATTCGGAGTAGGAGCACACCCGCATGCTGATCTACTTCGTCAGGCGGCTGGTAATCCTCGCGGTATCCCTGTTCGCCGCGTCCGTCCTCGTCTTCACGCTGCTGTCGCTGCTGCCCGGTGACCAGGCGCAGGCAAGGCTCGGCGTGAACGCCACCCCCGAGGCGCTGGAGGCGTTGCGCGAGCAGTTCGGGACGAACCGGCCGTTCACCGAGCGGTACCTCGACTGGATCGGCGGCCTGCTCCGTGGCGACTTCGGAACCTCGCCGCTCAGCGGGGTGTCGGTGGGCTCGGAGATCGTCGACAAGCTCGGCGTCACAGTGCCACTGATTCTGGCCGGGATGACGCTGGCGCTGCTCATCGCGCTCCCGCTCGGCGTCCTCGCGGCCGTGAAGAGCCGTACGCCGATCGGAACGGCGCTGTCGGCGCTCAGCCAGGTCGGCATCGCCGTACCTTCGTTCTGGCTCGGCATCCTGCTCATCACTGTCTTCGCGGTGAAGCTGCAGATGCTGCCCGCCGGCGGGTTCACGGGGTGGGAGGACGTCGGTGGCGCTGTCCAGGCCCTGCTGATGCCGGCGCTTGTCCTCGGCGTGGCGCAGGGCGCCATCCTGATGCGCTACGTCCGCTCCGCGGTGGTCGAGGTCATGCAGGAGGACTTCATCCAGACCGCGCGGGCCAAGGGTCTGAGCCGCTCGCAGGCGCTGAAGCGGCACGCGTTGCGCAACGCGGCGATCCCCGTCATCACGGTCCTCGGCCTCCAGCTCGCGACGCTGCTCATCGGCACCGTCGTCATCGAGAACGTCTTCGGCCTGCCCGGCCTCGGCCGGATGCTGCTCCAGGACGTCGGCAACCGCGATCTGCTGAAGGTGCAGGGCACGGTCATGGTGCTCACGGCTGCGGTGCTGCTGATCAACTTCCTGGTCGACGTGGTGTACCACGCGGTCGACCCCAGGCTGAGGAGCAACGCATGACCTCCGTCGCCGACGCCCCACCCGAGGCCACCGCCGACGTCGTCGCGCCAAGCGTCGGCAAGCCGCGCCGCCGATGGAACCTCACGCTGGTGATCGGCGCCACCATCGTGGGCCTCGTCGTCCTCACCGCACTCGTGTCGTTCCTCTGGACGCCGTACGACCCCACCCGCGTCAACCCGGCGCAGACGCTGGCTTCCCCCGGCAGCGCCCACTGGCTCGGTACCGACCACTTCGGCCGGGACATCTTCAGCCAGTTGCTCGTCGGCGCGCGTACCACCCTGTTCGTCGGTGTCGTCGCCGTGACGATCAGCGCGGCGATCGGCGTACCGCTGGGTCTGCTCGCCGCCGGCGGGCGGCGCTGGCTCAGCGAACCCGTGATGCGTGCGCTGGACATCGTGTTCGCCTTCCCCGCCATCCTGCTGGCGATCATCCTCGCGGCAGCCTTCTCCGCCTCCACGCTCACCGGCATGATCGCTATCGGCGTCGCCAACGTCCCCGTGTTCGGCCGCATCACGCGCGCCGGCGCGCTCCAGGTGCTGCGCAGCGACTTCGTCCTGGCCGCGCGCAGCTACGGTCGCCGGGGCGTGGTGCTCATGGTCCGGTACGTGCTGCCCAACATCGCGGCACTGCTCATCGTCCAGGCGTCGGTGTCGTTCGCGCACGCGGTCCTCGCGGAGGCGGCGCTGTCCTACCTCGGCTTCGGCACTCCGCCACCGACCCCCACCTGGGGTCGGATGCTCCAGGAGGCCCAGAACTACTTCGTCGTACAACCGATGCTCGCAGTCTGGCCCGGTCTGGCCATCGCCCTGTCGGTGCTCGGTTTCAACCTCATGGGCGACGGGTTGCGCGACGCCCTCGACCCGCGGCTGAGAGGACGGTGACCGGGGTGAGCGGGCTCGTGGTGGAGGACCTCGTCGTCGAGGTCCACGGCGTGCCCGCCGTCAAGGGCATCTCGTTCGAGATCGAGCGGGGCAGCCGCATGGGGCTCATCGGTGAGTCGGGGTGCGGCAAGTCCCTGACGGCCCTCGCCCTGATGGGCCTGCTGCCCCACGGGGTGACGGCGTCGGGGCGGGTGCTGCTCGACGGTCGTAACCTTCTGGACCTGTCCGACCGCGAGATGTGTTCGGTCCGGGGCAACGACATCGCGATGGTGTTCCAGGAGCCCATGACGGCGCTCAACCCGCTCATGCGGGTCGGCAACCAGGTCGCCGAGTCGCTGCGGCTGCATCGCGGGATGAGCCGTGCGGCGGCCGGCGCCCGAGCCGTCGAGCTGCTCGAACGGGTCCAGCTGCCCGAGCCTGACCGCACCGCGCGTAAGTACCCGCACCAGCTGTCCGGCGGCCAGCGGCAGCGCGTCGTGCTGGCCATCGCGCTGGCCTGCGACCCCGCCGTACTTGTGGCGGACGAGCCGACCACGGCGCTGGATGTCACGGTGCAGGCGGAGATGCTGCGGCTGATGGACACGCTGGTGCGCGAGGAAGGGGCGTCCCTCCTGCTCATCACCCACGACCTGCCCGTCGTCGCCAGCATCTGCCAGGAACTGCTGGTGATGTACGGCGGCACGATCGTCGAGCACGGCGAGGTCGCAGCGGTGTTCGACTCCCCGCGGCACCCGTACACGGCGGGTCTGAAGGCGTCCACCGTGCTGGACAGCGCCGACGGAAGCGGCCGGCTGGCGACGATCCCCGGTCGGGTGCCGAGCCTCGGGGCCTTCCCCGGCGGGTGCGTGTACCGCAACCGGTGCCCGCGCGCGGACGACGTCTGCAAGACCGTCCCGTTGCTGACGGCGCCACCCGGCAGCAGTCGGCGTGCGGCCTGCCACCACCCGATCGAGAGCGACCAGCCCCTAGAGAGCGGAAGGGCCAGGGCATGACCGCGACCCCGTTGCTGGAAGCCGTCGGCGTGGTGCGCGAGTACCGGTCCCCGCGGCAGTCGCTGCGCACGCCGGGGCGGCCGGTCCGCGCGCTGGACGGCGTGAGCCTTCAGGTCCACGAGGGCGAGGCGTTCGGCATCGTGGGGGAGAGCGGCTCCGGCAAGTCCACGCTGTCGCGCATCCTCATGGCGCTCGACCAGCCGACCGCCGGTATAGCGACCTACGCCGGCCAGCGCATCAGCGGCGTGCCGGAGCGGCGGCTCGGGTTCCTGCGGCGGGACGTGCAGATGGTGTTGCAGGACCCCATGTCGTCGTTGAACCCGCGGATGCGGGTCGCGGACATCATCGCGGAACCGATGCGCGCGCTGCGCCTGCCGGGTGACCACCGGGCGCGGGTCGCCGAGCTCATGCACGCCGTGGGTCTGCCAGAGGAGGCGGTGAGCCGCTACCCGCACCAGTTCTCGGGCGGCCAGCGGCAGCGCATCGCGATCGCTCGCGCCCTCGCGGCGGGGCCGAAGGTCATCGTGGGCGACGAGCCCG
The DNA here is from genome assembly GCF_001279555.1 of Micromonospora sp. NRRL B-16802. NCBI lineage: Bacteria > Bacillati > Actinomycetota > Actinomycetes > Micromonosporales > Micromonosporaceae > Micromonospora > Micromonospora sp. NRRL B-16802. Next base: position 177,848 of record NZ_LGEB01000046.1, on the reverse strand, counting down.
TCAGCGCGCTCGACGTCTCGGTGCGCGCGCAGATCCTCAACCTGCTCACGGACCTGGCCGAACAGTTCAGGCTGACACTGGTCCTCGTCTCCCACGACCTGTCCGTCGTCCGGTACCTGTGTGACCGGGTCGCGGTGATGAACCAGGGCCGGATCGTCGAGACGGGTGACACCGCGTCGATCTACTCCGACCCCCAGCACCCCTACACCCAGAGGTTGCTGTCCGCGGTGCCCACCCTGCGCGGCGACCTTCTGGACCGATTCAACAGGAGCAGCACATGAGGTTGGTTGACCGCGTCGCCGTCGTGACCGGAGGTGCCAGCGGTATCGGACTGGCGACCGTCGGCCGGCTCGTCGAGGAGGGCGCGCGTGTCGTCATCGCCGACCTCGACGGCGACCGTGCCGTCCGGGTGGCAGCCGATTTCGGGACCAGCGTCATCGGGGTGGCCTGCGACGTCACCCGGGCAGAGGACTGCCGTGCTGCCGTCGCGACCGCCGTGGAGCGGTTCGGGAAGCTCGACCTCATGCACGCCAACGCGGGTACGCCGTTCACCGGGCCCGTCGAGGAGGTGGACCAGGCGACGCTCGACCGCGTCGTGGACGTCAACCTCAAGGGGGCGTTCTGGACGGCGCAGGCCGCGGTGCCCGCGCTGATCGAGGCAGGTGGCGGCTCGATCGTGTTCACCGCGTCCCTGCAGGCCGTCATCGCCCGCCCGCGGTACTCGCCGTACACCGCCGCCAAGCACGGGGTCATCGGGCTGATGAAGGGGCTGGCCCTTGAGCTTGCGCCGCACGGCATCCGGGTCAACGCGATCGCCCCCGCGGCGACGGAGACGCCGATGCTCTCGGCGTTCCTCGGCGGGATGGGAGACGTTCCGGACAGCGCCCGGCAGAACTTCCGGGAGTCGATCCCGTTGGGCCGCATGGCGACGCCGCGCGACTCCGCGGACGCGGTGGTGTACCTCGCCAGCGACGAGGCGCGGATGGTGACTGGCCACACGCTCGTCCTCGACGGCGGCACGACGGCCGGCTGAGGGTGGCAGTGACCAACCCCCTCGCGGACCCTCCGTACGAGGGGGCCATCGGACGCACCTACCAGGAGTCGACGGAGCACTGGAGCGCACCGCCAGCGGCAGCGGCAGGTAAGCCGAACGTGGTGTACGTGCTGCTTGACGACGTCGGGTTCTCGGACTTCGGCTGCTTCGGCGCGGAGATCGACACACCGACGATCGACAGGCTCGCCGCCTCCGGGCTGCGGTACACCAACTTCCACACCTCGCCGCTGTGCTCGCCGACGCGCGCCAGCCTGCTCAGCGGCCGTAACCACCACAGTGTCGGCATGCGCATGCTGTCGAACTTCGACAGTGGCTTCCCCAGCGGCCGAGGGCGGATCACCCACGCCGCCGCCACTGTCGCGGAGATGCTCGTCGACGCCGGCTTCAACACAATGGCGGTCGGCAAATGGCACGTCGCGCCGCTGGAGCACACGACGCCGTCCGGCCCGTACGACCAGTGGCCGCTGGGCCGGGGTTTCGAGCGTTACTACGGCTTCCTCGAGGCGGAGACCGACAGCTTCTATCCGGAGTTGGTGCACGACAACCACCAGGTGGACCCGCCGGCCACGCCCGAGGAGGGCTATCACCTCACCGAGGATTTGACCGACCGGGCCATCGGGTTCGTCCGGGACCAGGTCTCCTTCACGCCGGAGAAGCCGTTCTTCCTCTACCTGGCGTACGCCGCGGCGCACGCACCGCACCAGGCCCCGCAGGAGTACCTGGAGAAGTACCGGGGGCGCTACGACAGCGGCTGGGACGACGTTCGTGCGCGGCGGCACCGGCGGCAGATCGAACTCGGCATCATCCCGGAGGACGCGCCGCTGCCACCGCACAACCCCGGCGTCGTTCCGTGGGACGAGGTGCCGCCCGAGCAGCAGCGCCTGTTCGCCCGCATGCAGGAGGCCTATGCGGCGATGGTCGATCACACCGACGCCCAGCTCGGGCGCCTCGTCGACTTCCTCGAGCGGATCGGCCAGCTCGACAACACCATCGTGATCGTCATGTCGGACAACGGGGCCAGCCCCGAGGGCACCCCCATCGGCACGCTCAACCCCACCGCCTTCCAGAACCGGGTGCCGGAGGACCTTCAGGACAGCCTCGCGAGGATCGACGAGATCGGCGGCCCGCGAGCGCAGAGCAACTATCCGCTGGGCTGGGCGCAGGTCAGCAACACGCCGTTCCGCCGCTACAAGCAGCACACCCACGAGGGCGGCGTACGGGTGCCGTTCGTGCTGAGCTGGCCGGCCGGTGAGGTCCCCGGGGGGCAGGTACGGAAGCAGTTCCAGCACAGCATCGACGTCACAGCGACGGTGCTGGACCTCGTCGGGGTGGAGCCACCCGTGGTGCGCCGTGGCATCCCGCAGATGCCGCTGCACGGTCGCAGCTTCCGGGACGGGCTGCGGGACCCGCAGGCACCGCCGTCCCGGGACTGCCAGTACTTCGAGATGTTCGGACACCGCGGCATCTACCGCCAGGGCTGGAAGGCCGTGGCGTTCCACGAGCGCGGCACCTCGTGGGACGACGACCGCTGGGAGCTCTACCGGATCGACGAGGACCCCACCGAGAGCCGCGACCTCGCCGCCGAGCATCCCGAGGTGCTTCAGCGCCTCATCGAGGAGTTCTGGATCGAGGCCGCCCGCTACGACGTGCTGCCCCTTGACGACCGCGGATTCGCCGTGCGGGCCCGGGTGCCGCGGCCGGGGTCGGTGCGGGACAGGCTGGTGTTCACCTACCTGGCTGGCGTACCGGCGATCTCCGGTGCGGCCGTACCGCCGACGATGAACCGCTCGCACGCCATCAACGCGCGCGTACACCGCACCGACACCTCCCAGGGCGGGGTGATCGTGGTGCTCGGCAACGTCAGCGGCGGGTACGTGATGCACATCCAGGACAACCACCTCGTGTACGAGTACAACTACCTCGGCACCCTCTACACGGTCCGGTCCGAGAACGAGTTGCCGCTGGGCACCGTGGACCTGACGTTCGAGCTGCTGAAGACCGCCGACTGTCAGGGCACCGGCCGCCTGCTCGTCAACGGCGAGACGGTGGGCACGGCGCGGTTCCCGCAGCTGCTGCCGTACTTCCACGGGTTCGCGGGCATGGACATCGGTCGCAGCATCCACTCGCCGGTGTCCACGAGCTACCCATCCCGGCACGACTTCTCCGGCGAGCTCGAGTACGTGCGGTTCCGGCTCGCGGCGTCCGAGGAGGTCGGCGAGCCGATCGCGCAGGCGCAGGACGCCCTCCCGCAGCCGTCGCCAGGCGTCGCGTTCGAGGTCGTGGACTGACACCAGCCCGGTGTACGACGACGGCGCGTGACCGGACCGGGGTCCGTGCACGCGCCGTCTGTTCGCTGGGACGGTGTGGTCAGCGCATCGCCAGGCCCCACAGCGGGTCCTCGACGAACCGGCCCACGTGGGCGAGCACCCGGCTGCCGAGATCCCCGTCCACGAGCCGGTGGTCGAACGACAGCGACAACTGCACCGTCCACCGGGGGACCACCTGCTCGCCGACCACCCACGGCGTCCTGCGCAGTGCGCCGAGGCACAGGATCGCGGCCTCGCCGGGGTTGAGTATCGGTGTGCCGGCGTCGATGCCGAACACGCCGATGTTGGTGATGGTGATGGTGCCACCGGCCAGGTCGGCGGGCCGGACGCGACCTTCCCGCGCCGACAGCGTCAGCTCGTTCAGGGCTACGGCAAGGTCACGCACCGGCAGGTCCTGCGAGGCCTTGATGTTCGGCACGAGCAGGCCGCGCGGCGTCGCGGCGGCGATGCCGAGGTTGACGTCGGCGTACCGGACGATCTCCTGGTTCTCCTGATCCCAGCGGGCATTGACGTCGGGGTGGTCGCGTACGGCGTCCAGCAGTGCCAGCGACACCACGAGCAGGGGTCCGACCCGTACCCCGTCGAAGGTCGGATCCTTCCTCAGCCGATCCACGAACTCGACGGTGCCTGTCGCGTCGACGGTGAGGAACTCCGTGACGTGCGGTGCGGTGAACGCGCTCGCCACCATGGCGGCAGCTGTCGCCTTGCGCACCCCGCGGACGGGGACCCGTTCGTCCTGCCGTACGGCATTGTCGGCTCCCGCTGTCGACGCCGTGGACCCGTTGGAACGTCTCGCACCCGGATCGGGCTGCGCCGGCCGGGCGGTGTGGTCGAGGACGTCCTGGCGCGTGACCCGGCCGTCGGGGCCGCTGCCGCGCACCTCGGCCAGTTCCACACCGAGTTCCTTGGCGAGTTTGCGCAGCGGCGGCTTCGTGAGCACCGGCGGCCGCGACGACTGCGGCACGCGGGCGGTGTCGTCGGGCCGGGCGGGATGCGGTCTCCGTCGTCGCCGACGGGTCTGTGCCTGCGCGGCCACCCCGTAGCCCACGAGCACCGCGGACCGTTGCGGTGGCGGCGCACCGTCGGGGTGCGGAACGGCGGTCGGATCGGCGGCGAGCGTGCTGGCCGTGTCGTCGGGGACGACCGGACCAGGCTCGCTGACGATCCGGATGGCGATGATCGGCGAGCCGACGCCGACGGTCTGTCCCTCCTCGACGAGGAGGCTGTGCACCACACCGGCGTACGGGCTGGGCAGCTCGACGAGAGACTTGGCGGTCTCGATCTCCACGAGGACGTCGTTGAGACCGACCGGGTCGCCCGGGGCGACGCGCCAGGTGACGACCTCGGCCTCGGTGAGGCCTTCCCCGACGTCGGGCAGGCGGAACTGTTTGATTGTCACTGGGGCCTCTCCTCTCACGCGGCGAGCACGCGGTCGACGGCGTCGAGGATCCGGTCCAGGTCGGGCAGGTACTCCTCCTCGACCTTTGCCGGTGGATACGGCAGGTTGAAGCCGCCGACACGCTCGACAGGCGCCTCCAGGGAGTAGAAGCACCGCGTCATGACCTGCGCGGCGACCTCGGCGCCGAAACCCGCGAACGTGGGGGCCTCGTGGACCACGACGGCCCGGCCTGTGCGACGGACGGACTCCTCGATGGTCCGCACGTCCAGCGGGGAGATGGAGCGTAGGTCGACCACCTCGACATCGCGGCCGTCCTCCGCGGCCGCCTCCGCGGCGGCGAGGCAGGTGGCGACCATGCCCCCGTAGGTCAGCAGCGTCACGTCGCTGCCGCGACGCACGATGTGGGCCCGGTCCAGCGGTCGCGGCGGGCCCTCGTCCTCGGGGGTCACCTCTCCCTTCATCCAGTAGCGGCGTTTGGGCTCGTAGAAGATGACCGGGTCGTCGCCGGCGATGGCCTGACGGATCATCCAGTGCGCGTCGTCCGCGCTGGAGCAGTAGACGACGCGCAGCCCGGCTGTGTGCGCGAAGTACGCCTCGTTCGACTCGCTGTGGTGCTCCACGGCCCCGATGCCGCCACCCACGGGGATCCGCACGACCACCGGCAGGCTCGTGCGACCGTTGGTGCGGGCCCGCATCTTGGCGAGCTGAGACACGATCTGGTTGAAGGCGGGGTAGACGAAGCCGTCGAACTGGATCTCGCAGACCGGGCGGTACCCGCGCAGTGCCAAGCCGATCGCGGTGCCGATGATCCCGGACTCGGCGAGTGTCGAGTCCATCACCCGGGCTTTGCCGAAGTCCTTCTGCAGACCATCGGTGACCCGGAAGACGCCGCCGAGCCGGCCGATGTCCTCGCCCAGCAACATGACCTTGGCGTCGTCCTCCATGGCGCGACGCAGACCGCTGTTCAATGCGTGACAGAGAGTGAGCATGAACGTGTTCTCCGATCCGGGCTGGCGTCAGTCGAGGAAAGAGTCGCGGTAGGCGACGAACGCGTCGTGCTCCTCCTGAAGCAGTTGTGGTACGTCGGCCAGCACAGTGGCGAAGGCGTCCGCGAGGTCCGGCGCCTGCAGTGCCAGGCATTCCCGGCGCGTGCGGTCGGCGAGTTCGTCCGCCTCGGCCTGGATCTCGTCGAGGAACGCCGTGTCGCTCCAGCCCTCGGCGCGCAGAAGTGCTTCGACGCGCGCCAACGGATCCTTCGCCCGCCACGCTTCGAGTTCGCTGTCGGTGCGGTACCGCGTGGGGTCGTCGGACGTGCTGTGCCCGCCCATCCGGTACGTGGTGGCCTCGATGAGCGCGGGCCCGCCGCCGGAGCGCACGTGTTCGGTCAGCGCGGACGTCACGGCGTACACGGCGAGGACGTCGTTGCCGTCGACCCACTCGCTGCGCAGACCGAACCCGGCCCCCCTCCGGTGGATCGGCGTGCGCGACTGGGACGACGAGGCCGTCGAGATCGCCCAGTGGTTGTCCTGGCAGAAGAACAGGACCGGCGCGTCATTGGTGGCGGCGATGTTCATCGCCTCGCTCGCGTCGCCCTCGCTGGCGGCGCCGTCACCGAAGTACGCCACGACCACCGTGTCGCTGCCGTCGCGCTGCACCCCCAGGGCGTACCCGGTGGCGTGCAGCAACTGAGCTGCCAGGACCAGGGTGTAGATGTGGAACGAGTACGGCTCGGGGTCCCAGCCGCTGTTGGCGACCCCACGCCACTGCCGGAGCAGGTCCGCGGGGCGGATGCCGCGCCACAGGGCGGCGGCGTGCTCGCGGTAGCTCGGGAAGACGTAGTCGTCGGCGCGTACCGCAGCTATGGAGCCGACCTGTGCGGCCTCCTGGCCGCGGCACTGCAACCACAGGCCCAGCTCGCCCTGTCGCTGCAACGCGAACGCCTCGTCGTCGAGGCGGCGTGCGAGCCGCATACCGCGGTACAGGTCGCGGGTGAGCCTGCCGAGGGCGTCGCGGTCGACGTCGGTGTCCGTGCGTAGTTGCCCGTCCGGGGCGATGAACTGGATGAAGCCGTCCGGGGCTCGCGGAAGGTCGGCGGTGCTGGTGAAGGGATTGGCGGGGGAGGGCGTCGAGCTGCCGGCGGGTGACCTGACGATGTTCGAGGTACTCAAGGCGCCACCTTCTGGGTGCTGGGCTCCGCGGCGCCGGGGTCACCGGCGGGCCGCGGATGGCGGATATGGAACACCGCCCGCCACGTCGACCGAGCGGGCGGTGGCTCGCGGCAATTACACGGTGTACCGGTCGGCGAGGTTCAACGCCTCGTCGAGGACCGCCAGACCCGTCTTGACCTCCGTCTCCGAAACGGTGCAGGGCGGCACCACGTGGATCCGGTTGAAGTTGGCGAGTGGGATGACGCCATTGCGCTTGCACGCCGTCAGCACCTCGTTCATCTCGACCGACGACGACCCGTACGGTGCCAACGGCTCCTTCGTGGCGCGGTCCTTCACCAACTCCACAGCCCAGAACACCCCGAGTCCGCGTACGTCCCCGACGCTCGGGTGCCGCTCGGCCATCTCGCGCAGCCCCGGGCCCAGCACGTCGGCACCGATCCTGGCGGCGTTCTCGACGATCCCCTCATCCCGCATCGCCGTCATGGTGGCGACGGCGGCCGCGGCGGCCAGTGGGTGACCGGAGTACGTGAGCCCACCGGGGTAGGGGCGGGTGGAGAACGTCTCGACGACGTGGTCGGAGATCACGACACCGCCGAGCGGGACGTAACCGGAGTTCACGCCCTTGGCGAAGGTGATGAGGTCGGGTACGACCCCGTAATGGTCCAGGGCGAACCAGGCGCCGGTACGCCCGAAGCCCGCCATCACCTCGTCGGCGACGTAGAGGATGCCGTGCTTGTCGCACAGCGCCCGAACTCCCGCCAGGTAGCCCGGCGGTGGAGGCATGACACCGGCCGTGCCGGGCACGGTCTCCAGGACGATGGCGGCGATGGTGGAGGGTCCCTCCATCTCCACGACGCGCTCCAGGTGGCGCAGCGCGAGCGCGGCCTCCTCCTCCTCGGTGGTGGCCCCGAACTCCGACCGGTAGAGGAAGGGGCCGAAGAAGCGCGCGACCCCGGCGGTGCCGGTGTCGTTGGGCCAGCGTCGCGGGTCGCCGGTGAGGTTCACCGCCGTCTGGGTGCCGCCGTGGTAGCTGCGGTACTGGGACAACACCTTCGGCCGACCGGTGTGCAGCCGGGCCATCCGGACGGCGTGCTCGACCGCCTCCGCGCCGCCGTTCGTGAAGAACACCTTGTCCAGACCGGCAGGGGTCCGCTCGGCGATCAGCCGGGCCGCCTCGCTGCGCGCCTCGTTGGCGTAGGGCGGCGCGATAGTGCACAGTCGCGCCGCCTGCTCCTGGATCGCAGCGACCACAGTGGGGTGCTGGTGGCCGATGTTGGTGTAGACGAGCTGCGACGAGAAGTCCAGGTAGCGGTTGCCGTCGCCGTCCCAGAAGTACGAGCCCTCGGCGCCCTCGACGACCATGGGGTCGAGCGTGGACTGGGCGGACCAGGAGTGGAAGACGTGAGCGCGGTCCAGTTCGTAGGTGCGCGTTGCACGGGTGCTCATTGGCGGTTCTCTCCGATGCTCAGTCGTTCTCGGGGAAGCCGAGGTTGATCCCGCCGTGGCTGGGGTCAAGCCAACGGGACGTGATGACCTTGCCGCGGGTGAAGAAGTGCACCCCCTCGGTGCCGTGGGCGTGGGAGTCGCCGAACAGGCTGTCCTTCCAGCCGCCGAACGAGTAGTACGCCATCGGCACCGGGATCGGGACGTTGATGCCGACCATGCCGACCTCGACCTCGTTCTGGTACCTGCGTGCCGCGCCGCCGTCGTTCGTGAAGATGGCGGTTCCGTTGCCGTACGGGTTGGCGTTCACCAACTCGAGCGCCTCGGCGTAGCCGCCCACGCGTACGACGGACAGCACGGGCCCGAAGATCTCGTCGGTGTAGACGCTCATCTCGGGGGAGACCCGGTCCAACAGGCTCGGCCCGAGCCAGAAGCCGGCCTCGTCGCCGTCGGCCTGCACGCCGCGACCATCCACCACCAGCTCGGCACCGGCGTCGACGCCAGCTGCGAGGTACGACGCGACGCGGTCGCGGTGCTCCCTGGTGACAAGCGGCCCCATGTCGCAGGAGCGCCGGCCGTCACCGACCTTCACAGTGGCGATGCGTTCGCGGATCCGCTTCACCAACTCGTCGGCGACGGGCTCGACCACCACAAGGACCGAGATGGCCATGCACCGTTCTCCGGCGGAACCGAACCCCGCGTTGACTGCCGCGTCCGCGGCCAGGTCGAGGTCGGCGTCCGGCAGCACCACCATGTGGTTCTTCGCCCCGCCGAGGGCCTGGACGCGCTTGCCGTTCCGGGCGCCGGTCTCGTACACGTACCGGGCGATCGGGGTGGAGCCGACGAACGACACCGCCTTCACCTCGGGGTGTTCCAGCAGCCTGTCGACGGCCACCTTGTCGCCGTGGACGACGTTGAACACGCCGGCGGGCAGGCCGGCCTGCTCCCACAGGCGGGCGATGAGCAGAGACGCGGAAGGGTCCTTCTCGCTGGGCTTGAGGACGACGGCGTTGCCCGCCGCGATGGCGATGGGCATGAACCACATCGGGACCATCACCGGGAAGTTGAACGGCGAGATGATGGCGCAGACACCGAGGGGCTGGCGGATGGAGTAGACATCCACGTTCGTGGAGACACCCTCAGAGTGGCCGCCCTTGAGGAGGTGCGGGATCCCGCAGGCGAACTCGACGACCTCCAGACCGCGGGAGACCTCGCCGAGGGCATCGGAGAGGACCTTGCCGTGCTCGGCCGTGATGAGTTCGGCCAGCTCGTGCTTGTGCTGGTTCACCAACTCCCGGAACGCGAACAGCACCTGCGAGCGCTTGGTAAGCGAAGACGTCCGCCACGACGCGAACGCGGCCGCGGCGGAGGCGACGGCGCGGTCCACCTCGTCGACGGAGGCCAACGGAACCTCCGTGCGGATCGTGCCCAGCGCCGGGTCATAGACTGGCGCCGTCCGCTCGGCGACGCCGGCGACCCGCTGGCCACCGATCCAGTGGGTCACCCGCTGGGGCGGGGCAGGAGCGGGGACGGTCTCGGGTTCTGTCTGGGTCATGCCCGGATCATCTGCGCTTCCCCGCATCCGGGCAATGGGCACTGTGTCGCTCTCGCTCTCTGGAACCGCACATACTGTGCGCCTGGGCGAGAAGGGAGACGAGCTCATGCCGATGACGGTCCGGGACGTGCTCGAGCTGCCAGCGCTGCAACAGGCCGGGCCACGTGTCCTGGCTGGTCGCACCCGGCTTGATGCGCCGGTGCGATGGGTGCACGTCGCCGAGGTGCCCGAGATCGCCGACCTGCTTCGCGGTGGCGAACTGGTGCTGACAACGGGCATCGGCCTGCCGCCGGACGACGACGGGTTGTGCCGCTGGATCGACGCGCTTGCGGCTGTCGGCGCGGCTGGCGTCGTCATCGAACTCGGCCGGCGGTTCGGCCCCACCCTGCCGACCGGGCTCGTCGAGCGTGCCCGCAGCCGGGACCTGCCCCTCATCGCGCTCCGACGCGAGGTGCGGTTCGTGGCCGTGACCGAGGTCGTCCATTCCGTGATCGTTGAGGAGCAGACCGCCGACCTGCTCGCGAACGACGAGATCCACCGCATCTTCACCGAACTCTCGGTCGAGGGCGCGGAGCCTCGGCAGGTGCTCCGGGAGGTCACCCGCCTGTCCCGGCGTCCCGCCGTACTGGAGAACCTCGCCCACCAGGTGCTCGCGTACGAGACGGGCCCGCTGTCCGCCGAGGAGTTGCTCGACCGTTGGGAGGCCCGCTCACGCGCGGTCGAGGTCCCGTCCGGCACTGGTTACGAGCCGCGCTCGGGCTGGCTGGTGACCGGCGTCGAGGCCCGGGGCAGCCGGTGGGGGCGGCTCGTGCTGCTGTGCGACCAGGAGCCGCCGGCACGGACAAGGGTCCTGCTGGAGCGCGCCGCGTCCACCATCGCGCTGAACCAACTCGTCGTACAGGACTCCTCCTCCGTCGAAAGACAGGCGCGCAGCAACCTCCTGTGGAGCATCGTCACCCACTCCGCGCCCACCCGGGACGTGGCGCTTCGGGCACGCGGGCTGGGTGTGGTGCTGGAGCAGCGACGGCTGTTCGGGGTCGTCGTCCGCAGGCGTCGGCTGACCCGGACCGCCGGCGTCGAGATGAACGCCCGTCGACGGGAGCTGCTGGACGCCGTGGAGAGAGCGGTCGGCGACTGCGGGCTCGCGGCACTGACCGGCGACGTCGGAGAGGCGGTGGGCGGTGAGGGGGTCAGTGTCCTCGTCGCCCTCGGAAACGAGGACACCGACGAAGCCGCACTGCAGGGGCTCTCCACCGCGCTCACCGAGGCGGGCCACTCCGCCGGGTCGGACGTCGTCGTCGCCGCGGGGTCCGTGGTCAGATCCCTCGACCTGGCCCGGCGCTCACTGGTGGAGGCGGCGCAGGTGGCCGATGCCTCGGTGCACACCGCCGAGCCGCGACCCTTCTACCGGCTCCTCGACGTCCGGCTCCGGGGCCTCCTGCACCTGCTGCGGGAGGACGTGCGCCTGCAGACGTTCGTCGAGCGCGAGCTGGGCCCACTGCTGTCGTACGACCAGCGGCACGGCACGAACCACGTCGCCCTCCTGGAGGCGTACCTCGTCGAGGGGCGCAACAAGCGGCGCGCGGCGGCCGCGATGGCACTGTCCAGGTCCGCGTTGTACCAGCGGCTCCAGCTGATCCAGCGCGTGCTCGACGTCGACCTCGATTCGAGCGAGAGGCACCTGTCGCTGCACGTGGCGCTCACCGCACGTGACGTGATGCGGACGAAGAACAGCCTCGGGGCGGCGGGCTGACGCGCCCCCGGGACGCCGGTTACCCGTGCTCCGGGGGCGTGAACGTCAGCTGTGGGTGCGGTGGCGCGTCCGCCGACGCCGGACGCCGTCGCGCGGCGGTGCGGCGTGCAGACTCACGCTGACGACGGGTACGGCGTTCGCGACGCTCCGACGAACCGTCTCCAGCGTCGCCACGCTGGGGGAGCACTCGAGGATCATCACCGCCGACGTGTTCGGGCACTGCACGTACTGGACGTGGGAGACCGCGACCCGACGTGAGTGCAGCACTGACAGCACCTTGAGCAGGCCTGTCGTGGAGTGCCCCTCGCCGAGGTGCACCACCATCGTCCACGGCGTGCCGTCCTCCCCGGAGGGCTCGTCGTGCTGGGGGCCCGGCCCGGGGCCGGGGGCGGTGGGTTCGACCGCGTCGCTCGGGCGGGGCGGCACCGTCTGCGCCGCGTGAGCGAAGGGTGTGGGGGTGAGGGGGAACGTGGTCACGGGGGGCCTCACAATGTCGAGCCGACAGGATGGCTGGGCCGGCGACGCACGCAGGAGACGCACGTCGCCTAGGTAATCAGCTCGATCACGACTCGAATGTCCACGGCGGCAGTCTGGCACGGCTTCTGTCGTCGGGAGGCTCCAGCCGGAGAGCCGTCCGGCACGTGAGACACGGAAGATGCCGTGGGTGCACCACGGCGCCGGCCGGAGTTACCCGCTGGTAGGAGTATCCCTTAGCGACCGTTCAGGTAGGCGATCTACACTCGCCGTGGGACGAGGACTCGAGGAGGAGCTCCGCGCATGGACGCTGACGAGATCGACGCCGGACGGGCACGCTGGCAGGCCCGGTACGACTCCGCGCGCAAGCGGGACGCCGACTTCACCACCCTCTCCGGGATGCCTGTCGACCCGGTCTACGGCCCGCCGGAGGGCAGCTCCTACCCGGGCTTCGAGCGGATCGGCTGGCCCGGCGAATACCCGTACACCCGGGGTCTTTATCCGACCGGCTACCGCGGGCGGACCTGGACGATCCGGCAGTTCGCGGGCTTCGGCAACGCCCAGCAGACCAATGAGCGCTACAAGATGATCCTCGGCGCCGGCGGGGGTGGTCTCTCGGTCGCGTTCGACATGCCGACCCTGATGGGCCGCGACTCCGACGACCCACAGGCGCTCGGCGAGGTCGGCCACTGCGGCGTCGCCATCGACACCGCCACCGACATGCAGGCGCTCTTCGACGGCATCGACCTGGCCGGCGTCACCACCTCGATGACCATCTCCGGCCCGGCCGTACCGGTGTTCTGCATGTACCTGGTCGCCGCCGAGCGGCAGGGCGCCGACCTGTCCAAACTGGACGGCACGCTGCAGACCGACATCTTCAAGGAGTACATCGCGCAGAAGGAGTGGCTCTTCGACCCGGAGCCGCACCTGCGCCTGATCGGCGACCTGATGGAATACTGCGCCGCCGAGATCCCGCGCTACAAGCCGCTGTCGGTCTCCGGGTACCACATCCGCGAGGCCGGCTCGACCGCCGCGCAGGAGCTGGCGTACACCCTCGCCGACGGATTCGGGTACGTCGAGCTGGGCCTGTCGCGCGGCCTGGACGTGAACGTCTTCGCGCCGGGGCTGAGCTTCTTCTTCGACTCGCACCTGGACTTCTTCGAGGAGATCGCCAAGTTCCGCGCGGCCCGCCGCATCTGGGCCCGCTGGCTGCGTGACGTCTACGGCGCCACCAGCGAGAAGGCCCTCTGGCTGCGGTTCCACACGCAGACCGCCGGGGTGTCGCTGACCGCGCAGCAGCCGGTAAACAACGTGGTACGCACCGCCGTCGAGGCGCTCGCGGCGGTGCTGGGCGGGACAAACTCGCTGCACACCAACGCGCTGGACGAGACCCTGGCTCTGCCCACCGACGAGTCCGCCGAGATCGCCCTGCGTACGCAGCAGGTGCTGATGGAGGAGATCGGCGTCGTCAACGTGGCCGACCCGCTCGGTGGCTCCTGGTACGTCGAGGCGCTGACCGACAAGATCGAGGCCGAGGCGGAGGAGATCTTCGCCCGGATCCGGCAGCTCGGCGGGGAGGGGCCGCACCAGATCGGCCCGATGACCTCCGGCATCCTGCGTGGCATCGAGGACGGCTGGTTCACGGGGCACATCGCGGAGTCCGCCTTCGTCTACCAGCAGGCTCTCGAAAAGGGCGACAAGAAGATCGTCGGCGTCAACTGTCACACCGGCACCGTCACAAAGGAGCTGGAGATCCTGCGCATCTCGCACGAGGTGGAGCTGGAGCAGCGCCGGGTGCTGGCCGAGCGCAAGAACGCGAGGGACGAGGCCGCAGTGCGTGCGGCGGTCACCCGCATGGTCGAGGCCAGCCGCACCGACGAGAACATGATCCCGGCCATGCTCGACGCGGTCCGCGCCGAAGCGACGCTCGGCGAGATCTGCAACGCCCTACGCGCCGAGTGGGGCGTCTACCGCGAGCCCGCCCGCTTCTAACGGGCTCCCGCTCCCACCCCCTTCCCCGTCGATCTTGCAGTTGCTGCCTCGACATATGCCGCATACGGCCTGTATAGGGGACCGAAAGTGCAAGATCGCGGGGGTGGGGGTGGGGCGTGAGAGTTGCAACGTCGGAGTTGCGGGTGATCTGAGAACGCCGGCTCGCGTGCGAGACTAGGTAACCATGAGCGACCCACGGATCACCTCGTCGATCTTCACCCGCGGCGCGGTCGACCTCAGCACGCTGCGCGGCCCCGCACCAGCCAGTACCCGCCCCGGCACACCCCCGCAGGGCGGCCCCTCCGCCAGCACCCCTGGCGCGCAGGCCGCCGGTGGTAACGCCCTCATCGTCGACGTCACCGAGGCGACAATCCAGTCCGAGGTGCTCGAACGGTCGATGACCATGCCCGTCGTCGTCTTCTTCGGCGCGGCAGGTTTCCCGGAGAGCGACGAATTCGCCCCCGTACTGGAACGGCTGGCCGCCGAGAGCGGCGGCGCCTGGGCGCTCGCCCGGGTCGACGTGCAGGAAAACCCCCGGATCGCCCAGATGTTCCGGGTCCAGGGCATCCCCATGGTGTACGCGGTGGTCGGCGGCCAGCCGATCGACGCGTTCTCCGGCGTGGTGCCCGAGGCCCAACTCCGCCAGTGGATCCAGGCCGTCCTCAAGGCCGGAGGCGTGACCGTCTCCGAGCCGGAGGACCCGCGCCTCGACGAGGCGGACGACGCGCTGATGAGCGGCGACCTGGACGCCGCCGAGCGGGCGTACCGCAAGATTCTGGCCGACTCGCCGGCGGACGCCGCGGCCGAGGCAGGCCTCGCCCAGGTCGGTGTCGCCCGCCGGGTCGCCGGCGCCGACCCGGCCGCCGCGCTCGCCGCTGCCGAGAGCGCCCCCGACGACGTCGCCGCCCAGCTACTCGCCGCCGACATCGAGGTGCTCAGCGGTCTGGCCGAGCAGGCGTACGCCCGGCTCGTCGGTCTCGTCCGACGCACCGCCGGGGAGGACCGCGAGACCGTCCGCCAGCACCTCGTGTCCCTGTTCAGCATCGCCGGCCCGGACGACCCGGCCGTCGCCTCGGCCCGGCGGGCCCTGGCCAGCGCCCTGTTCTGAGTTCACGCACGGTTTTGAGTTCGTAGCACGCCAGCGCGGGCCGGCGATCCGCCGGCCCGCCCGACCACCGGGGACGGGAGCTCATGATGCGCCGGATTGCCGTCCTCGACGCGCCGACAAACCTGGGCCTGCGCCCGCCGACCCCCACCTCCGTCCCGGGCTGCACCAAGGCACCCGGGGCCCTGCGCGACCACGACCTGCTCGCCCGGCTGCGGGCCCGCGACGCCGGCTGCATCACCCCGCCCCGGTACGACCCCGGCGACTGGCGACCCGGCGACGGCGTCTGCCACGCCCGGGAAATCGCCGACTACTCACTCGCCCTCGCCGAGCGCATCGGCTCCATCATCGACAGGGGCGAGTTCCCCGTCGTGCTGGGCGGCGACTGCTCGGTACTGCTCGGCTCCGCGCTTGCCATGCACCGCCTCGGTGAGGCCGTCGGCGGCCACATCGGGCTGGTCTTCGTGGACGGGCACTCCGACTTCCGGCACCCCGGCAACGCCTCCTACGTCGGCGCGGCAGCCGGTGAGGACCTGGCCCTGGTCACCGGACGCGGGCAGGCCGACCTGGCCGCCCTGGAAGGCCGCCGACCCTACTTCCGCGACATCGACGTCGTGGTGCTCGGCATCCGGGCGCAGGACGAATACCGGCTCGACCTGCAAGCCGCCGGCATCATCACCCGGCCGGTGCCGGCGCTACGCGCCGAAGGCGCCGCCCGGACAGCCCAGTGGGCACACGAGCAACTCGCCGACTGCGCGGGCTACTGGGTACACATCGACGTGGACGTCCTCGACCCCGCGGTGATGCCCGCCGTCGACGCACCGGACCCGGGCGGCATCGCCTTCGCCGAGTTGGAGATCCTCCTCGCCGGCCTTGTCGACACCCCACACTGCCTCGGCGTCGAGCTGACAGTCTTCGACCCCGACTACGACCCGGACGGCTCGTACGCAGCCGAGATCGTCAACACCGTCGTCGCAGGGCTGGCCCCGGTGACCGCCCCGGAGGCGCTGCCGCCCCGGCTGCTGTCCGCCCGACCGGCGCCCGGTCCCCGGCGTACCAAGACCCGCGCGGCAGACCTCGACGCCCGCTCCGATCGTGCGGGTCTCGTGGATCGTGCGGGTCTCTCGGATCGTGCGGGTCTCGCGGATCGCGCGGACCGGTCGGAGCGCTCGGATCGTGCGGGCCTTGCCGATGCGGTCTCTGTTGATGCGGGCCTGGGCGGAGCGAGCGTCAGCGGTGTCGGCGCTGCTGATGCGGCGTTCGCCGGTCCAGGTTCCGGAGCTGCCGATTCCGCCCACGTCGAGCCCTTCGGCGTCGAACCCGCCGGCGTCGAATCCTCCGGTGCTGGTTCTGCTCTCGGCGGGTCCTTCGCAGTTGAGCCCGCCGGGTCCGCTGGCGGCGAGCATGTCGCTGCTGCGTCCGCCGGGCGCGTCGGGGCCGATTCCTTCAGGGCCGCGCCCGCTGGTGCTGCCGGCGCTGAGCCGTTCGGTGCTGGGCCTGCCGACACCGGGCCTTCCGACGCCCAGCCGCCTGTGGCCGAGGTGCCGGGCGGTGTCCCGGTTCCGGTCCGGGCGGAGCCGTTCGGTACGCGGGGTGCGACCCGGTGGGAGCCGTCAGGTGTCGTGTCCAGCGACGCGGCCGGCACTCCGGCTTCAACCGAGCGGGAACCTGTCGGCCCGCCCGCGTCGGCTGGTCCCGGGCTGCTGCGGAGGCCCTCGCCGGCCGAGCAAAACCACACGAACCGCCGCGAATCCGGCACTGCCTGACCGGTTGCCGGTCGGCACAAGCGGTTGATCGACTCGAGTTCCTGGTAATCGCGGTGTCCCACTAGGTCGGATACCGCGATTACCAAGAAACCGAGTCGATCATCGGCGGAGCTGCCTGGCCGCGCCCAGTGGGGGAGCCGCCGCCACCAGCACCCTGGCCGCCGGGGGCGCTGCGGTCCTCAGGTCGCGGGTAGGGCGCGCAGGAAGCGCTCGGCGATCGGGACGGCCGAGGAGGTGCTGGCGCCGCCCTTCTCCACGAAGACGGCGAACGCGACATCTCCCCGCCAGCCGACGAACCAGGCGTGCGTGTTGGCCGGGTTGTTGTCGTACTCGGCGGTGCCGGTCTTGCCGTACACCTCGCCCGGTACGTCCTTGAGGGCGCTGCCGGTGCCGGCGGTGACCACCTCGCGCATCATCGTGCGCAGCGCCTCGACCGATTCCGGCTTGAGCTGCTCGCCGGCCGGGGCCGGTTTGGCGGGTGCCGGGTCGAGCAGCAGCTTCGGCTGCTCGAATCGGCCCCGGGCGACGGCGGCGGTGGCACCGGCCATGGCCAGCGGGCTGACAAGCGTGGTGCCCTGCCCGAACGAGGCGGCGGCCTGTTCGGCCTGGCTGCCGCCGGTGGACACCTTGCCGGTGAAGACGTCCGTGCCGAGGTCCCAGGGGCCCTCCAGGCCCAGCGAGCGGCCGGCGGCGGCGAGCCCGTCCCCGCCCAGCTTCGGGGCCAGCGAGGCGAACGCCGTGTTGCACGATTTGGCGAAGTTGGTGCGGAACGGCACCTGGCCCAGTTCGAAGTTGTCCGAGTTCTTGAAGGACCGGCCGTCGACGGTGAAGGTCTTCGGGCAGTTCACCGGCCCGTCCAGGCTGACCGCGCCCTGGTTCAGCAGGCCGAGCGTGCTGACCATCTTGAACGTGGAGCCCGGCGGGACCTGGGCGACGAATGCCAGGTTCTCGCCGGCCGGCCCGGGGCCGTTCGCGGCGGCGAGGACCGCGCCGTCACTGATCCGTACGGCCACCAGCGCGGATCGGCGGGACTGGGCGCGCAACGCTCCGTCGGCCGCGTTCTGGACGGCGACGTCCAGGGTGGTCTTCAGCGCCTGGCCGGGCTGCGGCTTCTGTTGGAACAGTTCGGTGCCGGTGGGGGCCAGTTTGCCGCCTTCGGCGGGGCGTTCGACCACCACGGTCAGCCCTGGCGTGCCGCGCAGCCGCTCGTCGTAGCGGCCCTGGAGGCCGCCGTGCCCGACCAGGTCGCCGGCGACGTACCGGTCGGGGTGCGCGGTGAGGTCGTCGGCCTGCGCCGGGTCGACAGTGCCGAGCAGCGCGCGGGCGAACTCCCGGGTCGGTGCCAGGTCGAGCTTGTCGGACACGAACTTGGTGCCGGGCAGGTCGTAGATCCGGGGCTTGATCTGCCGGTACGCCTCCTCGCGCAGGGTCACCACCTCGACGAAGGCGCCCGGGTCGGCCTTGGCCACCCGCTCGGGCAGGTCGGCCAGGTCGACGGCGGGGACGAGGGCCGGGCGGATCGCCTTGAAGCCCGCGTCCAGATCCTTGACGAGCTTTTTGATGTCGGTGACCTGGTTGGGCTGCACGCCGACGCGGATCACCGGCCGGGGCGTCACGATCGGCTGCCCGGCAGCGTCCAGCAGCGCCGCGCGGGGACCGGTGTCGCGGCGCAGCCCCAGCCGGTCACCCTTGGTGAGCTGCTCGTGCACCACCCGGGGCTCCCACATGACCTGCCACTGGTCGTCGTCGCCCTTGACGAGCCGCAGTTCCCTGTCGTACGCCCAGCGGATGTCGCCCGGAAGGGTCCACTCCACCCGGATCGGGGCGGTCGCGATGTCGGCGGTGACCTTCGGCTCGCCCCGGCGGGTAAGCGTCGGCGGGCTGCCGACCAGTTCGCCGGAGAGTTCCTTGATCTCGCGGGTCACGTCGGCTGCCGGCAGCTTGCCGCCGGTCGTGTCGACCACCCCGACTGCCTGAAGATCGCCGTTGCGCCACCCGGTGAGGAAGGCGTCGACGCTGCGCTGCGGCCCGTCGTCGCCGGAGCAGGCCACCAGGCCACCGGCGGTGAGCAGGGTCGCGGCCAGCGCGGCGACCGCCCGGCGGGCGTGATTCGCCCGGTGGGGCCGGGGGTAGGACAAGGTCATGGAGCGGGTCCTTCCGGTCTCGGCTGCCCTGCACGGTAGTACGGCGACGCTGTCCGAGGCGTCCCGTGAGACGTCCGACGTGCGGAAAGAGGGAGCGCGCCGGTGTGATGAACATCGCGCGGCGGGGTATCCGACGACCCGGCCAACCTCGGACCCGCAACGGGTGAAAGGACAGAGTCCCGATCCGGACGTCCGGCCCTTGATCCGCCGATGGAGGAACAGAGCGGCAGGCTTAGGCTGGGCGAGAGTGACCCACAACGCGGTGGGTCGAGGGGAGTGGCACCGATGGACCGGCGTCCGGCGATCAAACCGGAACCCGACCTCCGGCAGGACGACTTCGGCCGGGACGACAGCTTCGATTCGGCGACCGACGGGGACGGCTACGGCCGGCTCGACACGGGAGTCACCGGGCTGACTGGGTCGAGCATCGACACCATCTACGATCTGGGCCTGCCACCGGAGGTGCTGGCCGACGACGTGGAGGACGCCGATCTCGACGAGCCGGTCCCCAACGCGGAGCGCCTCGTGGCCCAGGCCGTCGCGCTCGCCGGGGACGACCACGATGCGGCGACCCTGGTCGGCCGCTTCTGGCGGTTCGCCCCGGACGAAGAGTTGGTCGGCCTCACGGCGGAGGAGATGCTGGACGCGGCCCGGGCACACCGGGACCTGGCCCAGCAGCGGGTCCCCGGTGAGCTGAAGCTACGGATCCACGAGCCGCACGCCGACCAGCACCACACGGTCGTCGAGATCGTCACCGACGACATGCCGTTCCTTGTCGACTCGGTCACCGCGCTGCTCAACTCGTACCACC
Organism: Micromonospora sp. NRRL B-16802; assembly: GCF_001279555.1. Lineage (NCBI taxonomy): Bacteria > Bacillati > Actinomycetota > Actinomycetes > Micromonosporales > Micromonosporaceae > Micromonospora > Micromonospora sp. NRRL B-16802. The sequence goes on along the minus strand of NZ_LGEB01000046.1, from coordinate 157,857 downwards.
TGGATGTGCACCTGCTTGTGCACCCGCTTGTGGTGGTCCGGCGCGAGCCGCTGGGTCGCCTCACCGAGGTCTCCGCGGACGTGGAGCCGGACGACGCGATCGCCGGCGACATCGTCGAGAGCTGGATGCGGATCGAGATCGACCCGGTGCGCGACGCCGACGAGCGGGACCGGCTGCGTCGTGAGCTGCAACGGGTGCTCACCGACGTGCGGGAGGCCGTGGAAGACTGGCCGAAGATGCGACAGCGGGCCCTCGCGCTCGCCGACGAACTGGCCTCGGCCCGTACCGCCGACAACCGCCCGCCGGTGCCGGAGAAGGACATCACCGACTCGGTGGAGTTGCTGCGCTGGCTTGCCCACGACCACTTCACCTTCCTGGGCTACCGCGAGTACCGGCTGGTGGACGTGCCGGACGCGAGTTCCTCGGACCCGGTCGACGGCAAGGCGCTGGAGGCGGTGCTCGGCACCGGCCTGGGCATCCTGCGCTCGGACTCGCCGGAGGCCCGGTCGCTGGCGTCGATGACGCACGAGGCGCACGAGAAGGTGCTGGAGAAGCGCCTGCTCATCATCACCAAGGCCAACTCGCGGGCCACCGTGCACCGCTCGGCGTACCTGGACTACATCGGCTTCAAGATCTTCAACGAGGCGGGCGAGGTCATCGGTGAGCGGCGCTTCCTGGGGCTGTTCTCCACCGCCGCGTACCGGACCAGCGTCCAGGAGTTGCCTGTGGTGCGCCGCAAGGTCGCCGAGGTGCTGGACCGCTCCGGCCTGAGCCAGCGCAGCCACTCCGGCAAGGACCTGCTGCAGATCCTGGAGACGTACCCGCGCGACGAGCTGTTCCAGATCAAGACCGACGACCTGTACCACGCAGTGGTCGGTGTGCTGCGGATGGCGGGTCGCCGGCAGCTGCGGGTGTTCCTGCGCCGCGACGCGTACGGGCGGTTCATCTCCTGCCTGATCTATCTGCCACGGGACCGGTTCACCACGCAGAACCGGCTGCGTATGCAGGACATCCTGCTGCGCGAGCTGAACGGCGTCGGGGTTGACTACACGACCCGGGTCACCGAGTCGATGCTGGCGCGGGTGCACTTCATCGTCCGTACCGACCCGACCCGGCCGCCCGGTGACATCGACGCCGACCTGCTGGCCGAGGAGTTGGCCGACGCGACCCGGCTCTGGGACGACGACTACCGGCTGGTGTTGGAGCGCAAGCTCGGCGACGAGCAGGCCAAGCACCTGTTCACCAGGTACGCCGACGCGTTCCCGGAGGGCTACAAGGACGGGCACACGCCGTACGAGGCGATGAAGGATCTGGCCAAGCTGGAGCTGCTTGAGGAGCCCGGCCAGCTGGAGATGCACCTGTTCCGCAAGCAGTTGGCGCCCCGCCCGGGCACCCGTGTGCCCGGTGCGGACCTGGCCGAGACCATGGACGTCCGGTTCAAGGTCTACCGGTACGGGGAGCCGATGATGCTCTCCGCCGTGCTGCCGGTGCTGCACTCACTCGGCGTACGGGTGGTCGACGAGCACCCGTACGAGGTGGACCGCATCGACGGTCGGGTCTACCTGTACGACTTCGGCCTCATGCTGCCCGAGGGGCACCACGAGCTGTCCGAGGTGCGCCCACACGTGGAGAACGCGTTCGCGGCGGCGTGGCGTGGCGAGGCCGAGGTGGACCGGTTCAACGAGCTGGTGCTGCGCGGCGGGCTGACCTGGCGGCAGGTGGTGGTGCTGCGGGCGTACGCGAAGTACCTGCGGCAGGCCGGCACGGTCTTCTCGCAGGACTACATGGAGCAGACCTTCATCGCGTACCCGAAGATCGCCGCGCTGTTGGTGGAGCTGTTCGAGACCCGGTTCGCGCCGGGTGAGCAGAGCGGCGAGCAGCGTCAGCAGCGCAGTGGTGAGCTGGTGGAGACGATCCGGGCCGCCCTTGACGACGTGGCGAGCCTCGACCAGGACCGGATCCTGCGCTCGTACCTGACGGTGATCGAGGCGACCCTGCGGACGAGCTTCTACCAGAAGCGCGCCGACGGGCGGCCGAAGGCGTACGTGGCGTTCAAGCTCGACCCGCAGGCCATCCCGGACCTGCCGGCGCCCCGGCCGAAGTTCGAGATCTTCGTCTACTCGCCCCGGTTCGAAGGTGTGCACCTGCGGTTCGGGCCGGTGGCCCGGGGCGGGTTGCGCTGGTCGGACCGTCGGGAGGACTTCCGCACCGAGGTGCTCGGCCTGGTCAAGGCGCAGATGGTGAAGAACACAGTGATCGTGCCGGTGGGCGCCAAGGGCGGCTTCGTGTTGAAGCAGAAGCCGGGCGACCGGGACGAGGCTGTCGCCTGCTACCAGGAGTTCGTCGGCGCGATGCTTGACGTCACCGACAACATCGTCGGTGGGCAGATCGTTCCGCCGGAGGACGTGGTCCGGCACGACGGCGACGACCCGTACCTGGTGGTGGCGGCGGACAAGGGCACTGCGACGTTCTCCGACATCGCCAACGAGATCTCCAAGGCGCACGCCTTCTGGATGGGTGACGCGTTCGCCTCCGGTGGTTCGGCAGGCTACGACCACAAGAAGATGGGCATCACCGCCCGGGGCGCCTGGGAGTCGGTGAAGCGGCACTTCCGGGAGTTGGGCCACGACACCCAGACCCAGGACTTCACTGTGGTCGGCGTCGGCGACATGTCAGGTGACGTGTTCGGTAACGGGATGCTGCTCTCCGAGCACATCCGGCTGGTCGCCGCGTTCGACCACAGGCACATCTTCCTCGACCCCGACCCGGACGCGGCCACCTCGTACGCCGAGCGCAGGCGGCTGTTCGACATGCCCCGGTCCTCCTGGGAGGACTACAACGCGGAGCTGATCTCGGCCGGCGGTGGCGTCTACTCGCGTACCGCGAAGTCGGTCCCGATCACGCCGCAGGTCCGGGCGGTGCTCGGCCTGGACGACGACGTCACGCAGATGTCGCCGCAGGAGTTGATGAAGGCGATCGTCACCGCGCCGGTGGACCTGTTCTGGAACGGCGGCATCGGCACCTACGTGAAGGCGTCCACGCAGACCAACGCGGAGGTGGGCGACAAGTCCAACGACGCGATCCGGGTGGACGGGCGCAGCCTGCGCTGCCGGGTGGCGGGCGAGGGCGGCAACCTGGGCTGGACCCAGCTCGGGCGCATCGAGTACGCGCTGACCGGTGGCCGGATCTACACCGACTTCATCGACAACGCGGCCGGTGTGGACACCTCCGACCACGAGGTGAACATCAAGATCCTGCTGAACACGGCTGTCGCCGACGGCGAGCTGACCACCGCCGAGCGGGACGAGCTGCTGGCGGGGATGACCGACGAGGTCGCCAAGCTGGTGCTGCGGGACAACTACGACCAGGCTCGGGCGATCAACAACGCCCAGGCGCAGGCAGCCTCGCTGCTTCCGGTGCACCGCCGGATGATCAACGAGCTGGAGCGCTCGGGCGGGCTGGACCGGGCGCTGGAGGCGTTGCCGCCGGACGAGGAGCTGGCGGTACGAGGCGAGTCCGGGCTGACCGCGCCGGAGTTCGCGGTGCTGCTCGCGTACGTGAAGATCGTCCTTGAACGGGAGATCCTCGCCGACGGGGTGGCCGACGAGGCGTGGACGACCGACGTGCTGGTCAACTACTTCCCGACGCCCATGCGCGAGCGGTTCGCCGACCGGATGGGCCAGCACCGGCTGCGCCGGGAGATCGTCACCACGGTGCTCGTCAACGAGGCGATCAACCGGGGCGGGATCTCGTTCGTCTTCCGGGTCGTCGAGGAGACCGCGGCGAACGCCGCCGACGTGATCCGGGCGTACGTGGTGGTCCGCGAGGTCTTCGGGCTGCGCGAGCTGTGGGACGCGGTGGAGGCGCTGGACAACAAGGTCTCCCCGGAGCTACAGACGAGCGTCTACCTGGACACCCGCCGGCTGCTCGACCGCGCCGTCCGGTGGCTTGTCACCAACCGACGCTCGCCGATCGACGTGCCGGCCGAGATCAAGCGGCTGCGCGCCGGGGTGGCCGACCTGCTGCCGGGGCTCGAGGACCTGTTCTACGGCAGTGAGCGGCAGGCCATCGCCGAGCACATCGACTCGTCGACAAAGCGTGGGCTGCCCCGAGAGCTGGCCGAGCAGGCGACCCGGCTGATGTACAGCTTCGGCCTGCTGGACGTGGTGGAGACCGCGACCCGCAGCGGGCGGCAGGTCGGCGAGGTGGCCTCGGTCTACTTCGTGCTGTCCGACCTGTTCCGGGTTGACTCGCTGCTGTCGAAGATCTCCCTGCTGCCGCGCGAGGACCGGTGGCAGACGCTGGCCCGGATGGCGCTGCGCTACGACCTGTACGCCGCGCTGGCCGCGCTCACCGCGGAGGTGCTCGACTCCACACCTGGCGAACTGCCGCCGCACGAGCGGGTGCACCAGTGGGAGCAGTCGAACGCCACCTCGATCCACCGTGCCCGCCAGGCGATGGGGGAGTTCGACGAGTCGAGGGCGGACCTCGCAGCCCTGTCCGTGCTGCTGCGTCAGATCCGCACGCTGGTGCGGACCTCCGGCGCCGCAGCCTGAGTCGGTACGCCGGACGCGGTCCGGCCGGTCGGGTCACCCCGACCGGCCGGACCTTTTTCGCACTCCCAGGTCAGTCCACAAGGGTCGCGAAGGCGACCACGTTGTCCGGGTAGCTCCTGACACTCTCGTCGAACTGACCGCCGCAGGTCACCACCCGCAGGCCGGGCCTGTCGTTCGGCCCGTAGACGAGCTCGGTGGGGAAGGCCGTCTTCGGGTACGCCTTCACCGACTCGACCTTGAAGGTGGCGGGCTGGCCGTCAGCCCGACGCACGGTGATCGTGTCGCCGGGAACGAGGGAGCCCAGGTCGAAGAAGACGGCAGGGCCGAGCTGCGCCGAGTCCACGTGACCGACGATCACCGCGTTGCCGGTCTCGCCGGGGCTCACGCCCGGCTCGTACCAGCCGGCCTGGTCGGCCTGCTCCAACGGGGGGACCTGGACGGTGCCGTCCGGGTTGGTGCCGAGCGGCATGATCGTCGCGTTGACGCCGATCCGGGGGATCTCGATGCTTGTCGGCGTAGCCCGGTTCAGTCCCGCCGGGACACTCCCCGGTGCGGCGGACTCCCCGTCGTCGAGCCGGGGAACGTCGGGGTCGGTGGTCTCGGGACCGGCCTGGGCCAGCGGCTGCGGTGGGCGGGGAGCGGGCGTGGTCTTCAGCGCGGCGCCGATCATGCCGGCGCCGATCATGGCCACTGTGACGACGACGGCCGCGCCGGCGGCACGCCACGGTCTCCCGTGACGGCCGCCGGCCCGTGCCATCGTCACGTCAGACGAGGGAACCATCGGTCCGCCGACGACGCATCAGAACGATCCCGCCCAGCGCGGCAGCGCCGAGCAGGCTCGCGCCACCGGTGGCCAGGCCCCGGTCGGTACCGGTGCTGGCGCCACCGTCACCACCGTCGACCCCACCGTGGGGCAGCACGACGAGCTCACCTTCGCCGCACGAACCCTTGAGCTCGTAGCGACCCGGCTTGGCGTCCTTGTCGACCTTGGCCTCGCCGTAGTACACGAACTCGCGCTCGCGCTCCCAGCCGCCGTCCTTGCCATGGTCGCCGTACTCGCCGCCCTTGTCGCCGTACTCGCCGCCCTTGGAGTCCCAGCCCTTGTCGGAGCCGTACTCGTCGGAGCCGTACTCGCCGCCCTTGGAGTCCCAGCCCTTGTCGGAGCCGTACTCGTCGGAGCCGTACTCGCCGCCCTTGGACTCCCAGCCCTTGTCCGAGCCGTACTCGTCCGAGCCGTACTCGCCGTCCTTGGAGTCCCAGTCCTTCTTGCCTTCGTCCTTGGACTCCCAGTCCTTCTTGCCTCTTCTTGCCTTCGTCCTTGGACTCCCAGTCCTTCTTGCCTTCGTCCTTGGACTCCCAGTCCTTCTTGCCTTCGTCCTTGGACTCCCAGTCCTTCTTGCCCTCGTCCTTGGAGCCCCAGTCCTTGTCGCGGCCGTTCTCCGCGTCCTGGCCGTGCTCCTCGCCCTTCCAGTCCTTGCCACCCTCGTCGCCGTAGGCGTCGGCGGCAGCGCCGCCGCCCTGGCCACCGGGCTGCGGGGAGTCGGCCGGCGGCTGCGGCTTGTCCTTGCCGTCTTCGCCCTTGCCCTCGTGGTCCTTGCCCTTGTCCTTGTCGTCCTTGCCGTGCTCGTCCTTGCCCTTGTCGTCCTTGCCGTGTTCGTCCCGGCCGCGGTCCTCGCGGTCGTAGGAGCCGTCCTCCTTGTTCCACTCGCCGTGGTCCTTGCCCTTGTCGTCCCGCGCCGCCTCCAGCTTGACCTTGCCGGTGACCTTGGACCAGACGAAGGCGTGCTCCTGCCGGTCCGGGCAGATCTCGAGGAGCTTGACCTCGTCGCCAGCCTTCACGACGTGCGGCTTGGCGTAGACCTTGCCGTCGTGGTCCTTGCCGCCGTCGTGGTGCCCGTCGGCGAACGCGATCCCCGGCGCGAACACCAGGAGCGATGCGCCGCCGAGCGCAGCGCCCGCAACGACCTTCCCGAGCATCTTTTTAGCCATGACTTGCGTCACTCCATCCCTGTTGTCCTGAGCCCGACGACAGTCGAGCTACGACCGACGTTAGACGGTTTCATGACTTATGAAGGGAAAGATTCGCGTTTTGACCTTTGCTGCTGGTAAGAGGCTAAGGAGTGCTACGCCGCCTTCTCGGGCTTGCCGTACGTCTTAGGCGCGCCACCGCCCTGCGGCGTCGATAGCGGTGTTCGGCACGCCGCGTGCCGGCCCACCAGCGCTCATCCGGTAACGGCAGGCCCGTCGCTCTCGTGCCGGCAGATCCCGCTCGGGGGTATCGTCCGAGTCGCAAAGGTCGGCCACACGCATCGAGCCATTGCCATGGAAGCGCTCCCATGTAAGAATCGGCGCACGCGGTTCGGGGAGCCACACCGCGCAGGCAGGGCGTCGAGGGCATCCGGTTTCGCCGGACGACATCCGGCCGCCACTGGGCCGGTCCGCGCCGGTCGTTCACCACCACCACAGCAGCCCGTCCGGGTCGGGCACCCCAAAGAATCCCGTTGGCGCCGGCAGCCGTCCGTCCAGGACGTCTCACCGGGCCGTCCCACGCCGGGCCGTACGCGAGCCCGGTCTCGCCCAAGGAGATCAGTGGCATGAATGTGTGGAGAAGGCTGTCCGGCCCACGCCGGACCTTCGCGCTCGCAGGCGCGGGCGTGCTGGTCGCCGGAGGGTTGGTGACGATCCCCGTTACCGCGGCACAGGCCGCGACGCAGTGCGAGATCGTCTACTCGACGAACGACTGGCCCGGTGGCTTCACCGGCAACGTCACAATCAAGAACCTCGGCGACCCGGTCAACGGCTGGACGTTGGGCTGGACCTTCCCCAACTCCAGCCAGCGGGTGCAGCAGGGCTGGTCGGCCGAGTTCACCCAGTCCGGCAGCCAGGTCACGGCCCGCAGCCTGTCCTACAACGGCAGCCTCGCCACCGGTGCGTCGACGAACATCGGGTTCAACGGCGCGTGGAGCGGCAGCAACCCGAAGCCGACGTCGTTCACCCTCAACGGAGTGGTCTGCAACGGCGGTGGCCCGACCACCCCGCCGCCCACCCCCCCCCCGGCAACCACCCCACCCCCGACCACGCCTCCGCCGACCACGCCTCCGCCCACCACGCCTCCGCCGACGACCCCGCCGCCCGGAACCAAGGTGGACAACCCGTACGCCGGTGTTCCCGGCTACGTGAACCCGGAGTGGAAGGCCAAGGCGGACGCCGAGGCGGGCGGAAGCCGGGTCTCCAACAACCCCACCGCCGTGTGGCTGGACCGGATCGCTGCCATCAACGGCACGCCGGACAGCAGCTCCAACGGTGCTTTCGGGGTGCGGGACCACCTGGACGAGGCGCTGCGCCAGGGTGCCGGCTACATCCAGTTCGTGATCTACAACCTGCCGGGCCGGGACTGCTCCGCGCTCGCCTCCAACGGTGAGCTGGGCCCGGACGAGCTGCCCAGGTACAAGGCCGAGTACATCGACCCGATCGCGGCGATCCAGTCCGACTCGAAGTACCGGAACCTGCGGATCATCAACGTCATCGAAATCGACTCGCTGCCGAACCTGGTCACCAACACCACGGGCAACGCGGGTGGCACGGTGATGTGTGACACCGTCAAGGCCAACGGCGCCTACGTCAACGGCGTCGGCTACGCGCTGGCGAAGTTCGGTGCGATCAGCAACGTCTACAACTACGTTGACGCCGGCCACCACGGCTGGCTGGGCTGGGACACCAACTTCGGCCCGACCGCCGACATCCTGAAGACCGCAGCGGTCGCCTCCGGCAGCACTGTCAACAACGTGCACGGCTTCATCACCAACACGGCGAACTACTCGGCGCTGCGTGAGCCGTACTTCAAGGTGACGGACAACGTGAACGGCCAGACGGTGCGGCAGTCGAAGTGGGTGGACTGGAACTACTACGTCGACGAGCTGTCCTTCGCGCAGGCGTTCCGCGACAAGCTGGTCTCGGTCGGCTTCAACTCCAACATCGGCATGCTGATCGACACCTCCCGCAACGGCTGGGGCGGGTCCGCCCGGCCCACCGGCCCGGGAGCGACGACCAGCGTCGACACGTACGTCAACGGTGGCCGGGTCGACCGTCGGCTCCACCTCGGCAACTGGTGCAACCAGGCCGGTGCCGGCCTCGGTGAGCGTCCCCGGGCCAACCCGGAGCCGGGCATCGACGCCTACGTCTGGGTGAAGCCTCCGGGCGAGTCGGACGGCTCCAGCAAGGAGATCCCGAACAACGAGGGCAAGGGCTTCGACCGGATGTGCGACCCGACGTACGGCGGTAACGCCCGTAACGGCAACAACCCGTCCGGTGCGCTGGCCGACGCCCCGATCTCCGGTGCGTGGTTCTCCGCCCAGTTCCAGGAGCTCATGCGCAACGCGTACCCGGCGCTCTGACCGGGAACGCTCCAGCACCACCCGCCGCCGGCAGTAGGTGAGGCACTGCCGGCGGCAGGTCCCCCCGGGTCCCCGACTCGACCGTCACAGGTCGGGTCGGGGACCCACCCCGTTGCCGGCCCGGTCAGGGCACTGTGCGCTCGATCGCCGCCCGGCCCTGCTCGGCCAGGTCACGGCGCGCCTTGTCGAGGTTCTCCCTGGTGAGGTCCTGACCGCGGGCCATCACCAGATCCTCCGGCTCCCAGGGCTGCTCAGCCCCTGTGCGGATGTTGTCACCGGCCGCGCCGGTGCCCGTCCCGGTCGCGCCGGTGCCGGCGGCGTACGGGTCACCGATCAACTCGTCGGTCTCCGGCGCGAGATCCTCCGGCCGGTCCCGGGGCTCGGCGAAGGCCGGATTGTCCCGGTCCGGGCCGCCTCCGGTCCGCAGTTGCGGGACGGTGCTGTCGTCGTCCACCGCAGCGGCCGTTTGCGGGCTCTCTTCCAGCGGCGGTCGGCGGTCGCGATCGGTCATGGTGCTGCCTCCTGGGTCCGACACGTTGCCTGATCCCTCGCGTACCCCGTGTCGGGGGGCCCATGCGCGGCGCTTTCACGCCCGGATGCCCACTTTCGGCGCGCTTCCGGCCGCAACGGGCGGGGCGAGCGGGACGGACATACGGGGGCGCCCCGGTCGATGATCGACCGGGGCGCCCGTGCGTCACTCAGCGACCGAGTACGCGGTCCAGGAAGTCCCTGTAGTTGCGGACCGCCATCCGTAGCTGCTCGGTGTCCGCCGAACCGGCGTCCTGCCAGCCACCAAGCTTGTTCTTCTGCGCGGCCAGCGCCGAGGAGAGCGCCTGGATGGCCTCCTCGACCAGCGACTGCGCCTCGCCGGCCGCCGCGTGCGGGTCGTCCACGAACCGCAGCTGCACGTCGCGCCAGCGGTCCCGGAATCCCTGCGCCGTGTCGGCTTCGAGGAGCGTCGCCGGCTCGGCGGCCACCGTCGACCCGGCGGGCCGCGACGTTCCGGCCGACTCCAGCGAGGAGGTGGTGCCAGCGACGACGGGCACCACGTCGGCGTCCGCGTCCGGGTCGACCATCTCCGGCGTGGCGCTGCCGTAGCCGGCCGCGCCGGCCGCCGTCGCGTCCGGGTCCCCGGCCCAGTCGGTCAGGTCACCGCGGCGCTCGGCCGCACCGTCAGTGCTCCCCGCCGGTACGACGGTACGGGTGGAACCGTCGGCGTCGGTGTGCTGGTCGTCGGCGTCGGGATCCAGATCGGTGTCCCGGCCGGTCTCCGGGCCGCCGTCCCGGCGGTGCAGTTCGGCGGTGGGGTCAGCGGTCAGGCCCACCCGCTCGCCGTCCTCGGCGCCGTCTCCGGGCTCGGCGGTCCGCTCGGCCCGGGGGTCGGGCTGGTCCTGCGGGTGCGGGCTGGCCAGTGCGGACGCGGCCACCGCGTCCCCCACGGTGGTGGCGCCGAACGCGGTCGGCAGCGGGCCGGGCTCGTGGAATCCGCCCTCGCCGTCGCTGTCGTCCGTCGCGTCGGCCTGCCGTTCGTCCGCCCGGTGGCGTCGGTCGTCCGCCGTCTCGTCGTCGACGTCGTACAGGCCCGTGTCGACGTCGTCGGTCCGCTCGCGCTCGGCGGTGAGGTCGCGCTCGGCGTCGGGGTCGGGGTCGTCGAAGGCGCCCCGGTCGTCCACACTGCCCTCGGGGGCGTCCGAGCGGTAGTCCCTGTCGGTTTGGTCGTCACGGTCGGTTCGGTCGTCGGTCGGCGGCACGGGTACCGGTGTGGACCGGACGGCCTCCGGGTGGTCGTTGCTCACCTGCTCTTGCTGGCGCATGGGTGGCCTCCTCAGCGGCTCGTGGCGTCGTGCGGAGTGTCCGGGTGGTGGCGCTGTTCGGGTGCGTGCTGTCCGACCGGCTCCTCGCCGAGCAGGTCGGCGAAGAGAGCCCGGTAGTGCACGACCGCCTGGCGCAGTTCCTCGGTGCTGGCCTCACCCCGGGAGTTGCGCAGGTGGATCTCGTGCGCGTCCCGGTAGTGGGTAAGCGTGCGGGCATGGTCGACGGAGAGGTGGGCGATCTGGTCGGAGAAGTCCCCGGTCGGGTAGCCCCGCTCCTCGATGAGTCGGGTGACGAGTTCATCAGCGTCGCCCACCGTGTCGCCGGGCGAGTCGATGAAGCGGATCTGGAGTTCCTCCCAGGCCGCGGCGTAGTGGGCCCGGGACTCCGGGCTGAGCGGGGTGAGCGTGAGCTCGGCGTGCCGGCGCTCCCGATCGCGCAGTTCGCGCTCCGCGGCGGACCGGCTGTCCTGCTCCTGCACCACCCGGTCGTACTCCGGCCCGAACCGGCTCTGCAGTTTGCGGCGGCGGCTGAACGACAGCGCTGCCACGGCCAGTGCTGCGATCACCAGCACGACGAGGACGATGACGATTATCTGCGTGGACGACATGGGCTCCTCCTTCGTTACCTGGTATTCCCTCCGCGTACTGATCGCCAATCCCGATCCGAGGTACTTTCCGCACCGATCCGCGTCCCGTTTCGCCTAGTGAGGGCATTCCAGGGCGAAACGCGGACCAGGGACACGGCGCAACGCGGGGTCAAACCTGATTTGAGCCGGGTTCGCGAGGCCGCCGCCGTCGGCGTCCGGCGGTGTTGCATTCCGTAGCGTCGATGCCCACGCGACGGGCGGTAGTGCATCGGCGCGTGATTACGTATCCTGCCCAAGGCGCCCGCGCCGGCACCCGACCTGGACGGTCGGGCGCGCACCCGGCGAGCGCGTTGCCCGGCGGTGCCGGCGCACTCCTGCCACCCCTGTACGGGCGAGGTCTGATGAGAACCCGCGACTGGCCGATCCGCTCGAAGCTGACCGCGTTGGTCGTCGCGCCGGTGACCGCGCTGCTGGCACTGTGGATCTTCGCGACGACGTTGACCTTCGGCCCGGCACTGGATCTGCTCTCCGCGCGCACCCTGCTGTACGACCTGGGCCGCCCCGGTGAGGCAGTGGTCACCGAGCTGCAAAGGGAACGCAGGCTGTCGGTGGTGCAACTCGCCGGCACCACCGTGCTGCCGGCCCTGGCCGAGCAACGCCAACGCACCGATCGGGCGGTCGCCGAGCTGCGCCACCGGATCGACGGGGAGGCGTTGCGCGACGCCGCCGACGACGTCCTGGAGGACCGGATCGACCGGCTGGTCACCGCACTGGCGGCCCTGCCGAGCGGCCGGAACTTCATCGACGACCGCATGATGGACCGTGCCGGCGCGCTCGGCCTCTACAGTGGCATCGTCACCGCGGCCTTCCAGGCGTTCTCCGCCATGGCGGATCTGCCCGATCCCGACATCAACCGAGAGGCGCTGGCGCTCACCGCGCTGGGGCGCTCCCGGGAACTGCTCGGCCAGACCGACGCCCTGCTGGCCGGCGCGTTCACCGCCGGCCGGTTCGCCGACGGCGAGCACACCCAACTCGTGCAGGCCATCGGCAACCAGCGGTGGCTCAGCGAGAGCGCGGTCGCCGACCTGCCCGAGGCCGGGCGCGTCGCGTACCAACGACTTACCGAGACTCCGGAGTTCACAAGCCTGCGCGCCATGCAGGACGCGTTGATCGGTGCCAGCCGGACCGGGCGTCCACCGGTGGACGCGGCGTCATGGCAGGCCAGCCATGACGCCGTACAGCAACAGTTGCGCGACTTCGAGCTGTCCGAGGCCGACGGGCTCACCGACCGCTCGGTGCCGATGGCCGTCCGGATCCTGCTCCGGCTGGCCGCCGCCGGTGTGCTCGGACTCGTCGCCGTGGTGGTCTCGGTGCTGGTGGCGGTGCGTGTCGGCCGCACGCTGGTCCGGCGCCTCAGCGGAGTGCGTACCGCCGCGCTCGAGTTGGCCGAGCACCGCCTTCCGGACGTGGTGACCCGGCTGCGCCGTGGCGAGCTCGTCGACGTCGCGCGGGAGGCGCCGCCGCTGGAGTACGGCCACGACGAGATCGGCGAGGTCGGGCGGGCCTTCACCCAGGTGCAGCGCACCGCCGTACAGGCAGCGGTGGACGAGGTCACCCTGCGCCGTGGCCTCAACGAGGTGTTCCTCAACATCGCCCGGCGCAGCCAGGGCCTGGTGCACCGGCAGTTGCACCTGCTGGACCGGATGGAGCGCCGCGCCGAGGACCCGGACGAGCTGGCCGAACTGTTCCAGGTGGACCACCTGGCCACCCGGCTCCGTCGGCACGCCGAGGACCTGGTCATTCTTGCCGGCTCCGCGCCGGGCCGAGGATGGCGCAACCCGGTCGCGATGGTCGACCTGGTTCGCGGCGCGATCTCCGAGGTCGAGGCGTACGACCGGGTGGACGTCACCGTCGTGCAGCCGGCCGGCGTGCTCGGCCGGGCGGTCGGCGACGTCATCCACCTGCTGGCCGAGCTGATCGAGAACGCCACCGCCTTCTCGCCGCCGGACACCCGGGTCACAGTGACGGGGGAGCAGGTGGCCAACGGGTACGCCCTGGAGATCACCGACCAGGGGCTGGGGATGTCCGAGGCGGCGCTGGAGAGCGCCAACACCCGGCTGGCCAGCTCGCCCGAGTTCGACCCGACCGAGAGCGCGCGACTCGGCCTGTTCGTGGTGGCCCGACTGGCGGCACGGCACGCGGTACGGGTCCGGCTGCGCCCCGGCAGGGAGAGCGGGCTGACCGCCGTGGTGCTGATCCCCAGCGAGCTGGTCACCGCCGAGCCGCCGGCCGGGCCCGACCTCACCGCGCCGACTTCCGCGCCCGGTGCACTGCGACCGACCCGCCGAGGCACAGTGCCCCGACCCCGGCCCAACCGCGCCCGCCCGCCCGTGGCCGCCATCGGACCGCCCACCACCGCCTCGCCCGCCCACGGGCCGGACGCCTCGGCCGCCAACGCCTCGGCAGCCGTCGGGTCGGGCACGACCGGGCCGGACGTCGAGGGGGCGCCCTCGGACGACACACCTGACGACCTGGACGGACTGCCCCGCCGGGTGCGACGACGTACCCCCGCCGCAGTGCCCCGGTCGACGGTCGCCGATACGCCGTCGCCCCGGTCGCCGGAGGAGGTACGCCGGGTCATGGCGGCACTTCAGGCGGGAACCGCCCGCGGCCGGGCCACCGGATCTCCGCCGGCCACGGCAGCTCCGGCGGACCGTGCCGTTGCGGACCGGGACACCACCGAACCCCAGACCGAGACTGAGAGGGACGCCTAGTGCGACAGACGACGAAGCAGGGCGCCAGCCTCGACTGGCTGCTCGACGAGCTGGTGCAACGGGTGCCAGCCGCCCGGGAGGCGGTGGTGCTCTCCGCCGACGGGCTGCTGATGGGCTCCTCCACCGAGCTGGACCGCTCCGACGCCGAGCACCTCTGCGCGCTCGCCGCAGGCTTCTCCAGCCTGGCCCGGGGTGCCAGCCGACACGTGGACGGTGGTCCGGTCCGGCAGACCGTTGTGGAGATGGAGTCGGCGTACCTCTTCGTCACGGCCGCCGGGCAGGGTGCCTGCCTGGCCGTGGTGAGTGACGCGGACGCGGACATCGGCCTGGTGGCATACGAGATGGCGATGCTTGTCATCCGTGTGGGGGAGAACCTCAGCGCGCCGGCTCGGCCGTCGGCGGGTGCCGGTGATGCGGGCTGAGCCGCCCGCGCCCCAGCACGAGTGGCTGGACGGCGACGCGGGCCCGGTCGTGCGCCCGTACACGCTCACCGGCGGACGGGTACGCTCCGCCGTCGGGTTCGACCTTGTCGCGTTCGTCCTGGCCGCCTCGGATTTCGATCCGGCAGCCCACCCGCAGCTACTCCCGGAGCACCGGCGGCTCGTCGCGCTCGCCGGCCGGCCGGTCTCGGTGGCCGAGTTGGCAGCCGAGCTGGACCTCGCGGTCGGTGTGATCCGGGTGCTTCTCGGTGATCTTCTCGCTCAGGGCCTGGTCGCGGTGCACGAGCCGCCGGCCGACGGCAACCTTCCCGACGACGACATCCTCAAGGCGGTGGTCAGTGGACTCCGTGCGTTATGACCATGCGGGCACTCGCACCACCATCCCGCTGGCACTGAAGATCCTCATCGCCGGAGGCTTCGGTGCCGGCAAGACGACGCTGGTGAGCGCGTTGAGCGAGGTCCGCCCGTTGCAGACCGAGGAGGTGTTGACCGGGGCCGGGATCGGCACCGACGACATCTCCGGCGTTGAGGGCAAGTCGACCACCACGGTGGCGATGGACTTCGGCCGGATCACCATCAACGAGGACCTCCAGGTCTATCTTTTCGGCACCCCGGGTCAGGACCGGTTCTGGTTCCTGTGGGACGAGTTGGCCTTCGGCGCGCTCGGCGCTGTGGTGCTCGCCGACACGCGACGGTTGGCCGACTGCTTCCCCTCGATCGACTACTTCGAGCAGCGCGGCATCCCGTTCGTGGTGGGCGTCAACTGCTTCGACGACACCCGTCGGTTCGAGTTGGAGACCGTACGTCGGGCGCTGGACCTCGATCCGGACGTACCGATGGTGCTCTGTGACGCCCGGGACCGGCAGTCCGGCAAGCTGGTGTTGATCTCCCTGGTCGAGCACGTGGCCCGCCAGCGTGGTGAGCCGGTGCCGACCGCCTGAGCCGCCTCCGCGCGGGCGGCGGATCGGCGGTCAGCTCGCGCGGAGAGCCGATGGTCGGCGATCCGGGCCCGGAAAGCTGGTTAGCCGGCCGGCATCGTGGGCAGCTCTGATTGGATCTACCGAGGATGCCGGCTAAGGGGTGGGGCGTGAGTGGTCAGGGCGAGGTCGTCCACATCGGCGGTTACACGGCGCAGGGCGGAGGGCGTGGCAGTGGCATCGTGGCGGCCCTGCGGGACCCGGCCACGGGGGCGCTGACCCCGCTGGGCACTGTGGCGGTCACCGAGTCCCCGTCGTTCCTGGTTCGGCACCCCCGTCAGCCGGTGCTCTACGCGGTCAACGAGGTGACCGACGGGGCGATCAGCGCCTGGCAGGTCGGGTCCGACGGTTCGCTGGACCCGCTCGGCAGCCACTCGACAGGTGGCGCCGAGCCGTGCCACCTGGCGGTGCTGCCCGACGGTGGGCACCTGGTGGCGGCCAACTACGGCGGCGGCAGCGTCGCGGTCTTTCCGCTCGACGCGCAGGGCGTACCCGGCGAGCGCACCGACCTCGTGGTGCACGAGGGGCACGGTCCCGACCCGGACCGCCAGGACCGGGCACACACCCACATGGTCTCCCCGGACCCGGGCGCGGGACCGCTGCTCGCTGTGGATCTGGGCACCGACTCGGTCTACAGGTACGACCTCGACGGCGCGAGCGGCCGGTTGACGCCGCGCGGGCCACGGGCGCGCACGGCGCCCGGCACCGGGCCGCGGCACCTGGCACGCCACCCCGACGGGCGACGCTGCTACCTGGTTGGCGAGCTGGACGCCACTGTGACCGCGTACGAGCTTGACGACGACGGGGCGCTGCACCAGCGTGGCCGGGTCGACGCGAGCGACCGGACCGGGCACGTGCAGCCGTCGGAGGTAGCGGTCGGCCCGGACGGCCGATTCCTGTACGTCGCCAACCGCGGGGTGGGCACCATCGCCGTCTTCAACCTGGCCGGCGAGCTGCCCGAGCTGGTGGCCGAGGTGGACACCGGTGGTGAGTGGCCCCGGCACTTCGCACTGATCGGTAAGCATCTGTACGTCGCCGACGAGCGCGCGGACATGGTGCGGGTCTTCCGGCTGGACGCGAGCACCGGCATCCCGGCACCGGTCGGCGAGCCCGTGGCGGTGCCGAGCCCGACCTGTGTGCTGCCGTGAGCCGAACCATCGGAGGGCGAGACGTGAAGACGATGCCGATTTGACGACGGCTCGGGGCGGCTTCATCACTCTGTGTCGCTAAACGGTGATCAACTGTTTCTCCTGCGTAACTTTAGTCCGAACGGTTGTGGCAGAGACGGCACCTAATACGCAAGATGGTCAGCGTGTCAGCAGGCCGCCATCGCATGCGTTCGAAACTCCACCTCGCCGTCGTCGGATCGATGGCGACGGTTCTCGTCGTCACCACCGGCGCGTGGTTCGGCTACAAGGAGCTGATCCAGCCGAACTGCTCCGGGGAGATCCGACTCGCGGTGGCGGTCGCCGCCGAGCTCGCGCCTGCCGTCGACGCCGCCGCGTCCCAGTGGGTAAAGGACGGTGCCGCTGTCGGCCCCACCTGCATCCGCGTCGACGTCTCGGCGTCCGACCCGGTCGACGTGGCCGCCGTCGTGGCTGCGAAGCACGGTGCCGTCCTGGCCGGTGTCGGGCAGGCCAGCGGCACCGCCGTCACCCCGGACGTCTGGGTGCCGGACTCGTCGACCTGGCTGCTGCGGCTCAAGAAGGACGCGACAGCCTTCGCTCCGACAAACGGCGCCTCCATCGCCCGCAGCCCCGTCGTCGTCGCCATGCCCGAGCCGGTGGCCACCCGGTTGGGCTGGCCCAACGCGAAGTTCACCTGGGCGGACCTCCTCAAGCAGGTGAACAGCAGCAAGCCGCTGCGTACCGGGATCGTCGAGCCCACCCGGGACGCTGCCGGTCTGTCCGGTCTGCTCTCGCTGACGGCCGCTGCCAGCGCGGCGGGCGGCGACACCCAACGCAACACCGTCGGTGCGCTGCGGGCGCTGGCCACGGGCCGTTCGTCGCTGCGCAGCGACCTTGTGGCACGCTTCCCGACCGCCACGGACCCGACCTCCATCGCGAGCGGCCTCGGTGCGGCGGCGCTGTCCGAGGAAGACGTGATCGCCTACAACAGCAAGCAGCCGCCGGTGCCGCTCGCCGCCCTCTACATGGAGCCGGCGCCGATGCCGCTGGACTACCCGTACGCGGTTCTGCCCGGCATCGAGCCGACCAAGGCGTCGGCGGCCAAGGTGCTGTTCGAGTTGCTCACCGCCCCGAAGTTCCGGGACCGGCTGGCGGCGCAGTCGCTGCGCGGGCCGGACGGCAACTGGGGTGCCGGTTTCCGCGCGCCGCAGGGCGCCCCGAGCCCGTCGGGTACCGCGCCGGCGGAGCCGGCGGCAGGCGGCACGGCGGCAGGCGGCCTAGACCCGGCCGCGATACAGCGTGTCGTCTCCAGCTGGTCGATCGCCACCCAGTCCGGCCGCATGCTCTGCGTCATCGACGTCTCCGGCTCGATGAAGGAAGAGGTGCCCAGCGCCAACAGGCGTAGCCGCGAGGAGGTCACCGTTGACGCGGCGCGTCGCGGCCTCGGCCTCTTCGACGACTCCTGGGCGATCGGCCTGTGGACCTTCTCCACCAAGCTCGTCGGGAACCGCGACTACCGTGAGCTGGTTCCCATCGGCCCGCTGTCGAGCCAGCGCGGTCAGCTCGAAGCGGCCCTCGGTACGATCAAGCCGTCCGACGGCGACACCGGCCTCTACGACACCATGTTGGCCGCCTACCAGGCGGTCCAGGAAGATTGGCAGCCCGGCCGCGTCAACTCGATCGTGCTGTTCACCGACGGTAAGAACGAGGACGACAACGGGCTCAACCAGCAGCAGTTGCTGGCCAAGCTGAAGCAGATCGCCGACCCCGAGCGTCCGGTGCAGGTCATCATGATCGGTATCGGCGAGGGCGTCAGCAAGGCCGAGTTGGAGTCGATCACCAAGGTCACCGGTGGGGACGTCTTCGTCACCAAGGACCCGAGTGAGATCGGCAGCATCTTCCTCAGCGCCATCGCCCGCCGCCCCCCGGCGCCGCGCTGAGCCGACGCACAGCACAGGGAGCCTGCCGGACCGCCGATCCGGCACGGCGGGCCCCTTTGTAACCGCTGAGTTGAAGAAAAGTGACGGCAATACGTCGGAATCAATCGGCAGTCATAGTTATCAGGGCAGGATGTCGACGTGTCCCGGCATTGTCGGTCCGCCCGGCCGCCCCGGTTTCTCGGTCCGCCTCGGTGCGGCCCATCGGCCGGGCCGACCTGAACAGAGTGGGGAGGGCCAGTGACCGCCACGACACTGATGACCCCCGCCAGCGCGTCCGCGAAGCCGGATGGCCGCCCGGCTGGGCTGATGGCCCGCGCCGACGAGCGGTCCTACATCCGGGTCCTGGTGGTGCTGGACACCGCCATCCTCACCATCGCCCTGCTCGTCGGGTACGTCGCGCGGTTCGGTGACGAGGAGCCGAGCGGCTCGAAGATCCCGTACGTGCTGGTGGCGCCCGGGTTGGTCCTGGCCTGGCTGGTCTCGCTCAAGGCGCTTGGTTGCTACGACGACCGGGTGATCGGCTACGGGGCGGACGAGTACCGGCGGGTCAGCTCCGCAAGCCTGCGGTTGGCCGGGGCGATAGCCATCGCCGGATACATCGCCGACGTCGGGGTTTCCCGGGGTTTCCTCGGCATCTCCTTCGCGGTGGGCACCGTCGGGCTGGAGGTGGCCCGGTTCGCCGCCCGAAAACGTCTGCACCGGGCACGGTCCCGGGGGTTCGGCTGGTCCCGCAAGGTGCTCGTGGTCGGTGACACCGCCCATGTTCTGGAGTTGGTGCACACACTGCGCCGGGAGCCGTACGCCGGCTATCAGGTGGTCGGCGCGTGCATCCCGGACGCGCTGCTGGCACCGGTGGCGCAGCGTCTCGGTGACGTACCGGTGGTGGGGTCGTTCCGGGGCATTCCGGAGGCCGCGACCGCGATCGGCGCGGACACGGTGGCCGTGACCGCCTCGGGCGAGCTGACCGCCGCCCGACTGCGCCGGCTCGGCTGGCAGCTGGAGGGCACAGGTGTCGACCTCGTCGTGGCACCCGCGCTCACCGACGTGGCCGGCCCCCGGATCCACACCCGCCCGGTCGCCGGGCTGCCGCTGATCCACGTCGAGGCGCCCGAGTTCCGCGGTGCGCGCAAGCTGGTAAAGGGATTCGTCGACAGGTCGGTGTCGTCGGTCGCCCTGGCGCTGCTGCTGCCGGTCATCGCGGTCATCGCGCTTGCCATCAAACTCGACAGCCGGGGTCCGGTGCTGTTCCGGCAGACCCGGGTAGGCCGGGGCGGCAAGGAGTTCGGCGTCTACAAGTTCCGGACCATGGTGGTGAACGCCGACGCGCTGCTCGCCGAGCTGACCGCCCGCAACGAGACCGACGGCCTCATGTTCAAGATGCGCGACGACCCACGGGTCACCCGGGTCGGTCGGCTGCTGCGCAAGTGGTCGCTGGACGAGCTGCCGCAGCTGGTGAACGTGCTGCTGGGCCAGATGAGCCTGGTCGGGCCGCGCCCACCGCTGCCCTCGGAGGTGGCCCGCTACGACGGCGACGTCGCACGCCGGCTGCTTGTCAAGCCTGGCATGACCGGGCTGTGGCAGGTCAGCGGGCGATCCGACCTGAGCTGGGAGGACGGCATCCGCCTCGACCTCTACTACGTGGAGAACTGGTCCCTCGCCGCCGACCTCACCATCCTCTGGAAGACCGTCGGTGCGGTGCTGAACAGTCGCGGCGCGTACTGACCGTCGCCGGTCACGGCTGCGGGCCGGTCCAGTCCAGGCAGACCACAACGGCGTCGTCGATCAGGTCGCCGGCCACGAACGCGCGCAGGTCACCGATCAGTGAGCGGACGGCGTCCAGCGGCTCCATCGGCCCGGTCCGGCGCAGAAACCGGTCGAGGGCCGTCTCGCCGTAGCGCACATCCCGCCCGGTGGCCTCCACCACCCCGTCGCTGACCACGAACAGCCGGTCGCCGCGCTCCAGGGTGAACGTCTGCTCGCGGTAGTCGGTCGCCTCGAACATGCCGAGCGGAAACTGCGCCTCCAGCGGCTGCTCGGTGACCTCGCCGCCGCGCAGCAGGACCAGCCGGGGTGAGCCCGCGTCCACCACTGTCATCGTCCCGGATCGCAGGTCCAGCTCCAGCAGCAGGACGGACAGGTGCCGCTTGCCCCGGTACTCGTCGTAGATGGCCTGGTCGGCGAGGGCCGCCTGGTCGGCCAGACCCAGCCCGGCCCGGCGGGCATTGCGGAGCGCGTGGGTGGCGAGCGAGGTGAGCAGGGACGCCGCGACACCCTCGCCGGTGCCGTTGACTGTGGACAGCCAGAGCCGCTGCCCGTCGTCGGACCAGTCGAAGCTGTCGCCCCGCACCGCGTACGCCGGCTCCAGTTGCCCGGCGAGGCTGAACGACGGCCTGATCCGGCTGCGGCCGGGCAGAAGGTCCCACTGCATCTCCGCGGCCAGGGTGAGCCGCTGGCTGCGCCGCGCGGCGCTGTACACGTCGGTGCCGGGGGAGACGGCGTCCAGTTCGTGGGCGAGCGCGGTAGCGATCTCGGCCAGGTCCGCGAGAACTGTCGGGTCGGCCGGTACCGGCGCCACGCGCAGTACGCCGCGGCGCTCGCCGCGCATGCTGACCGGCAGCCAGGCTGTGTCGTCGACCCGCAGGGGCGACTGGTGGTCGAAAACTCGCCACGCGGGGTGCCCGGCACCTCGGAGAGGGTCACCCTCGGTGAGCGGCAGTAGCTCCGAGAGTCGGTAGTCGACCTGGTACAGCTCGACGTCGCTGATCCCGTACGCCTCGGAGAGAACCTCCTCGACCCCGCTCACGAGGCGGTCGGCGGGCGTCTCATTGAGGGTACGTCGTGCCCGATTGACCGGTTCGTTCATCAGGGCTCCTTGATCAAGCTCAACCACCAGCGGGTTCGGAGTAGTCTCGGGCCACCATGGCCGAACTGCCCGGTCCACCGGACCACGAGACGAGTATGGCCGCCGCGTTGGACGCGGCGGCGGGTGCATTGCTGAGCGTGTGGGATTCCGCCCGGGAGGCGACCGCCAACCGGCTCTCCGGAGTCCAGTTACGGGCTGTGATGGTGGTCGAGCACCAAGACGGGATCAACCTGCGCCGGCTCTCCACCCAGCTCGACATGTTGCTCAGCTCCGCCAGCCGGCTCTGCGACAGGTTGGTCGCCGCAGGCATGCTGGAACGCGAGCCGGGCCGTTTCGACCGGCGGGAGATCTCCCTGCACCTCACCCCGGAGGCACGTCGGCTCCTCGCGGAGCTGCGGGCCGACCGCCAGGCGCGGCTCGCCGCCGTCCTGGGCGCGATGAGCCCGGCAGGGCGCACCGCGCTGCTGCGCGGGATGCAGGACTTCGACGAGGCCGCCCGCCGGCAGCAGGCGCAGACCACGCCGACGTCGGGCGACTGGCCAGCCGACGGGGACGACCCGGCCGGGTGGCCGCGCGATCCGGACCGGCCCACCAGCCGGGCGAGGGACTGGCCGGCGGCCCCCGACCGGCCGTCGCGCACGATGCGACAGGGCGGGCCGACAGACACCGACGGGCAGGTGGGCAGCCCTCGCGAGTGGCCCACGGGCGAGCCGCCGGTGGCCCGGACCGCCTGATCCGACAGGCCCCGGAGGTCGGTCACGTCGGCGTCGACGCGCACACCGCAAGCATGGCGATGTCGTCGTGGGCCTGCCCGCCCAGCCATTCGTCCACGAGCTGGAGTAGCCGGTCGACAAGCACGGCGGGGGGCAGCCCGGCCGCCGAGGCGAGCGCGGCGCGCAGCCGGTGCTCGCCGAACATCTCGACGTCGATCGGCCCGCCGTGCGCCTCGGTCACCCCATCGGTGTACGCGAGCAGCAGGTCACCAGGGTCGAGATGCACCCGGGTCTCGGCGAACCGCGCGTCGGCGAGCGCGCCGACCGGCATCCCGCCGACCGGAACCGGGGTGACCGAGCCGGAGGCGGTGACAAGCAGGGGCGCCGGGTGGCCGCCACCGGCGATCCGGATGTCCACCCCGGCCGGTCCGCGCTCCAGCGAGCCGAGCAGCAGGGTGGTGAACTGGCTGCGCCGTGCCGCTTCGGGGGCGTCGAAGAGCGCCCGGTTGAGAAGGTGGATCAGCTCCAGCGGGCGCTGCTCGACAAGCCGCAACGTCTGCAACGACTGGCGGACCCGGCCGGTCAGGACGGCCGCGCCGACGCCCTTGCCGCACACGTCGCCGAGGGCGAACAGCGCCCCGCGCGGGTGCGGGAACACCTCGTAGAAGTCTCCGCCGATGCGCAGGGTGTCCCCGGCGGACCGGTAGCCCCCGGCGATGCTCACGCCCGGCACCGTCGGCAGCTCCGGCGGGAGCAGGCTGGTCTGCAACACGCGGGCCAGGTGGGCCTGTTCGCCGTACAACTCGGCGGTGGCCAGTGCCGCGCCCGCTCGCGCCGCGAACTCGCGGGCCAGTTCGACGTCGCGCGGGTCGAATCCGGCCCGGCCGCTGCGCCGGATCAGCAGCAGGGCGCCGGCCGGGCCGCCCGCGCCGCGCATCGGGCAGACCAGCACGGCACCGGGCGGGTCGAAGTCGGGCGGCAGTACGGAGGCCAGGCCGTCGGACGTGACGTCCCGCCACAGGCACGGCTCGGCGAGCGTGCCGTCGAGCGCCTCGGCGAGGCCGGGGACGACGGCGCTCAGCTCCGGCCCGACGCGCCCGGTGACGGGGGCAGGTGCCCCCTCGGCGTACCGGGTCCAGCGGGTGTGCGGCTCGGCCGGCGCGCGGTGCAGTGCCACGGCGGCGTCGGCCAGGTACGGCACGGCGAGGGTAGTGGTGACCCGCAGGGTCTGGTCCCGGTGCAGGGAGAGCCCCAGCCGGCTGCCGGCCTGGGCGAGGAACGCGGTGCGGGAGCGTTCGGCCAGCAGGGCGTCGGCGCGGGCGTGCTCCTCGGTGACGTCCCTGACGTACCAGGCGTACCGGTTGCCGGCGAGCTGTCGGCGGTAGCCGCGCAGCTGCCGGCCACGGTGCTCGGCGTCGAAGTGCTCGGCGCCGTCGGTGACCGCCCGGGCCAGCGGCGCGATCGGACAGCCGGGCAGCCCGGTGCCCGCGGCGATCTCCGGGAGCAGCTCTGCGGCCATGGCGTTGACAAGGGTGACCCGGCCGGCGCTGTCGGTTGTCAGCACAGCCTCGCCGAGCCCGTCGAGCAGCTCGCGGGCCAACGGCGAGTCGGCCGGAAGTGGGCCGCCGGTGGGCTGCTGGACGGAGTGGGGCGTCTGCCCCTCGTCGCTGACCGGGCCGGCATCGCCGTCGCGTCGGGTAGTGCTCACCGCCCGACGCCGGCCTGCGTCTGACGCCCTCTACGCATGCTGCTCCTGCAATCCTCGCCCGCGGATCGTTGCCCGACAGCAAGCGTACCGAGCCCTTGTGACGGACACCCAGGGTGCGGGCGGTGATCAGCTGGAACGGGTCAGCCAGCCGGCGGGTCGGCCCACGATGTGGCGGACCACCGATCCGGCGGCGCCCACCGAGGCTGCCTCCGGGCCGAGGGTCGACGGTCGGACCGTGACCGGTGACCAGGCGGCGGTGAGCACCCGAGCGGCGATCTCGGCGAGCACCGGAGGGCACAGCCAGGGCGCAAGCGGGGCGTACCCTCCGCCGAGCACCACGGTGTCCAGGTCCAGCAGGTTGACCACGCTGGCGACTGCGACACCGAGCGCGGTGCCGGCGTCGCGCAGCGCCCGCAGGGCGTCCGGGTCGCCGGCCTCGGCCAGCTCCGCCAGCCGTACGGTTGCGGTGTCGGCGGGAAGCTCCGCGCGAGCCAGCCCGGCGGCGGCCACGATCGCCTCCTGACCGGCGTACTGCTCCAGACAGCCTCGCCCGCCGCAGCGGCACGGACGCCCCTGCGGGTGGACCGGGAGGTGCCCGATCTCACCGCTCCAACCCCGGACGCCCCGGAACAGCGCGCCGTCCAGCACGATGCCCGCGCCGATGCCGACCTCGCCGGAGATGTGCAGGAAGCTGGCCGGCCCCGGGGGTCCGGAGTGCAGTTCGCCGAGCGCGGCGAGATTTGCCTCGTTGTCGACCACCAGCGCCGGTACGCCGGGCACCTGATCGGTGAGCGGAGGGTGCCCCCGCAGCAGGGTCGGAACCGGTACGTCCTGCCAGCCGAGGTTCGGTGCGAGCCGGACCACTCCGGCGTCGTCCACCAGGCCGGGGACGGCGAGCGCGGCGCCGGCCAGGGTGAGGCCCTGCCGGGCGGCGTCGGCGCGGGCCTGCCCGGCCAGGGTGACCAGTTGGGCCAGGGCGTCGGCGGGTGCCACCGGGCGCAGGTCGGCGCGGTGCACTGTGTGGTGGCGTACCTGGCCGGCGAGGTCGACAACGCACACCGCCAGGTAGTCGACGTTGACCTCCAGACCCAGCCCGGCGGGGCCCTGGTCGGCAAGGACCAGCCCGCGGGCCGGTCGGCCGGCGCCGGCGCGGGGCGCCGGGTCGGCCTCGCTCACCAGTTGGCCGGCGAGCAGGTCCTCGACCACCGCGGAGACGGTGGCCCGGGTCAGGCCTGTGGCGGTGGCCAGGTCGGCGCGGGAAGGGGGACGGTCGGCGGCGGCGATCCGACCGAGCACGAGGGCGAGATTGAGTTCGCGCAGGCTCCCTTGACGGGCGGCGCCGGCCGGGGCGTGGGTGGGGCTCACCTCTTGACAGTGCCATATTGCGGGCAAATAATTCAATCGCTGAACAAATACCGGACACCATCACCCACCACCACCCCGGAGGTCCTTCATGGCACCCCGCCCCACCCCCGCCGACAAGTTCTCCTTCGGGCTCTGGACCGTGGGCTGGCAGGCCCGCGACCCGTTCGGTGACGCGACCCGGCCCGAGCTCGACCCGGTCGAGGCCGTGCACCGGCTCGCCGAGCTGGGCGCGTACGGCATCACCTTCCACGACGACGACCTGATCCCGTTCGGTGTCGACGCCACCACCCGCGACTCGCACATCGCGCGATTCCGCAAGGCCCTCGACGAGACCGGCCTGGTGGTGCCGATGGTCACCACCAACCTCTTCACCCACCCGGTCTTCAAGGACGGCGGCTTCACCAGCAACGACCGCGACGTCCGCCGCTACGCGCTGCGCAAGGTGCTGCGCAACGTCGACCTGGCCGCCGAGCTGGGCGCGAGCACCTTCGTGATGTGGGGCGGGCGTGAGGGCTCCGAGTACGACGTCGCCAAGGACGTCCGGGCCGCCCTGGACCGCTACCGCGAGGCCGTCGACCTGCTCACCCAGTACGTCATCGACCAGGGCTACGACCTGCGCTTCGCCCTGGAGCCCAAGCCCAACGAGCCGCGCGGCGACATCCTGCTGCCCACGGTCGGGCACGCGCTCGCCTTCATCTCCCAGCTGGCCCACCCGGAGATGGTCGGCCTCAACCCGGAGGTCGGCCACGAGCAGATGGCCGGGCTCAACTACGCCCACGGCATCGCCCAGGCGCTCTGGCAGGGCAAGCTGTTCCACCTGGACCTCAACGGCCAGCGCGGCATCAAGTACGACCAGGACCTGGTCTTCGGCCACGGCGACCTGATGAACGCGTTCGCCCTGGTGGACCTCCTGGAGAACGGCGGCCCCAACGGCGGCCCGACCTACGACGGCCCCCGGCACTTCGACTACAAGCCCTCCCGCACCGAGGACATGGACGGTGTGTGGGCGTCGGCGGCCGCCAACATGGCCACCTACCTGCTGCTCAAGGAGCGGGCTGCGGCGTTCCGCGCCGACCCCGAGGTGGTCGAGGCGCTCGCCGCAAGCAAGGTCGGCGAGCTCAGCACCCCGACCCTCAACCCGGGCGAGGGGTACGACGACCTGCGCGCCGACCGGTCCGCGTTCGAGGAGTTCGACGTCGACGCGGTGGCCGCGCGGGGCTTCGCCTTCGTCCGGCTCAACCAGCTCGCCGTCGAGCACCTGCTCGGCGCCCGCTGAGGCCCCGCCATGCCGCTGGTCGCGGGCGTTGATTCGTCCACTCAGTCGTGCAAGGTCGTCATCCGGGACGCGGAGACCGGTGCCCTGGTCCGGCAGGGCCGGGCACCGCACCCGGACGGCACCGAGGTCGATCCGGAGGCCTGGTGGCAGGCGCTGCGCAGCGCCGCCGAGCAGGCCGGCGGGCTTGGCGACGTGGCGGCGGTCTCCGTCGCCGGCCAGCAGCACGGCATGGTCTGCCTCGACGAGGCCGGGCAGGTGGTCCGCCCGGCCCTGCTGTGGAACGACACCCGCTCCGCCGACGCCGCCGCCGACCTGATCGAGGAGGCTGGCGGCGGCGCGGCCGGGCGTCGGTTCTGGGCCGAGGCCACCGGCAGTGTGCCGGTGGCCAGCTTCACCCTCACCAAGCTGCGGTGGCTGGCCACGCACGAGCCGGAGCGGGCAGCCCGGGTGGCGGCCGTCTGCCTGCCCCACGATTGGCTGACGTGGCGGCTGGCCGGCGCACCGGGGCTCGGCGCGCTGCGTACCGACCGGGGTGATGCCAGCGGCACCAGCTACTGGTCGCCGGCCACCGGCGAATACCGGATGGACCTGCTGGAGCGGGGCTTCGGCCGGCAGGTGGTGGTGCCCGAGGTGCTCGGGCCGGCGGAGTCGGCGGGAAAGCTGGCCGACGACCTGGGCGGGTCGGGCGGCGCGCTGCTCGGCGCGGGCACGGGAGACAACGCCGCCGCCGCGCTCGGCGTCGGCGCCGGGCCGGGTGACGTGATCGTCTCGATCGGCACCTCCGGCACCGTGTTCAGCGTCGCCGACGTGCCGGCCGCCGACGAGAGCGGTGCGGTGGCGGGCTTCGCCGACGCTTCCGGCCGCTTCCTGCCGCTTGTCGCCACGCTCAACGCCGCCCGGGTGCTGGACGCCGCCGCCGCGATGCTCGGCGTCACCCTCGACCGCCTGGCCGAGTTGGCGCTCTCCGCGCCGGCCGGCGCGGACGGGCTGGTCATGGTGCCCTACCTGGAGGGCGAGCGGACGCCCAACCGGCCGCTTGCCACCGGCGCGGTACACGGGCTGACCCTGCGCACGTCGACGCCCGCGCACCTGGCCCGTGCCGCCGTGGAGGGCATGCTCTGCGCGCTCGCCGACGGCCTCGACGCGCTGACCGCGCAGGGCGCCACCGCCCGGCGCGTCATCCTGGTCGGCGGCGGCGCACGGTCGGCGGCGGTCCGCCGGATCGCGCCGCAGGTCTTCGGCTGCCCGGTGGTCGTCCCGCCGCCAGGCGAATACGTCGCCGACGGCGCCGCCCGCCAGGCCGCCTGGGTCGCCCTTGGCGGCCCGAAGCCGCCCAACTGGGCGGTCGAGGGCACCGAGGAGTACGCGGCCGAGCCCGTCCCCGCCGTTCGTGAGAAGTACGCCGCCGCACGGGGGATGGTCCTCGACAGGCGCTGACCGATCGGGTCGACGCGGGTGGGTGCCGGTGCGAGGCTGACCGGCACCCACCCGCGTGACGACCGCCTCAGCGGAGTCTGATTGGCTGCCGGTCATGACCGTGACCAGTGGCGGGCCCGCCCCGGGCCGGGCGCGACGCCTGCACGGCTGGGGCGGGGGCCCGGCGCACCGGTTCTACAGCGTCGCGGTGTTCGTGCTCCTCGCCTCGCTTGACAACGTGGCGATCGGGTTGGTGCCGCCGCTGTACGGCCCGATCTCCGACGCGTTCGACGTGCCGGGGCGGCTGCTCGGTCTGGTGACCGCGGTCAGCTTCCTGGTCAGCGCGGTGGCAGCTGTCGGCTGGGCGTACGTCGGTGACCGGACCAACCGCAAGCCACTGCTCATGGTGGGCACGTTGCTCTGGGCGGCGGGCACCGGTGGCAGCGCCCTCGCCGGCGGTTATCTCACGTTCCTGGCCGCACAGATGGTCGGGGCTGTCGGTCTCGGCGCGGTCGGCTCGGTGGGCTTCTCGGTGGTCACCGACCTGATCTCGCCGACCCGGCGCGGGCTGGTGATGAGCTTCTGGGGGCTGTCGCAGGGGGTCGGCACGCTTGCCGGAACGCTCGTCGGCGGCCTGCTCGGGGCCACCGACTGGCGGCGGCCGTTCTGGGTGCTGACCGTGGTCGGCCTGGTCGCCACTGTGGCCTACCTGTTCACCTACGACATCCGACGCGGCCAGAGCGAACCGGAGCTGGCCCGGGCGCTGGACGCCGGTGCCGACTACGACTACCGGATCAGCCGGGCCGATCTGCCGCGCATCCTGGCCCGGCGTACCAACCTCTGGCTCATCCTGCAGGGTCTGACCGCGCAGGCGGCCTTCGGCTCACTTGTCTGGCTGCCGGTGCTCTTCGCCGAACGAGCCGAGGCGCAGGGCTACTCGCCGTCGACGGCAGTGGTGGTGGGCAGCGTCTTCGCCACACTGTTCCAGCTCGGCGGAGTGCTCTCCATCGTCGGAGGGCTGGTCGGCGACGCGCTGCAACGGCGTACCCCGAGGGGCCGGGCACTTGTCGCGGCGGTCGGCATTCTCGCGGCCGTGCCGTTCTACCTGGTGTTGTTCTTCGTGCCGGTGACCATCGACGTGCCCGACGGTGCCGGTGGCGGTGCGGTGATCGGCGCTGTGCTGTCCAGCGTGTTCACCGAACCGTCGGTGGGGCTGAGCCTGCTCACCGCCGTGGTGGCGCTCGCGCTGACCTCGGCCAACTCGCCGAACTGGTTCGCGCTGATCGCCGACGTCAACCCGCCGGAGCACCGGGGCACCGTCTACAGCCTCGGCAACCTCGTCAACGGCGTCGGGCGGGCGGCCGGCAACGGGCTGGTCGGGGTGGCCTTCCAGGGGCTACGAGCCGCGTTCCCGCCGCCGTTGAACTTCGCCGTCGGGCTGGCGGCGTTCCAGCTCTTCTTCATCCCGACCGGCATCATGTACTGGCTCGCCTCGCGTACCTCGCCAGCGGACATCGACAACGTGCACGACCTGCTGCACAGCCGCGCCGACCGGCTCTGAGCCGCCCTCGTGTGCGGCGGCGACCACCCCCGCCGTCCCGTCACGAGCATGGGATCGGCGGGGGCTGGTGGGTCGGGGTCAGGCGCGCAGCCAGACGGTCACGTCGGTCGGGATCGCGCCGTCGTCGTCCAGCGGTGCGCTCGCCGCGAGGAGTTCGGCCCCTGCCGGAACCGGCACCGGCGCGTCGCCGAAGTTGGTGAGCACTGTCAGCTCGCCGTTGCGGAAGGCAAGCACCTCGTCGCCGGAGGACAGCCACTCCAGCGTGCCGCGGCCCAGCCCGTGTTCGCGGCGCAGCCGCAGGGCCGTGCGGTACAGCTCGTACGTCGAGCCGGCGACGCCGCGCTGCCGGTCCAGGGCGTACTCGGCCCAGGACGCGGGCTGCGGCAGCCAACTGGCGTCGGTCGACCCGAAGCCGTACGACGGCGCGTCGGCCTCCCACGGGATCGGCACCCGGCAGCCGTCCCGGCCCCGCTGGGTGTGCCCGCTGCGCGCCCAGGTCGGGTCCTGCCGGGCCTCGTCGGGCATCGTGGTGTGCTCGGGCAGGCCCAGCTCCTCACCTTGGTAGAGGTACGCCGAGCCGGGCAGGGCGAGCATCAGCAGGGTGGCCGCCCGAGCGCGGCGCAGGCCGAGCGCGGCGTCCGGCTGCGGGTCGTCGGAGCCGATGCCGTTGGGCCGGCCGCTGCCGATCGGCAGACCGAGCCGTGAGGCGTGCCGCACCACGTCGTGGTTGGACAGCACCCAGGTGGTCGGCGCCCCGACCGAATCGGTCGCCTCCAGCGAGCGGGTGATCACCGCGTACTGGGCCGGCGCGGACCAGGCGGCGAGCAGGTACTCGAAGTTGAACGCCTGGTGCATCTCGTCCGGGCGGACGTAGCGGGCCAGTCGCTCGGCCGGCTCCACCCACGCCTCGGCGACAAGCACACGCCCGCCCGGGTAGCCGTCGAGGACCTGCCGCCACTGGCGGTAGATCTCGTGGACGCCGTCCTGGTCCCACATCGGCGGGCGTGGCTTGTCCACGTCCTGGCCGGAGAGGATCTCCTGCGGTTCCTGCCAGTTGGCCAGGTCGGCCTGCTTGACGAGGCCGTGTGCCACGTCGACGCGGAAGCCGTCCACCCCGCGGTCCAGCCAGAACCGCAGGACGTCGAGGAACTCCTCGTGCACCTCGGGGTTGTCCCAGTTGAGGTCCGGCTGGCCCGTGTCGAACAGGTGCAGGTACCACTGGCCCGGCTGGCCGTCCGGGTCGACAGTCCGCGTCCAGGCGGGGCCGCCGAAGACGCTCTGCCAGTCGTTCGGCGCCTGGTCACCGGTCGGGCCGAGGCCGTCCCGGAAGACGTACCGGGCGCGCTCCGGGCTGCCCGGGGCGGCGGCCAGCGCGGCCTGGAACCAACGGTGTGCCGAGGAGGTGTGGTTCGGCACCAGGTCGACGATCACCCGCAGACCGCGGGAGCGGGCCTCGGCGATCAGCTTGTCCGCGTCGGCGAGGGTTCCGAACAGGGGGTCGACGTCCCGGTAGTCGGCCACGTCGTAACCCGCGTCGGCCTGCGGCGACGGATAGAACGGGGACAGCCACACCGCGTCCACGCCCAACTCGACAAGGTGGTCGAGGCGGGCTGTGATGCCCGGCAGGTCGCCGATCCCGTCGCCGTCGGAGTCGGAGAACGAACGGGGATAGATCTGGTAGATGGCGGCCTCGGTCCACCAGCCGGTGATGGGGCCGCCGGAGGGGGTCTGCTGGGTCGGGTCGGTGTTCAGAATGATCTCCCATGTCGAGCCGTGGGTGGACCGCCGGGCGGGGGCGCGGCTGCCGGCCGCGTCGCCGCCAGCCGCCGACCGGCGGCAGAACATTGAGATGTCAGTGTGCCCGGGGCGGTGCTGTCGACTCGCGGACCACCAGCCGAGTGGGCAGGATCACCGGCGTGTCGGGGTCTCCGGCCCGCTGGCCGACGACCGGGCCGATGCTGCGCGCCCCGAGCGGGTCCAGCAGCATGCGGGCGGCCAGCCGGCCCTGCTCGGCGGCGGGCTGGGCGATGGTGCTGAGCCCCAGCACACCGGCGAGGTCGTGGTCGTCGATGCCGATCACGCTGACGTCCTGCGGTACGCGCAGCCCGGCATCCCGCAGCGCGGTCATCGCACCCATCGCCATCTCGTCGCAGGCCGCGACGATCGCGGTCGGGGGCTCACCACGGGCCAGCAACTCGGTGGCCGCCTGGTTGCCGCCGTCGATGGTGAACGACGACTCGACGTCCAGGCTCGGGTCGGGTCGCAGGCCGGCGGCCTTCAACTCGGCCTGGTAGCCGCGACGCCGGTCGATGTGGGTGGTGAACGCCAACTCGTCGTCGGGGTCGCCGGAGATGTGGGCGATCCGGCGGTGGCCGAGGTCGAGCAGGTGGCGGGTGGCCACCCGCGCGGCGGCAACGTCGTCGATGCGTACGCACGGCCAGTTGGGCACCCTGCTGCCGGAGCTGATGGTCACCCCCGGCAGGTCCAGGGTGGCCAGCGCGGTCAGGTCGGCCGGGCGCAGCGGAGTGGCGACGAGCATCATGGCGTCCACCCGCTTGTGCAGATTCGCGGTACGCAGCACCCGCTGGCGGACCTGCTCCCGGCCGCCGAGGTTGTAGAGCAGCAGGTCGTAGCCGGACTGGTGGAGGTACTCCTCGACGGCCTCGACCACGGTGCTGAAGAACCAGCGGGTGATCCGGGGGACGACCACCGCGACGGTGCCGGTACGGCCTCCGGCAAGCCGGGACGCGCTCGGTGAAACCGCGTAGTCGAGCTGCTCGGCGGCGGCGAGCACCCGGCGTCGGGTGGCTGCCGAGACCGTCGGCAGCCCGCGTAGAGCCCGTGAGACGGTGGCCGTGGAGACCCCGGCCAACCGGGCGACATCATCAATCCTCGTCACGGTTCCCCCGCTTCGTACGCGGCGCCCGCCGCCGCCCGAGGGGCCAGGCGGCGGCGGGCGAGCGGGTCAGCCCTTGACGCTGCCGGCGAGCAGACCTCGCACGAAGAAGCGCTGGAGGGACAGGAACACGACGAGCGGAACGATGATCGACACGAACGCGCCGGCGGTGAGCCGTTGCCACTCGTTGCCCCGCGTGCCGGCCATCTCGGCCAGCCGAACCGTGAGCGGGGCGGTCTCGTTGCCGCCGCCGGCGAAGATCAGCGCGACAAGCAGGTCGTTCCAGACCCAGAGGAACTGGAAGATGCCGAACGCCGCAAGCGCCGGGGTGATCAGCGGCAACACGATGGTGCGGAAGATCTTCGGGTGGCTCGCCCCGTCGACGCGGGCGGCCTCCATCAGGTCCCCCGGGAGCTGCGAGATGAAGTTGTGCAGCAGGAAGACGGCGAACGGCAGCGCGAAGCAGGTATGTGCGAACCACACCTGGGCGAACTTCTGCTCGTCCACCAGGTCCCAGGCGGGCATCAGTGTGATGCCGCCGAGGCTGACGCCTGTGGAGAAGAACTTCAGCAGCGGCACCAGGGCCATCTGCAGTGGAACGATCTGCAACGCGAAGATCGCAATGTAGAGCCAGTCCCGTCCCTTGAAGTTCATCCACGCCAGCGCGTACGCGGCCAGGGCCGCGAAGGCGAGCGGGAAGAGTACCGACGGGATGGTGATGGCCAGCGAGTTGATGAAGTAGCTGGCGAGCTGCCCCGATGACGACGACCGCCCGAACAGGACCTGCTGGTAGTTCTCCAGCGTGAACTGCGGGTTGGTGAAGGCCGTCCACCAGCCGGTCGTCTTGATCTCGTCCTCCGGGCGGAGGGAGGAGATGAACAGGCCGAAGGTCGGGATGGTCCAGACCACCGCGATGACGATGGAGACCAGGGTGGCCGTACGGGTGTTCAGTCGCTTGCGGACCCGCCCTGCTGTGGTCTTCGGTGCGTCGGTCTTCTGGGTGCCGGCGGCGACGGTCGGCGTTGCGGTGGTCATCTCAGCCCTCCCGTTGCTGACGGAGGTTGCGGATCTGGTAGATCACGACCGGGATGACCAGGATGAAGAGGAAGACCGCGAGCGCGGAGCCCTGCCCGTTCTGGCCGTACCGGAACGCCTGGTTGTACATCTCGCTGGCGATCACGCTGGTGTCGTAGTTGCCGTTCGTCGAGGTCCGGACGATGTCGAAGACCTTGAGCGTGGCGATCGTGAGGGTCACCGCCACGACGATCAGCGCCGGTCGGATGCTCGGCATGGTGATCTGCCAGAACATCTGCCACGGGCTGACGCCGTCGAGCCGGGCGGCCTCCACGATGTCGCCGGGGATCGCCTTGATCGCGGCGGAGAGCACCACCATGGCGAAGCCGGCCTGGATCCAGACCATGATGACGATCAGCAGGAGCGTGTTCAGCGGTGATTCGAGCAACCACTGCCTGGGCTCGCCGCCGAGGCTGACCACGATCTGGTTGAGCAGGCCGATCTGGTCGCCTTCGCCGCGGTAGGCGTAGACGAACTTCCAGATGATGCTGGCGCCGACGAACGAGATCGCCATCGGCAGGAAGATCAGCGATTTGGCTATGGCCTCGAAGCGGGCCTTGTCCACCATGACGGCGTAGATCAGGCCGAAGGCGGTCGCGACCAGCGGGACCAGGACCACCCAGACCAGGGTGTTGATCAGGACCCGGACGATCGAGTCGTCGGAGAACATCCAGCCGTAGTTGCGCAACCCCACCCAGTTGGTGCTGCTGCCGTCCATCAGGGAGAGCAGCATGGTACGGATGGCCGGCACGACCAGGCCGACGGCGAGCAGCAGCAGCGTCGGCAGCAGGAAGAAGAACGCGAAGAAGCCCTCGCGCTGCTTCGGGCGGCGGGGGAGTGGGGTTCCACTCGTCGAGGCCGCCACGAGTTGCGCTTCCCGCCGCTTGGCGAACCAGGCCGGTACGACGTCGAGCAGCAGGAGCAGACCGCCCACCACCACCACGAAGGCGACCAGCCCGTACATCAGCATGAGGAGCTTCGGCTGCTCGTCGGCGAAGTCGAACTCCATCAACCCTCCCTTGAAGGTCCGTGCGGTCGGTGGCCCGGCCCGCTGAGCGCGGGCCGGGCCACCGCCGGGATCACTTAGGCCAGCTGCTCTCGATGCCCTGGAGCACCGGGGCGGTCGCCTTGCCGTTCAGCCAGTCGACCATGCCCTTCCAGAACGTTCCCGCGCCGACGGCGGCCGGCATCAGGTCGGATCCGTCGAAGCGGAACACGCCGCTCTTGTCCTGGAGGATCTGGACGGAGAGCTTGTCGACCGGGCTGGCGACGTTGGCGATGTCCAGCTTGTTGTTCGCCGTGACCCAGTTGCCGAGCTTCGCGCGGCTGTTCACGTACTCACCGGAGGCGAGGTAGGTCTGCACCGCCTGGACCTCGGGGCGGTCGGCGTACGCGACGACGAACTCGCCCGCGCCCAGCACCGGCTTGCCCTTGGCCGGGTCGATGGCCGGGAAGTAGAAGGCGAACGCGTCGCCGTCCTCGGCCACCTTGGTGCCCTCGGGGAACTGGTTGGCGTAGAACGACGCCTGGCGGTGCATCGCGCACTTGCCGTTGGTCACCGGCACGCCCGCCTCCTGGAAGGAGGTGGTGGTGATGCTCTTGACACCGCCGAAGCCGCCGTTCATGTACTTGTCGTTCTTGAGGATGGTGCCCGCGCGGTCAACGGCGTCGATGATCCGAGGGTCGTTGAACGGGATCGCGTGGGTGGTCCACTGGTCGTAGACGTCGGGCGTCTGCGTACGCAGCAGCACGTCCTCGATCCAGTCGGTGGCCGGCCAGCCGGTGGCGTCACCGGACTCGACGCCCGCGCACCACGGCTTCATGCCGCTGTCAGCGATCTTGTCGCTCAGGGTGATGAGCTGCTCCCAGGTGGTCGGGACCTCCCAGCCCTTCTCCTTGAACGTCTTCGGCGAGTACCACACGAAGGACTTGACGTTGGCGCCGAGCGGCACGCCGTAGAGCGTCCCGTTGACGGTGCCGTACTTCAGCCAGTCGGCAGGCATGTTCTGCTCGGCCATGGCCTTGGTGTCGGCCCCGAGGGACTTCAGCTTGCCGGCGTCCGCGAAGCGCTTCACCAGGCCGGGCTGGGGAACGAAGGCGATGTCGGGGGCGTTGCCGCCGTCGACCCGCACGGGGAGCTGCGCCTCGAACTCGCCGCTGCCCTCGTAGTTGATCTCGATGCCGGTGCAGTCGGTGAACTGGGCCCACGAACGCTCCAGCAGGTCGGCCTCGGCGTCGCGGATGGACGCGTAGATGGAGACCTTCTTGCCGTCGTTGCCCTGGTACTTCTCGTACGGGGCGCACTCCGCGGAGCCCGCCTTGTCACTCTTCTTGTCGTCACCGGTGCCGCAGGCGGTGGCGCTGAGCGCCAGCCCGAGCACACCGGCGATCACGAAGGCGTGGCGTGGTCTGGTGAAGACCGCCATGCCGTCCTCCTTCCTAGCCGGCGCGGTCGTGCTGTTGACCCGGCGCCGGTCCGATTGGGCGTGCACACATGTAAGCGCTTGCATCCGATCTGGTCCACCCCCAGTCAGACACGAGCGAGTAACAATCCAGAAACCTTGAAACCCTTGTTGGGCACGCTCCCAGCCCTCTTTCGAAGATTGGCGATATCTGTCAGGCTGATCCCACTGCATCGAAGGTTTTCAACATAGGAGGTGCTGTATGCGTAAGAGGTGGATGAGCCTGTTGGCGACGGCTGTGCTCGTCGCGGGAGTCCTCACGCCGGTCAGCCCGGCGATGGCCGCGCCGACCTTCAGGGTGCCGTTCCCCTGCGGCCAGACCTGGTCCGGGCAGACCCGGTCAGGGCACAGCCCGGCGTACGCCATCGACTTCAACCGCACCGACGACGCCGGCGATCCGGTGGTGGCCAGCGCCCCCGGCACCGTCGACGTGGTGACCAACCTCGGTAACACCAGCTACGGCAAGTACGTCCGGATCAACCACGGCGGGGGCTACACCACCTACTACGCCCACCTCAGCGGCTTCAACGTCTCGGTCGGGCAGACGGTCGGCTACGGCAAGGTCATCGGCTGGGTCGGCAGCACCGGTGGATCCACCGGGCCGCACCTGCACTACGAGCAGCGCCTCAACGGCAGCGACATCCAGGTCCGGTTCAACGGCAGCCTGGCGCTCTACTGGGGCACCAAGAACTACACAAGCGGCAACGGTTGCAGCTCAGGCACCGGCTCGGGCACCGTCGACACCAGCGGTACGCCGCTGACCGTGCGCTCCGGCCCGGGCACCGGGTACGCCTCGGTTGGCACCGTCGCCGACGGCGCCAAGGTGACGATCGCCTGCCAGACCAGCGGCACGAGCGTCACCGGCACCTACGGCACCAGCACGATCTGGGACCGCATCGGCAGCGGACGCTTCATCGCCGACGCGTACGTCTACACCGGCTACGACGGCTACATCCCGAACGTGCCCCGCTGCTGACGGTGCGATGAGGGTCTCCGGCTGGCACCGCCGGCCGGAGACCCGACGCGGGTCAGGAGTTCAGCTGCCAGATCGACAGGTTCAGCGCGGCGGCGAAGGTGACCCAGGCCCAGTAGGGCAGCATCAGCGCCATCGCGACCCGGGACACCCGGGCGAAGAGCACCACGGTGACCCCGATCGCCAGCCACATCAGCACGATCTCCGCGAACGCCAGCCCGTACTGCCCCGCGCCGAAGAACAGCGGGGTCCAGATCGCGTTGAGCACCAACTGGGCGGTCCATGCCCAGAGGGCGGGGGAGAAGCCGACGCGCCGCCAGACCAGCCAACCGGCCACCGCGATCAGCGCGTAGAGCGCCGACCAGACCGGGCCGAACAGCCAGGAGGGCGGCGCCCAGCTGGGCTGTTGCAGGCTCGCGTACTCGTCGGTGGTGCCCTGAACACCCAGCCCGCCGATAGCGGCCGCGACGAAGACCGCCGCCGCGAAACCGGCCAGGGCCAACCAGGATCGCCGGCCGGTGGTGGGTCGCGCCTGCCGAGTTGTCTCCATGGTCGAGATATTTCCGGTCAGCTACCCGTCAAACCGGCACTGGGCCGGACATCGACGACGCAGCGCGGCCGCACGCGCACCACCTGCCCACACAACGGCGCCGGGGCCGCCGCGGCCGGTGCCCCTGTCGGGAGGACGGAGCTCCGGTCGCCGGCGGCCCCGACGGGTCCCGGTGTTTTGTTCGATACGAACGTCAATTGAAGATGCTGACACCACCCGGGCCGACCAACAGCCCGACAACGATGAGGACGATGCCCCACAGGATCTGCCGGCGGAACAGCGCGAGGATGCCGGCGACGACGAGTACGACTGCGAGAATCCAAAGAATCAGCTCCATGACCTCTGACTACCCGACCCGCCGATTCTGGAAACCTGGTCGGTGTCGAGTTGATCGCCGACATGGAACACGCTGTACGCCTGCTTGATCACCGGGTGCGCCACGTTGCGGACGCGCACCCCGCCGGGGGTGGTTCCGCGCTCGGTGCCCGCGTGCGCGTGCCCGTGTACGGCAAGCGCTGTGGGTGCCGAGTCGATGGCCTGCCCCAGCTGGTACGAGCCGAGGAACGGGTAGATCTCCAGCGGCTCGCCGACCAGGGTGTCCGGCACCGGGGCGTAGTGGGTCAGCGCGACGAGCATGTCGCAGTCCAGCGAGCGCAGGGCAGCGCCGAGGCTCTCCGCGCTCTCGTTCGTGGTCCGGACGAACGCCTTCATCTCAGGCTCGCCGAAGTCGCTCGCGCAGCGCCCCGCGAACCCACCGCCGAAGCCCTTGACGCCGGCGATGCCGAGCCGGCCGCCCGCGCAGTCCAGCACCACACCGTTGCCCTCCAGCACCGTGATGCCCGCGTCCTCGAGCACCTTCACCACCTGTGGCACCTGGTCGCACTGGTGGTCGTGGTTGCCCAGCACCGTCACCACCGGCACTGCGAGGCCACCGAACTCCTGCGCCACGCAGCGCGCCTCGGCCTCGGTGCCGTGCCGGGTCAGGTCTCCGGCCAGCAGTAGCACGTCGGCGCAGTCCGGCAGCTCCTCCAACGCCGGGCGGAACCGGCCGACGACGTCCTCGTCCAGATGCACGTCACCCACGGCGGCTATCCGGATCACCATCGAACCTCCCTCAGGGCAGTTGCTCGATCTCCGTGGGCGCCTGGGCGCGGATCACCCCGATGTCGCTGGTGATCGGCACGTCCGGGAAGCGCTCGGCCACTCGGCGCATGATCTCGTCGCGCCGGTGTGGGCTCTCCACCTCGCCGTTGAGCACGAGGGCGCTTTCCCGCCGGACCACGGTGATCCCCTGTTCGGCGACCGCGGGATCCTCGGTGAGCAACCGTTGGATCTCCGCCTCGACGTACTCGTCCGGTGGTGGCCCGGCGCCGGTGTCGCGATCGTGCGTCACGGTGTCCCCTCTCCTGCCTGGGTGCCGCTGTCCGGCACCACTTCCAGCCGGTCCAGCAGCACCAGGAACGCTTCCGCGTACGGCGAGTGCTGTGTCTCCTTGCGTACCCGTTCCCAGTCGATCTGCTCCCTCAGCGACCGGGCCAGTGGCAGGCCGCGGGCGAAGTCGCAGTAGTGCTGGGAGAAGCTCAGCAACTTGTGCACCATGAGCTGGGTGGCGGACAGGACCGGCATCTGGATGGCGTCCACCGGACGCACGACAGTGTCGGCGAACGTCTCCTCGGTCACCGGTGTCTCGATCGGCCGGTGGATCAGATCGACCATCCGCTCGTCGTCGAAGACCTTGACGAGCCAGTCCTCCGGCGGGCGCTCGGCGCGGAAGCCGGCGGCCACCAGGGCCTCCAGCGACCGTTCGACGTCGGCCTCACGGATCAGGAAGTCGACGTCGTGATCGCTCGAGTGGCCCCCGTGCGCGTAGACGGCGAAGCTGCCGCCCAGGGCGAACGGGATCTCGGACTGCTTGAGCACGGCGGCGACCTTTTTGAGGGTGTGCACCAGACTCTCGTCCCCGCGCTCGGCCATCTGGGTCTCCCGTCGGTCATGTTTGTGGACAGGCGGCTGGATCGAACTTCCGTACCCGGCATTCCGGTTGCCCACACCTGGCGAGGTGGCGGTCGGGGATCAACGGGGACGAAGGGTTACAAACCTCACGGAGAGATGAGCGTGCGTCGGATAACCTGTCAAGGGTGGCCAGATCACCGGGGATGCGACGTGGCAGGACCCGATTACGCACCATCGCACTGATCGGCATCGACGGATCGGGCAAGACGACCCAGGCGCACCGGCTGGCCGACGCGCTGACCGCCGCCGGTCGCCCCGCCACCTACCGCCGCAACGCCAGCGGGCGTCGCTGGCTCGGCCGGGTCGCGCAGCGGCTCGGTCGTCCGGATGCCCAGCGGCTTGTGGGGCGCGACGGCGTCCTGGCTGTGGAGTCCGTGCTGCGCTGGTTGGCCATCGCCATCGCCCTGATCAGCTGCGTGCTCACCGGTCGCACTGCGGTGATGGATCGCTATTCGGCCTGCCAGTACGCCAGCATCAGGGCGCATGGCGGGCAGCGCTGGGAGCGGCTGGCCCGTGCCGGCTACCGACTGTTCCCGACGCCGCAGGTGACGTTCCTGCTCGCCGTCGACCCGGCGGAGGCGTACCGGCGCATCGAGCGGCGGGGCACCGACCACGAGACGATGGGCTGGCTCACCGCGGCGGACACGGCGTACCGGACGCTGCCCGAGTATCCGACCTTCGTGCTTGTGGACGCCGGGCTTCCGGCCGATGAGGTGACCGAGCAGATCCGTGCGCACCTCACGGCCTGGCTGCCCTCCGGCGTCGGCTCTGGCCCGGTGCCGCAGTCGTTCGATTCTCCACCGCTGCCGGACGGGCCGCCCGTCACGCCGGTGGCGCAACGCTCGGAGCACGTCGTCACCGGTCCGCTTGTGGCTCAGGCGCGTCCGTAGACCGGGACGGTGGCACCGCTTGTCGGCGTGGATTCGGCCGAGGCCAGAAAGTGGATCACCGGCGCGATCTCGGCCGGGGAGACCCAGCGGGAGTGGTCGGCGTCGGGCTGGGCGGTCCGGTTCGCGGGCGTGTCGATGACGCTTGGCAGGACTGTGTTGCAGCGAACGTTCCGGGATCGGTACTCCACAGCGACCGCGTTGGCGAAGGCGAGCACCGCCGCCTTCGCCGTGACGTAGCCGGCCGCACCGGGGAACGGTGCGAGGGCCGCGCGGGACGACACGCAGACCACCGCCCCGCCACCGGCGGCAACGAGGTGCGGCAAGGCGGCCTGGGTGACCAGGTAGGTCGGTCGCAGGTTGACGGTGAGCATCCGCTCGAACTCCTCGACCGGCGTCTCGTGCACAAGCCCGCCGCTGGCGTACCCACCGACGAGGTTGACCACGGCCCGCAGCGGCGCGGCGGCGTCGGCGGTGGCGGCCTCGACCGCGCGGGCCGCGCCCGCGGGGTCGCTCAGGTCCGCCGCCAGCCGGACCAGACCGTCGGCCGCCGGCTCCGACCCGGGCCGACTCTGCCGCTCGGGTACGACCACACGCCAGCCCGCCGCCAGGAAGGTGCTGGTGACCGCCCCGCCCAGCCCGCCCGCGCCTCCGGTGACAAGCACACTGCGTTCCGCCATGCGGTCACGCTAGCGTCTCGTGGGGATGGGCTGGCCGGTGCGGTCGACCATGCGGGCCGTACGGTCCGGCCGGGCCCGGATCGCCGCACCTCCGGCACCGTACGGTGCGGTGGCCGGACCCGGTGGGGGAGGCGGTGCTGTCTGGACGGTGGCACCCTTGGCCGGAGGGGCCCGGCCGGTTCGGCAGTGTTTTGCCCAACACGTGGAGTCGTGGTTGACGCCTCCGCCTGGTGAAAGTAAGTTTCATCCGTGGCGAAGAGTCCGAAGATTTCTGCGAATCACGAGCCCGGTGGGCTGATCGTCCACATCAGTGGGCTGCTGCCGTCGCTGTCGCCTGCCGAGCAGCGGGTCGCCCGACTGGTCGTGTCCGATCCGGCCGCCGCCGCCCGGCGGACGATCACCGACCTCGCCACCGCAGCGGAGACGTCCGAGGCGACAGTCATCCGGTTCTGCCGTTCGGTGGGCATGGACGGTTACCCGCAGCTGCGCATCCGGCTCGCCGCCGAGGCCGCCCGCCGGGTCGAGCCGCCGGACGCCAGGGTCGTCGGCGGTGACATCCCGCCCGGCGCCGACCTCGCCCAGATCATCGCCACCATCGCGTTCAACGACGCCCGCGCGGTCGAGGAGACCGCCGAGCAACTCGACCCCGCCATCTGCGAGCAGGTGGTCGAGGCCATCAACGGTGCCGGTCGCATCGACATCTACGGTGCCGGCGCCAGTGGGTTCGTCGCCTCCGACTTCCAACAGAAGCTGCATCGCATCGGCCGGATCGCCTTCTACTTTCCGGACGTGCACACCGCGCTGACGTCCGCCGCGTTGCTCGGCAAGGGCGACATCGCGATCGGCATCTCGCACACCGGCACCACCTCCGACGTCATCGAGGTGCTGGAGCAGGCGCGTAAGCGGGGTGCCAGCACTGTGGCGCTCACGAACTTCCCGCGCTCGCCGATCACCGAGGTGGCCGACTTCGTGCTGACCACGGCGGCCCGGGAGACGACCTACCGCTCCGGTGCCACAGCCAGCCGGCTGGCCCAGCTCACAGTGGTCGACTGCCTCTTCGTCGGGGTGGCCGCCCGCAACAGGTCCCGCGCCCGCAAAGCCCTTGAGGCGACCGCCGAGGCGGTCCAGTCGCACCGGGTGGGTGCCAACCGGAGGCGGGCATGACGCCCGGTGCGGTGGAGCCGGACGAGACCATGTCAGCACCGCCCGTCCGCCCGGCCGTCCGGGTGGGCGCCCCCACGGAACGGCGCAACCCGCTGAGCGTCGACCTCGACCTGATGTCGACCCGGGACGTGCTCACCGTCATCAACGAAGCCGACCGGCGGGTGCCGGCGGCGGTCGCCGCAGTGCTCGACGAGATCGCCGCCACTGTCGACCTGGCCGTCGCGGCGCTGCGCGGTGGCCACCGGGTGCACTACTTCGGGGCCGGCACCTCGGGTCGGCTGGGCGTCCTCGACGCGGCCGAGTTGGCACCCACGTTCAACTCGCCCCGGCACTGGTTCTGCGCACACCTCGCGGGCGGGCCGGACGCGATGTGGCGGGCAGTGGAGGACGCCGAGGACGACGATCAGGGCGGTGCGGTCGAGGCCGCCGGATGTGTGCGTGCGGGTGACCTGGTGGTCGGTCTCGCGGCCAGCGGGCGCACCCCGTACGTCCTCGGGGCGCTCGCCGCGTCCCGCGCCACGGGTGCCTCGACAGTGCTGCTCTGCGCCAATCCGGAGGCGGAGGCGGCCCGGTCCGTCGACGTGTTCATCGGGGTGGACACCGGACCCGAGGTGGTCACGGGGTCGACCCGGATGAAGGCGGGCACAGCGCAGAAGTTGGTGCTGAACACGTTCTCGACAGCCGTCATGGTGCGCCTGGGGCGGGTCTACTCGAACCTCATGATCGATATGGTCGCCACAAACGCGAAGCTTCGTGGCCGAATGATCTCGATCCTGATGGAGGCGACCGGATGCTCCGAGGAGGTTTGCCGGCGGGCTCTCAACGAGGCCGACGGTGATCTGAAGACGGCACTGGTTTCGCTGGTCTCCGGTGCCGAGGTCGCTGCCGCGCGGGCCGCGTTGGCGCGCTCCGCCGACCAGGTGCGCGGGGCCCTCGCGCTGCTCGCCTCCTGAGACCCCGCATACCGGGAAGCGAACGGGGCTCCGGATTGTTCATCGGGGCGGGGGGTAATAACACCCTCGTGGATGAACCGACCGGCCCGCCGGTACGTGTTTGGCAGTGACCAGGATCGCAGCACGGTGGTGACCCGGGTCGCTGTGCCCCCGCGGCGGGCGGTGTTGCCATGGTGCGGGCGTTCGGCGATTTCGTCGACCCGCCAACCCGTCTGAGGTGCCCAGCGGCGAGTTACCCGGGCGGGTGCTGACAGCGAACATGGATCGCGCTCTCAGCAACTACTCAGGCATTCGTGACACTTTCGACTCACGACATGGAATCCCCGAGACGTCTTATCTGTTGTGTAGGTGTCAGCACCGATGGGCACAGCAGAAGTTACCAGGGGCTGACCGACGTGGGGAATGGCAAGGAACCGGGCAACCGGCGCGAGCGAGGGGACCGTGGGCAACGTGGACAAGAACATCGGCATGCGCACCGACGAGGTGGCCGAGGAGCGCGACCTGGTCGGCGTCTACCTGCACGAGATCTCCCGGACGCCACTGCTGGACGCCGCCAAGGAGGTCGACCTCTCCAAGGCGATCGAGGCCGGCCTGTACGCCGAGCACCTGCTCGGTGAGGACGCCGTTCCCGACGGGGTCGACCGGACCGACCTGGAGTGGCTTGTCGTCGAGGGCGAGCGCGCGAAGGACCTCTTCATCCGCGCCAACCTGCGACTGGTCGTGTCGATCGCCCGCCGCTACGTGCGCTCGGGCATGCCCATGCTGGACCTGATCCAGGAGGGCAACACCGGCCTCGTCCGGGCGGTCGAGAAGTTCGACTACGAGCGTGGCTACAAGTTCTCCACCTACGCCACCTGGTGGATCCGTCAGGCCATCAGCCGGGCGATCGCCCAGCAGGAGCGCACCGTGCGACTGCCTGTGCACCTGGTGGAGGACGTCAACCGGATGCGCAACGTGGCCCGGCAGCTCACCCGTGAGCTGGGCGCCGACCCGGAGCCGGAGCAGATCGCGGCATCGCTCGGCGTCACCGTCGAGCGGGTCAACGAGCTGCGCCGCTGGTCGCAGGACACCGTGTCGCTCGACACTCCGGTCGGCGACGACGGTGACACCAACCTGGGCGACCTGGTCGCCGACAGCGACGCGCCGTCGCCGGAGGACATCGTCCTCAGCGGGCTGGAGCGGCAGCGCATCGAGGGTCTGCTCAACCACCTCGACGACCGTTCGGCAGGCATCATGCGGGCCCGTTACGGCCTCGAGGACGGCCGCGAGCACTCGCTCACCGAGGTCGCGTCGCGGTTCTCGCTGTCGCGTGAGCGGATCCGCCAGCTGGAGATCCAGGCCCTCGGCCGGCTGCGTGAGCTTGCCCGCGCGGAGGGGCTGCAGGCAGCCTGACCTGGTAGTAATGACGGCGAACGGCCGGCGTCCGATAGGGGGACGCCGGCCGTTCGCCGTATTCGGGTCCGGCTAGCGGACCCGGCCGTAGCCCTGGATCGGCATCATGTTCATGCCGCGTTTGAGCACGTTACGGCCGGCGCTCGGTGCGTCGATCACCTGACCGCCACCCACGTAGAGGGCGACGTGCCCGAGCCCGCTGTAGAAGACCAGGTCTCCCGGCCGCAGGTCGCCCTTGCTGATGTGGCTCACCGCGCCCCACTGCATGCGCGTGTTGTGCGGTAGTGACTTGCCGGCGGCCCGCCAAGCCGCCGAGGTGAGCCCGGAGCAGTCGTAGCCGTTCGGCCCGTCGGCCGCCCACACGTACGGCTTGCCGAGCGCGCCGAAGGCGTAGCGCACCGCCGTGCCGGCAGCCCCGGACAC
Organism: Micromonospora sp. NRRL B-16802; assembly: GCF_001279555.1. Classification (NCBI taxonomy): domain Bacteria; kingdom Bacillati; phylum Actinomycetota; class Actinomycetes; order Micromonosporales; family Micromonosporaceae; genus Micromonospora; species Micromonospora sp. NRRL B-16802. The sequence continues at coordinate 112,879 of NZ_LGEB01000046.1, read as the reverse complement.
CGCAGGCACGTTCTTGGCCTCGGTCTTCGCCGTCTTGGGCGCGGGCCGTTCGGTGGCCGATCCGTACGCCTGGCGGCGCAGTTCGTAGAGCTTGGCCAGGTCGTTCTCGATGCGCTTCTTGCCCGCCGCGAGTTCGCGGGCCTGCACGGCCTGCCGGGCCAGCGTGGCGTCCAGACGCGACTTCTCGTCCAGCAACCGCTGCTGGTTGGCGGTGAAGCCGGAGATGCGTGCCTGCCGTTGGCGGGTCAACTGGTCGAGCGTGCCGAGCCGATCCAGCAGCGCCGCGGAACCGCCGGGCCGCAGCAGGGCGTCCGCGGTACGCAGACCACCACTCTTGTATGCGGAGTTGGCCAGTTGGGCGACGTCGGCCCGGCTCTGCTCGGCCTGCTGCTCCAGCGGGCCGATGCGGGCCTGTAGTTGGGCCACGGTGGCCTTGTTGGCCTTGATCTCCTCGTTGAGCTTGTTGTACGACTCCACGACCCGCTCCAACTCGGTCGAGGAGGCCTCGATCCGGCGGGTCAGGTCGGCCGGGGATGGCTCGGCGTGAGCCACCGCCGTTGGCGCGACCAGCGCGGCCGACATTCCGACCAGCGCCACGGTGCGCAGCAGATATCTCAGGGATGACAAGAGCGAAAGGCCCCTCTCCCACGGTCGCCGACGGCGCTGCTGACGCCTCGGCGACACCGGCTGGGGCCACCCGGGTGGACGGCACTGGGCCAGACCGGCTCGAACAACCTAACCCGGGACGCCTGAAACCCGCAGTTGAAGTAGGGGCGAATGTTGGCTGAGTGACGCGAAGGACCATTGGGCCACCTGGCGCGCTCGGGGCTGTTGACACCGCGCGGAGGCGACGCCGAATCCCTTCTGTCGCCTATTGACTGGTTTCTGACTTTCGTCGTTCCGGGCGTATGCCGTCGGATGAGCGGGCGCGATAACCGACAAAACCTGAAATGGATGCTGTTTCGTAACGATGTCGCCCGGGTGGGTGAGCTGTCGGAAGCCGGTAATTGCCCAGGTGGGCTGGCGGCGCCCGAACACAATGGAGGCCGGAGCCGGGAATCCCGTCGACAGACAACGATGCCCGCGGCTGGTGGGCCCCCGGCGATCGCCCCTCGGGGGAGGACCCGTGAATCGTGAAGGCGCAACGACGCGACCGCAACGAACGGTGCCCGGTGCCCGGTCGACACTGCTGTACGCGCGACCCGGCATCATCGTCACCGTCGACCGGTTCACCGTCGGCCGCACCAGTTACCGCATCGTCGACCTGACCCACCTGCGCACCACCCGGGGCCCGCACGACCGGATCGCCGTCCGGGCCGTCGTGGCCACCGCGTCCATGATCGGTGCGGTCGGACTGCTGCTCGGCTTCAGCGGCGGCCTGGAACGGCTGACCGCCGGCGCGTACCTCATTCTCGGTGCGGTGTTCCTGCTGCCGGCGGCGCTTGCCCTTGTCGGCGACCGCTGGCGCCCACCGCCGTACGAGTTGTGGGGGTGGCACCGGGGAGCCGAGGTGCTGCTGTTCAGCGCCGACGACGAGCGGCAGTTCGGCCAGGTCACCCGGGCGCTGCTGCGAGCCCGGGAAGTCAACCGGTACGGCGGCTGGGTCGACCCGGTCGCCTCGGCCGACCCGTGGCGGCCCAGCCGTTGACCGGCAGCAGGGCCGCGGTCAGCTGGCGACCGGCTCCGGCGTACGCGCTGCCGGCTTGTCCAGCCAGCCGGTGACCCGGCGCTCGGCGTAGAACGAGACGAACGGCACGGTGCCGGCAAGCATCACCAGGAGCATCCGCTTCAACGGCCACTCGGCCCGGCGGCTCAGGTCGAACGCGGCCAGCAGGTAGAGCATGTAGAGGAAGCCGTGGGCCTGGCCCACCGTCTCCACCACGATCGGGCGGTCGAACCCGTACTTCAGCGGCATGCCGATCACGACCAGCAGGATCAGCGCGACGCCCACGATCCAGGCGATCACGCGGTACCGGGTAAGGGCTGCGCCCACCGTCGTCCGTCCTTCCGAACCCGGCTCAGCCGGGGTAGTCACCGGGCCGGGCACCCGGATTGGCGTTCAACCATGACAGGTAGTCGTTGTAGGCGGCCAGGTCGGCGTCCTCGGCGGGCGGGGCCGTCGCCGGCACCCGGGACACCCGGACCGGCCGGCGTACCGCCGGGCGGGACCCGGTGGTCGCGGCCGGCGTCGACTCGGCCGCCGTCGCCTCGGCCGGTGATCCGGCCGGGTCGGTTGCGTCGGCCGGTGACTCGGCGGCCCCCTCCGCGCTGCGGCGGGCCAGCCGCACCTCCCGCCACCAGACGTAGACCACGAAGCCGGCGAAGACCGGCCACTCGACGGCGTACCCCCAGCTGATGCTGTTGCCGGCGGTGGCCCGGCTGATCTGCCACCAGCCCAGCCCGAGGAAGCTCACGACCAGCACGACCATGGCCACGTGGCGTGCGATCCACGCCGGGGTCCAGAGCCACCTCATGCCGTCGAGGGTACCGGGCACCGTGCCGATCTCCGACACCGTGTCGTAGTCGTCGCGTCGTCGGGATGGTTTGGCGGCACCGCCTTTGGGCATCCGTCTAGACGCCAGCCCAAACGAACCCAGGGGGGCGATGATGACCGGATCGGTACGTGAGGACGGTTTTGCGTCCAGCGGCAGCACGGACATGAGCCCGGAGCAGCGGGTGCCCGAGTGGGGCGGCGACCAGTTCGCCGACCCGGGTGGCGCGGATCTCGACGGCGCAACGCTCGGCGTCGACCCGACGGAGCTGACCGACGAGGATCTGATCCGCGAGATGCACAGCCTGCACCGCACGCGGCTGGACACCCTCCGGCACGCCTCGGACTCCGCCCTCGCCAACCACCTGCGGCGCACGGCCGAGCTCGAAACCGAGTACCTGGCCCGCCACCCGGGCCGCGAGGTCGACCCGAGTCGCCTGCGGGACGACTGATGGCGGCCCATGCGGTACGAGGCATGTCCGCGCCGCCGGAGGTGGTCTTCAACACGGCCACCGACCCGTCCCGGGCTTCGGCGTGGCTGCCTGAGCCGTTGCGCGGCGACGGCAGCCCCGCCGCCGAGATCGACGGCGAGGAACTGCGGGCCCGCTGGGACGACACCGACTGGTCCGCGGAACTCCGGGTCCAACCCGCGGACAGCGGCGGCGCGCGGATCGAACTCGACCTGACCGACGGCGCGGGCGGCTCGGGTCCGGACCAACTCGCGGACGAGGCGTTGGCCAACCTCGTCCGTGAGGTCGCCGACAACCTCCAGGCCGGCTGATACCGCACCTTCACGACATGCGAGGAGAACGGGTGACCGACACGGGCCTGCGACACAGGGTGGCGCGGCTGCGCCGGGCGTACGCGCCACACGAACACCGGCCGCTCGGCGGCTACCTGGTGGCGATGGGCACCTACGCCGGAGTGACCGGAGCGCTCGCCGGTTTGGTCAAGGCAACCGGTCGGCCGGTGCCCGAGCGCCCCGCGCCGGCCGACGTGGTGCTGCTCTCCATCGCCACACACAAGCTGAGTCGGCTGCTGTCCAAGGACGCGGTGACGAGCCCGCTGCGGGCGCCGTTCACCAGGTACGACCGGCCGATCGGCAGCGGCGAGGTGATGGAGCAGGTCCGTGACTCGGGCAGCTCCACCCGGCACGCCATCGGGGAGCTGCTGAGCTGCCCGTTCTGCCTGGCGGTGTGGGTGGCCACCGGGCTGACCGGCGGTCTGGTGCTTGCTCCCCGGCTGACCCGGCTGGTGGCAACGGCCCTCACCGCGGTCGCCGCCTCCGATTTCCTCCAGATGGCGTACGCGACGGCGCAGCAGGCCGCCGAGGGTGGGCATCACGACGACTGAAACGCGCATACGTAAGCGGGGGCCGGCAGATGCCGACCCCCGCTTACGTATGCGTCAGCGCTGCATGCCGGACCAGCCGTGCGGCGACTCCGGCTCCCGCTCGTCCTCGTCAGCCCCGGTGATGATGTCCCGGTCGACTGCCGTCTTGTCATGTTCGTTCGCGAAGTCCGGCTCGGGCGTGGTGTCCCTGCCCTTCGGCGGTTGGCCGAGCGCCGGCACCTTCTCGTCGTGGTCCTCGTGGTGCGTCATGTCGGTGTCCCTTCTGGGTCGCTCACCCGACGGAACCGCCGAGCAGGTCGCTTACCTCGTCCACCGCGTACTCGCCCTCAGGTAGGGCGTCGATCCGGGCGAGCAGTTCGGGCGGGAGTTCGGCGGCGACCGCCCGGCGGTAGATGTCCGCCTGGGTGATCCGCTCCTGGCCTCGGTAGAGGTCGTCGAGCAGGTCGTCGAGAGCTCGGGTGTCCGGCTCGCCGGTAACGGATGCGTCGTCGGTCACGCGGATCAGCTACCCGGGGCGGAATCGGTCAAACGTCGCGCCAGCGGCTCGCACCGGACCCTGTGCCTCTCCTTTGCTCTGCTTCAACCCACGCACCACTTTTGGGGTCCGGCCGTTGCGTCGGTTGAAGCAGAGCAAAGGAGGCATTGAGGGGTGCGGGGGTCATGGAGCGGGGCGCGGGGGTGCGGGGACGCGGCGCGGGGGCGCGGCGCGCGGCGGTAGAGACAGCGCCGCCCCCGGCCGGAGGGCCGGGGGCGGCGCTGGTGTCGGTGTGCAGGTCGCCTCTCGGCGAGTGGCACGACGCGGCTCCAGCCGAACGGTATTCCGCGAGGGCTATTTAGGTGAGGCCCGGGGACACTGGACACACCGACACCTCTGTCAACGGACCGACCCCCACTGGTGTTCCGGCCGGGTCAGTGACCGCCGTCACACCGTCAGGCGCGGGCCGGCAGGGCGGCCCGGCGGGTCTGCACGGCCGTGGCCAGGTGTTCGAGCACCTGGGCGGTGTCGTCCCAACCGAGGCAGGCGTCGGTGACCGAGCGGCCGTACACCAGCTCGCGGGTCGGGTCGAGATCCTGCCGGCCCGGCAGCAGGAACGACTCCAGCATCACGCCGGTGATCCCGCGCTGGCCGTCGGCCATCTGGCCGGCCACGTCCGCGACGACCTTCGGCTGGTTGCGGTGGTCCTTGCCACTGTTGGCGTGGCTGGCGTCGATGACCAGCCGCTCCGGCAGCCCTGCCGCGCGAAGCAGGTCGAGCGCGCCAGCCACCGACTCGGCGTCGTAGTTGGGCCGGCCGCCGCCGCCGCGCAGCACCAGGTGCCCGTCGGTGTTGCCCCGGGTGTGCATGATCGCCGGGGTGCCGGAGAAGTCGATGCCCGGGAAGACGTGCGGCACACCGGCGGCGCGGATCGCGTCCACGGCGGTGCCGATGCTGCCGTCGGGGCGATTCTTCATGCCGATCGGCATGGACAGCCCGGACGCGAGCTGCCGGTGCACCTGGCTTTCCACGGTGCGGGCGCCGATGGCCCCCCAGCCGACAAGGTCCGCGATGTACTGCGGCGAGATCGGGTCGAGGAACTCGCAGCCCACCGGCAGGCCGAGGCGCAGCACGTCGAGCAGCAGCGCGCGGGCGAGCCGCAGGCCGGTGTTGACGTCGCCGCTGCCGTCCAGCCCCGGGTCGTTGATGAGGCCCTTCCAGCCCACCGTCGAGCGCGGCTTCTCGAAGTAGACGCGCATGACGATCAACAGGTCGTCGGAGAGCCGGTCCGCGACCACGCGCAGACGCTCGGCGTAGTCGAGGGCGGCGGCCGGGTCGTGCACCGAGCACGGGCCGACCACCACCAGCAGGCGATCGTCCTCGCGGTCCAGCACACGACTCACCGCACGGCGGCCGGTCAACACGGCCGAGGCCAGCGAGGCATCCAGTGGCAACTCGTGGTGCAGCAACGCGGGAGTGGTCAACGGCACGACACGTTCGATCCGTTGATCACTGACGCGAACGGTCTCAGGGGTCGTCACGGTGGGGCATCCTTCCGCCGACCGTGCCCCGGGGCCGGTGCCCGGGTCGAGCCGGCTGCTCGTACGCAAAAGGGCAGGAACGAGAGCTCCTGCCCGGGCCGGCTTGGTCAGCGGTGACGTCAGATCATGGAGAAGTCACCGGCGTGCAAGCCGGCTGCCTAAACCATCGATACGAACACCTCACGAGCCCAGCGTACCCGACCGGCTGCGCAAGGCGACCGTCGTCCCAAGATGCGGCAAGAACACCGCGTGTCGGACGCACCGCCGGGGTAACAGGGGTGCCATGACTGACGAGCAGAGCGACCAGGAGCGGGTGGAGTCCCGCGCACACCTCCTACCCGAGGAGGCGGCGGCCGGCAGCGACGACCCGGAGGCGCAGGCGGAGGCCATCCTCGCCGAGTCGGACATCCGGGAAGCCGACCAGAACGCAGCCCCCGACACGGTGCTGGAGCGCCGTACCTCGGATCAGACAGTGGCCGTCGAGCCGCCGGACTGACCGGACGCGCCGCGCGCCCGACGTGACCCCCGGTAGGTCTGGTCCCGCAGCCAGGCCAGCGGGCCTGCCGCCCGCATCCCCGGCGGCAGGTTGCGCACCGGGTCGAAGGCGAGTGCGGCATCCTCCCGGGCGCTCAGCCGGGCGCCGATGCTGAACTGCCCGACGGGCCGCCACGGACCCACGGCGGACGCGACCGCGAGTACCAGTCGCGGCGCGTCCGTCCGGGCCGCGGCGGCCACCGCGGCCAGGCTCCGACCCAGGTCGACAGCCTCGGGGTCGGCCAGCGCGGCCAGCCAGAGCCGACGCCGTCCCATCCGAAAACCCACGATCGTGCTGTACGTCCCGGCGAAGCGCCGCCGAGGCAGCGGCAGCGACCGCAGCACCGGGGCGGCGCCGCTGGAGCTGACCAGCAGGTCGAACGAGCGACCGCTGTCGAAATGCATCCGCAGTGCCAGGCCCAGCACGTCCGGCCAGGAGCCGGGCGTGGGAGTGCCCTTGGAGAGCCGCACCGTGCCCGCGTACCGGCCGGGGTCGTCCAGCAGGCCGACCCCGGTGGGCGGTCCGGGCGTACCCCAGATCGTCACCTCGGCGACGAACGACGCACCGGCCGGATGCAGCAACCGGCCGCGGCGCAGCCGGCCGAGCGCGGCGCTTGCGCGCTCGACGGCGGTGGCGGCCGGCCCGGCGGTCCGGCGTGCGGGAGGGGTAACGGTCATTCCCCTCCGATACCCCGACCAAAGGGCTCGATGCGGGCGGCTCGCCGACCGACCACACGTCACCTTTCCGCCCGCGAGATCGGATAGCGTCGTGTCATGCCCGACAGTGGTTACCCCTGGCCCATTGAGACGTCCCGACTGGACAACGGCCTGCGCGTGGTGGTGAGCGAGGACCGCACCGCACCCGCCGTGGCCGTCAACCTCTGGTACGACGTCGGCTCCCGGCACGAGCCGGCTGGGCAGACCGGTTTCGCCCACCTATTCGAGCACCTGATGTTCGAGGGCTCGGTGAACGTGGCCAAGACCGAGCACATGAAGCTGATCCAGGGCTCCGGCGGCTCACTCAACGCCACCACCAACCCGGACCGCACCAACTACTTCGAGACGGTCCCGGCCGAGCACCTGGAGTTGGCGCTCTGGCTGGAGGCCGACCGGATGGGTGGCCTGGTGCCCGCCCTGACCCAGGAGACCCTGGACAACCAGCGCGACGTGGTGAAGAACGAGCGCCGGCAGCGCTACGAGAACGTCCCGTACGGGGACGCGTGGCTGCGCCTGCTGCCGCTGCTCTACCCGCCGGGGCACCCGTACCATCACGCGACCATCGGCTCGATGGCCGACCTGAACGCCGCTGACCTCGCCACGTTCCAGGCGTTCCACAAGACGTACTACGCGCCGAACAACGCGGTCCTCACCGTCGTCGGTGACGCCGACGCCGCCGAGGTGTTCGCGCTTGCCGACAAGTACTTCGGGGCCCTGCCCGCCCGCGAGGACATCCCACCCGCGCCGGACGGCCGCACCGTCCCGGCGACCGGGACGCCCGCCGTGGAGACGGTGACCGCCGACGTGCCGGCCCCCCGCGTCTACATCGCCCACCGTGGCCACCCGTTCGGCAGCCCGGGGTACGACGTGCTCACAGTGCTCGCCACAGTGCTCGGCAGCGGCAGGGGCAGCCGGCTCTACCAGCGGCTGGCCGACGGGGAGCGGATCGCCCAGCCCGACCTGGTCGGCGCGTACGGGGTGGATCTGGCACACGCCCCGGCACCGCTGATCGCCACCGCCACCGCCCGCCCCGGCATCAGCGCCGAGCGGCTCACCGAAGGGCTGGCCGAGGTCGTCGACGAACTGGCCACCGTGCCCGTGACCGCCGCCGAACTGGACCGGGCGAAGGCGTTGCTGAGCACCGCGTGGTGGCGGCAGATGTCGACAGTGGATGGTCGTGCGGACACGCTCGGCCGGTACACCACCCAGTTCGGCGATCCCGCCCGGGCCGCCGACCGGCTGCCCGCCTGGCTCGCGGTGACAGCCGAGCAGATCGCCGAGACCGCCGCCGAGGTGCTCGGCGCTGCCGACCGGGTGACCCTGACCTACCTGCCCGAGGAGACCGCATGACGCTGATCGCCGACCGTCCCGGCCCGGGTGCCGCTCGCCCGTACCGGTTCCCGCCGGTGGTCCGCCGCACGGTGGCCGGCGGCCAGGTGGTCGCCGCGCACCTGCCCGGGCAGAACCTCGCCGTCGCGCTGCTGCTGCTCGACGCGGGCGCCGCCCGGGAGCAGGCAGGCAAGGAGGGCCTGGGCGGGGTGCTTGCCAAGGCGCTGGAGGAGGGCACCGCGCAGCGTGACGCCACCGCGTACGCGCTGGCCATCGAGGCGCTCGGCACGGAACTGGTGACCGGGCTGGACTGGGACTCGTTCCAGGTCAGCGTCCAGGTGCCGGTGGACCGGCTGACCGCCGCCGTGCAGTTGCTCGCCGAGGCCGTCCGGACGCCACGACTGGACCCGGCCGACGTCCGGCGGGTCCGCGACGACGAGGCAACCGCGCTGCGGATGGACTGGGCCAACCCGGGGCCGCGCGCTGACGCGGCGCTGCGCGCGGACCTGTACGGCCTGGACAACCGGTGGGGCCGACCGATGTACGGGGACCCGGACTCGGTGGCCGGCCTGGACGTGGAGGACGTGACTGTCTTCCACTCCGAGTGGTTCCTGCGGCCCGGCACCCTGATCGTCGCCGGTGACCTGGACCGGATCGACCTGGACGCGCTGGCCGCTGCGGCTTTCGCTGGCACCGGCGGTGGCCCGGCCGAGCGGGGCGGCCCGATCGAGGTGCCGTTGCACACCGGCCGGCGGATCATCCTCGTGGACCGGCCCGGCTCCGTGCAGTCGACGTTGCGGCTCGGTCACCCGTCGCCGCACCGGTCGCACCCCGACCACGTACCGATGACGCTCGCCGGCACTGTGCTCGGCGGCGCGTTCACCTCCCGCCTCAACCACCTCATCCGTGAGGTGCGCGGCTACACGTACGGCATCCGGGGCGAGTTCGCCTCGTCGCGGCGGTTCGGCCGCTTCGCTGTCAGCTCCGGCGTGCAGACCGCTGTCACAGTGCCGGCCCTTGTCGAGTCAGTGGGGGAGATCACCCGTACCCAGCAGGGGGGAGTGACCGAGGACGAGCTGGCGGTGGCCCGCTCCTGGCGGGCCGGGCAGCTGTCTGTCGAGTTGCAGAGCCCACGGGCGATCGCGTCGGCGTTGACCACGCTTGTGGTGCACGACCTGCCGGACGACTACCACGCCCGGCTGCGGGAGGCGCTGCTCTCCGCCGACGTGGCGCAGGTCTCCGCAGCGGCAGCGACCCACCTGCACCCGGAAGCGCTGACCCTTGTCATCGAGGGCGACGCGGCGCTGATCCGCGACGAGTTGGTCGCGGCGTCCCTGGGCGACCTGCTCACCTGACCCTGACACGCCTCCTTGCGTTGATCATGAGGTTGTCGTCACACCGCCCGGCGTGTCGTGACGACAACCTCATGATCGGCGGAGGCGGGGTAGGGAGTGGGTGTGATGTGGGACTGGTGGGAAAGGGCTCCCGGTCCCGGGGGTGGGCTGGGTAGCCTCGCGGGCATGAGGATCGGCATTGTGGGGGCCACCGGCCAGGTCGGTGGCGTGATGCGGCAGGTGCTGGCGGACCGTGAGTTCCCGGCGGAGCAGGTGCGGTTGTTCGCCTCGGCGCGGTCCGCCGGTCGTACGCTGCCCTGGCGGGGCGGCGAGGTGACCGTCGAGGACGCCACGACCGCGGACTACGCGGGGCTGGACATCGTGCTCTTCTCGGCCGGTAAGGGCACTGCCAAGGAGTTGGCGCCCCGCGTGGCCGAAACCGGTGCCGTGGTGATCGACAACTCGTCGGCCTTCCGGATGGACCCGCAGGTGCCGCTCGTGGTCGCCGAGGTCAACCCACACGCCGCCGCCGACCGCCCCAAGGGCATCATCGCCAACCCCAACTGCACCACAATGGCCGCGATGCCGGTGCTGCGCCCACTGCACGCCGAGGCCGGCCTGGTCGGGCTCGTCGTCTCGACGTACCAGGCGGTCTCCGGCGCCGGCCTGGCCGGCGTCGCCGAGTTGGACGAGCAGGTCCGTAAGGTCGCCGAAAACGCCACCGGGCTCGCCTTCGACGGTTCGGCTGTGGAATTCCCCGCGCCGCGCTCGTTCGCCGAGCCGATCGCCTTCAACGTGCTCCCGCTGGCCGGCTCGATCGTCGACGACGGCTCGTTCGAGACCGACGAGGAGCAGAAGCTCCGCAACGAGAGCCGCAAGATCCTGGAGATCCCCGACCTGAAGGTGTCGGGCACCTGCGTCCGGGTGCCGGTCTTCACCGGTCACTCGCTCCAGATCAACGCCCGGTTCGCCCGTCCGATCACCCCGCAGCGCGCCCACGAACTGCTCGCCGACGCCCCCGGCGTCGCGTTGACCGCCGTGCCGACGCCGTTGCGGGCCGCCGGTCAGGACCCGACCTACGTGGGGCGCATCCGCGCCGACGAGACCGTCGAGTACGGGTTGGCGCTGTTCTGCTCCAACGACAACCTGCGCAAGGGTGCTGCGCTCAACGCCGTGCAGCTCGCCGAACTGGTCGCCGCCGAACTCCGCTGACCTGCCGCGCTCACACCGCGCCCTCGCCGGCCACCGGCGGGGGCGCGGTGCCGTTCCGGCGACGGGTGCGACGGCTCGGCGGGTCGTGCTTGCCGAGTGTCCTTCGGCCGGTTGTGCTTGCCGAGTGTCCTTCGGCCGGTTGTGCTTGCCGATTGTGCTTCGGCCGGTCGTGCTTGGATGGGACGAAGCCGACGATCCATCTGGAGGAGCCCGTGCCGGACGACAGCACCCAGCAGGCGTTGACCGACCTGATCGCCAGCCGCTCGATGGGCGTACTGGCGACGATCAAGCGTGACGGGCGGCCACAGCTGTCGACAGTGGTCTACGCCTTCGACTCCGAGGCCGGCCTGATCCGGGTGTCCGTCACCGACGGGCGGGCCAAGACCGCCAACCTGCGTCGGGACCCGCGGGCGAGCTTCCACGTCAGCAGCGAGGACGGCTGGGCGTACGCGGTGATCGAGGGACGCGCCGAGCTGACCACGCCCGCCGCCGATCCCGGCGATGCGACGGTCGAGGAACTGGTGGGGCTGTACCGCTCGGTGCGCGGCGAACACCCGGACTGGGACGACTACCGACAAGCCATGGTCGCCGAGCGTCGGGTGGTGCTGCGCCTGCACGTGGAGCGGCTCTACGGGATGCCCCCGCGCGGCTGATCGGCGCAGCGCAGCGCGCGTTACCTCGCCCCGGGCGGCGGGTAGACGGGCCGTGCCGACACCGAGAGGGGAGCACCATGACAACGGTCGGAGAGTTCATGACGACCCGGTTGGTGACGATGGACGGCAACGACACGTTGAGCGCCGCCGCGCAGGAGATGCGGGACAGCGCCATCGGTGACGTGGTGGTGACCGACGGAGACAGCGTGGTCGGTATCGTCACGGACCGGGACATCGCGGTCCGCGGTGTCGCGGAGAACCGAGACCCCGGCACGACCCGGCTGAAGGAGATCACCAGCCGGGATGTGATCACCGTGAGCCAGTACGACGACGCGGTGTCCGCCGCGGACCTGATGCGCACCTACGCCGTACGCCGGCTGCCGGTGATCGAGGACGGCCGCCTGATCGGCCTGGTGTCGATGGGTGACCTCGCGGTGGAGCGTGAGCCGCAGTCGGTGCTTGCCGACATCAGCGCCGACGAGCCCAACAACTGATCGTCCGCCGCGGGTGCGCCGGCTCTCCCTCTCGGGAGGGCCGGCGCTGCGTTCGTCGACCCGGGGCCGTCTCGACCCGGGGCCGTCTCGACCCGGGCCGCTCGCCAGGCCTAGGCGACGTCAGGGCTTGTCGACCTCGACGCGAACGTCGGTGGCGGCTCGGGCCTCGGCGACAGTGGCGGCCTCGGAGTCGAGTTCCCGTCGAACCCGGGTGGACAGCGTCGACCAGGGGCTGACGGTCAACTCCAGCCGGCCCTTTCCGGCCTGCCGTGCCCGCCAGGTGCCCGCCACCTCACCGTCCACCAGTAGCGCGCCGGGGTTGCCGACCGGCCGCCACAACTGTTGCTGGTGCTCGCGTACGGGGACCAGCAGGTCACGATCGCGGCCGGCGAGAAATGGGTCGCCCGGTGGGAGGAGTCGCACCAGTCGTGGCGGGGACGCGCCAGTCAGCGCGTCGAGCGCGTCGGTCGGCAGCCAGGTGGCCCGGCCGTCGACGCGTACCTCGGTCAGGCCGGTGGGCCAGGCCCGGCGCAGCTCCGTCGCCGACGAGCCGAGGAAGCCTGCGGCATCGCCCACGGTGGCCGGGCCGAGCAGCCGCAGGTACGTCGTGACCACCTCGGCGGTGTGCGCCGCCTCGGCGGGCGGGCCGGGCCAGTCGGGCAGCGGCGCGAGCCGGGCGGCCCGGCCGGACACCGCGAGGCGTACCCCGCCGGCGAGCCCGGCCTGCTGGAAGAGCGCGCCGGAGATGTGCCGGGACCGGCACGGCTGGCAGTCGTAGGTCAGCGCGGCGGGCACCAGTTCGGAGACGGCGCGGCTGACCGCGCCGCGCTCCATCTCGGCTGTTACGACCGCCTGGAACGCCTCGGCGGTGGCCCGGAAGGCGGCAAGCCCGAGCCGGGCGCCCTCCCTGATCTGCCCCGGCATCCGGCGGGTGGCGTCGACGTCGGTGAGCGGCCAGAGCGCGGCGGTGAGCCTCGGCAGGTCGGCCCGTCGGTGCAGGTGTGGGGCGCCGCGCATGGACCAGACGAGCTCCAGTCGGTCGTCCGGCCTGGTCGCGCCCCGCGTGGCGAGCGCCTGGCGGGCCGCGCCGTACGGCGTGTCCTGTACACCGAGCGCCAGCACCGCCAGGTCGCCCGCCCGCCGGTCGGCAGTGCGATCGAGTTGCTGGGCCGCCACCCGGTAGGCGAGCACCTGGCGCCGGTCGACCTCCGGTGTCCGCCCCGTCATCTGGCACTCCGTCCCGGACTGTCCCCTCGTGTCCTTCCGGCACGTTACCGCCACCGACCGGCGCCGGCGGCTCACCCGATCTGGGCGAGGTTGACCGCGGGGTTGGCGGGGACCCGGTTGTCCAGGTGCAACGCCGGCCGGGCGCGACGCGAGCGCGCCGGACGGGATCCCGGCCGGTGAACGGGGAGGAGTGGGGCCCGATGGTGGACGCGACCACGAGGTTCTTCGAGGACCTTCAGCGACGGGGGTACGAGCCCTTGCTGGCGAAGGCGTCCGGGACGATGCGGATCGACCTTCAGGAGGGTGCGCAGACCCGGCACTGGCTGCTGGCGATCGACCACGGTCAGCTGCAGGTGACCCAGGAGGACCGGGAGGCCGACACGGTGGTCGGGACGAGCCCGGCGCTGTTCGACGACATCGTCTCCGGCCGCGAGCACGGCCTGGCGGCTCTGTTCCGCGGTGACGTGACGGTGTCGGGTGACGCCCGGCTGGTGGTTCAGGTGGAGCGGATCTTCCCCGGGCCGCCGGACTCCCGGGGGCCGCGTCGCCGCTTCGCGGGGGAGGCGAACTGATGGGCCAGAGCAACACGGTACGGATCCTCGACGGCAACACGTTCGTGGTCTGCGAGGACACCGGTGACATCGAGGCGACGCCGAGCGAGCCGACCGGGCTCTTTTCCCTGGACACCCGGTTCTTGTCCACCTGGGTGCTGACGGTGAACGGCGAACGGCTCAACTCGCTCTCCTTCGACGACCTCCAGTACTTCGAGTCGCGGTTCTTTCTCGTGCCGGGGATGGCGACGCATTATGTGGACGCGAAGTTGTCGATCATCCGCGAGCGCGCGGTCGGCGGCAGCTTCCGCGAACAGCTCACCATCCTCAACCACGACGAGAAGCCCGTCGACCTGGAGATCAGGATGGACGCGGCGTCGGACTTCGCCGACCTGTTCCAGGTCAAGGACGAGATCCTGAACAAGAAGGGCGAGATCTACGCCGAGGTCGAGGCGGACAGGCTGCGGTTGGGCTACCGACGGGGCAACTTCCGGCGGGAGACGATCATCTCCTCCTCGATGACGGCCCGCTACGACAGCAAGGGGTTCGCGTACACAGTGCGCCTGGAGCCCAACGAGCAGTGGAAGACCGCGATCGACGTGAAGACGCACGCGATCGGACCAGGTGGCCGGGACCTGCGGATGGGGCTTCGGATCCACGGCAACGAGCGGCTCGCCCTCCAGCACGACCTGGAGCAGTGGATCGCGGACGCACCCAAGGTCAACAGTGAGCACGGTCGGGTCTCGGCGACGTACCGGCGCAGTTTGATCGATCTTGCGGCGCTGCGCTTCTCGCCGCTGTCGCTGGGCGGTGCCACGCTTCCCGCGGCCGGCCTGCCCTGGTTCATGACCATGTTCGGCCGGGACAGCATCCTCACCTGCCTGCAGACGCTGCCGTTCACCCCGCAACTGTCGAAGACGACCCTACGCATCCTGGCGTCCCTGCAGGGCACCCGTTTCGACGACTTCCGGGACGAGGACCCGGGGCGGATCCTGCACGAGATGCGCTACGGGGAAACCGCGGCCTTCGAGGAGCAGCCGCACACGCCGTACTACGGCTCGGTGGACGCGACCCCGCTGTTCGTGGTGCTGCTCGACGAGTACGAGCGGTGGACCGGAGACGCCGACCTGGTCAGGGAGTTGGAGCGGGAGTCCCGGGCGGCGCTGGGCTGGATCGACAGTTACGCCGACCTGGTCGGCAACGGCTACATCTGGTACGAGCGGCGCAACACCGAGACGGGCCTGGAGAACCAGTGCTGGAAGGACTCCTGGGACTCGATCTCCTACTCCGACGGGACACTACCGCCCTTTCCCCGGGCCACCTGCGAGGTGCAGGGGTACGCGTACGACGCGAAGATCCGCGCGGCGCGGCTGGCCCGGGAATTCTGGGGTGACCCGGAGTTCGCCGACCAGCTGGAGCGGGAGGCGGCGGAGCTGAAGGAGCGGTTCAACAGGGACTGGTGGGTCGCTGACCGGGGGTACTACGCGCTCGCGCTGGACCCGGAAGGCCGTCAGTGTGACGTCCTCAGCTCCAACATCGGCCACCTCCTGTGGAGCGGGATCGTCGAACGCGAGCGGGCCGAACAGGTCGCGCAGCACCTGGTGGGACCTCGTCTCTTCTCCGGCTGGGGGGTACGGACCCTGGCCGAGGGGGAGGCCCGGTACAACCCGATCGGCTACCACAACGGCACGATCTGGCCGTTCGACAACTCGTTCATCGCCTGGGGTCTGCGCCGGTACGGGTTCGCCGAGGAGGCAGCGACAATCGCCAACGGCATGCTGGACGCGGCGACGTACTTCGACGGGCGGCTGCCGGAGGCGTTCGGCGGCTATCCGCGGGAGCTGACGAAGTTCCCGGTGGAGTATCCGACGGCGTGTAGCCCGCAGGCGTGGTCGACCGGTACGCCGCTGCTGTTGCTGCGCACCATGCTCGGGCTTGAGCCGCACGAGGGGCACCTGGCGGTCGAGCCACGGCTGCCGGTGGGGATGGGCCGGATCGAGGTGCTGGACATTCCGGGCCGGTGGGGTCGGGTGGACGCGTTCGCCCGGGGCCGGCTCGACCTGGACAACCTGGCCGACTGACGCACCGAACAGCGGCGGCGCGGGCAACCCGCGTCGCCGTTGGCCGCCGCCCAGGCGACCCACAGCCGGGCACGATAGATTCTGCGGATGCCGGAGCTCGTGTACCCGCCCGTTATCGCCGCCGCCAAGACGATGTTCCGGGTCCTCGACCTGAAGATCAACATTGAGGGCGCCCACCACGTACCCCGCACCGGTGGGGCCGTGCTGGCCAGCAACCACGTGAGCTACCTCGACTTCATCTTCGCCGGCCTCGGCGCGAACCCCTCAGGCCGGATGGTCCGGTTCATGGCCAAGCACTCGGTCTTCGAGCACCGGATCGGCGGGCCGTTGATGCGCGGGATGAAGCACATCCCTGTGGACCGCGAGGCCGGCGCGGCATCGTTCCGGGCGGCGGTGGACGCGCTCAAGCGCGGCGAGGTCGTCGGCGTCTTTCCGGAGGCCACGATCAGCCGCTCGTTCACCGTCAAGGAACTCAAGAGCGGCACCGTCCGGATGGCCCGCTCGGCGAAGGTGCCGGTGCTGCCGGTCGCGCTGTGGGGCACCCAGCGGCTCTGGACGAAGGGTCGCCCGCGCACCCTGACCCGCCGGCACACGCCCATCACGATCCTGGTCGGCGAGCCGATCGAGCCGGCGGACTTCCGGGACCCGAATCTGCTGGCCGCCGAGCTGACGACCCGGCTCACGGCGCTCGTCGATCGCGCCCAGAGGGAGTACCCGGACGCACCGGCCGGCCCGGACGACACGTGGTGGCTGCCGGCGCACCTGGGCGGCACCGCCCCGACGCCGGAGGAGGCCGCCGCCATGGACGCCGCCGGGGAGCGGCGTACCCCCAGCGTCTGAACGGTCGGCACGGTGACCGGATCGTTCCGCAAGCGGGCGTGATGGTGTCTGCCGTCGCGGTCACCGCCCGACCAGGATCGACGTCATGAGCAGAGCAGCACTTCTCGTGATCGACGTCCAGGAATCGTTCCGGCAGCGCCCCATCTGGGCGTACGGCTCCAACCCCGACATCGTCGGGCAGGTCGACCGGCTGGTCACCGCCGCCCGTCAACGCGGCGACCTGGTGGTCTGGGTCCTACACGCCGAACCGGGCACAGGCGGCGTCTTCGACCCGGCGCGTGGCCACGTGCGCCTGCTCGACGGACTGACACCGGCCGCGGGTGAGCCGACGCTCGTGAAGACCGCCCACAACGCGTTCACCACCACCAATCTGCAGCAGCTGCTCACCACCGCGGGCGTGGACGACCTCACCGTCTGCGGCATCCGCACCGAGCAGTGCGTCGAGACCACCGCCCGGGTGGGGTCGGACCTCGGCTACCGGATGACGTTCGTCACCGACGCCACGCAGACCTTCCCCATCCCGCACCGGGAGGTGCCGGAGACAGCGACCGTCGAGGAGATCCTCGCCGATCCGCGCACCATGACCACCGAGGAGATCATCACCCGCACCGAGTACGCGTTGGCAGGCCGCTTCGCGACCATCAGCACTGTCGACGAGGTCACCGGCGCGGCCCTCGCCGACGCCCGGAGATGAGCCGATGGCCAAGGTCGTATTCCTGCTGGTCCCGCAGCTGCACCTGCTGGACCTCGCTGGGCCGGCCCAGGTCTTCTCCAGCGCCGCGGACCTCGGCCACGACTACCGGCTGCACTACGTGGCCGAGCGGGAGCAGGTCCCCACCGTCCAGGGCGTACCGCTGGTCGCCGAGACGCTCTGGCCCGAGCTGACGCCGGACGACCTGGTGATCGTGCCGGGCTGGCGGCCGGCGGCGCACGGCCCGCAGGGGCCGGTGTCGCCGGCCGACCTGCGGCGCCTGGCCGACCACCACGCGTCCGGCGGCACTGTGGCGAGCGTCTGCGCGGGCGCGTACGCGCTGGGCCGCGCCGGGCTCCTCGACGGCCGACGCTGCACCACCCACCATGAGGTGCAGGACGATCTTGCCCGCCGTTACCCGGCAGCCCGGGTGGCCCGCGACGTGCTGTACGTGGTCGACGACCGGGTGGTCACCTCGGCGGGTATCGCCAGCGGCATCGACGTGGCCCTGCACCTGGTGGCGACCCGGCACGGCCCGGCCACCGCCGCCCGGATCGCCCGCACGCTCGTCGTCCACACCCGGCGCAACGGAAACGAGCCGCAGGCCAGCGCGATGATGCGTCATCGCCTGCACCTGTCCGACGCGGTGCACCGGGTGCAGGACGTGATCGACACCCGGTACGCCGAGCCGTTGCCGCTGGCCGAGCTGGCCGCCACCGGTGGTGTGGCGGAGCGGACACTGAGCCGGCTGTTCCGCGCGGCCACCGGGCTGACGCCGCTGGGCTATCAGCAGTCGCTGCGCGTGGAACGCGCCGAGCACCTCATCGGGCACGGCGCTACCGTGGAGGCTGCGGCGCGGAACGTGGGCTTCACCGACGCCCGGATGCTGCGCCGCCTGCGAGCCCGTCCCAGGACGTCGGCTCCGGCCCCGAACGGTAGTAGTCGTCCCGGGAGCGGAATTCCACAGGCAGTGAACCAGGCAGGGTGATCCGGTTCTCCCCGGCGAGCAACGCGGGACCGGCCCGCAGCAGCAGCACGTCGCGTTCCTGGGCGGAGAGGTCCACGAGCTCCGGGTGGGTGAGCCGGAACACTGCCACCGCCCGGCGGATCTGCTGGGCCAGCGCCATGACCTCTCCGGCCGGCCCGCCGAGGGCCAGCGCCGGCTGCTGGATGGTGCGCAGCGCGTCGCAGACGATCAGCAGCTCGGCCGGATCGGCCTGTGGAAGCTCCAGCCGGGACGGCCACTGCCAGCGGACCTGGCCGGTCATCAGACCGCCCAGCCGGCCCGGGGGTCGGCGTCGGGACGTGCCGTCGGCGACGAGGGACAGCTGCGAACCGGTGCCCACCCAGCAGATTCGCTGATCGGTGACTGTCACCGAAACCGGCCCGGGAAGCTGCCAGCCGAGATGGGCCTCTGTCGGCCCGAGCAGGCAGCCCGCGACCAACAGCCGGTGTCGGCTGAGCACGTTCTCACCGGGCAGCGGACGCATGTTGTAGTGCCGGTCCAGGGCGGGACCCACCTCGTCGTCCGGTGCGTCGAACCGGTGTGGACCGATAAAGAAGGGGGACGCGTCCGTGTGCATCGTCACGACCTTCCGGTCAGCTGGCTGTGCGTACGAGCCTCGCGGATCCGGGGGTCGCTGTCATGACGGTCGTTAGGGGGTCGGCCGGTCGTACGTCGCCTGTGACCGGTAGATGCCGATCTCCTCCGGGCGGACTAGCCCGTCCTCGATCGCACGGGCGAGCAATGCGGCCTTTGTGGCGGCCGGCCGCCCCGCACGGGTGTACTTGATGCGTGCCCGGTCCACGTATTGCTTCACCGTGTGTTCGCTGATCTGCATCCGGCGGGCCACCGACGCCTTGGACATCGACTGGAACCAGAGCAGCAGCGCCTCACGCTCCTTGTCGGACAGCATCGGCCGGTCCGGCCGCGGATCACCGACCATCGCGCCGGCCAACGCCGGTGGCACGTACGGGCGGTCGCTCGCCGCCGCCAACACCGTCGCCACGCAGTGCTCCCGGCCCTCGTGCTTGGCCAGGAACGCCACCGCCCCGGCGTCCAGCGCGGCGAGCATCGTCTGCGGATCGGTGTGCTCCGAATAGACCACCACCCGTCGCCCGGTGGCACTCAACTCGGCCAGCTTGTCAAGCGCCATCCGGCCGTGCAGCCGCAGGTCGAGCAGGACGACGTCGGCGTCCGGCGCCGCCCGCAGCACCTCGTCCGGATCGTCGCCGGTGGCAAGCACTGTCAGCCGGGGCTCGGTGGCCATCCAGGCGCGAACCCCGTCGACGACCACCGGGTGGTCATCGACGATCGCCACCCCGACCGCCCGATCGCCGGTCACTTCCGCCACCGGGTCTGCGCCCATCTGATGTCCCCGTCCCGTTCGTAGAGGTGCTGTACCGGCCCGTGGTCGTACTCCCCAGGTGGTGGGCCGGTCGCCTCCGGCCCCTCCCGGTCGGGCGTGACAAGGCTGACCACCACCTCGTCGGGGCCGGAGACGACGGTCAGTCGTGCCCAACCCCGTGCGTCGGCGAGATGCGCGGCGAGCGGGTCTGCCAGCTGACGGCGGATCTCGACGGGCAACGGCGGTGGATTGCCGATGGTGACCAGGTCGATCGGCAGTCCGTTGCGTTCGGCCAGGTCGGCGGCGGCCCGCAACTCGTGCAGCAGCGGATCGGGTACGTCGTCGGACTCCGCGATCATGCGGCGTAACCGGGCTGCGGCAAGTACGCAGCGCCGCTGCACCTCCGGGTCGTCCGGGTCGGCCGCACCGTAGGCCAGCTCACCGAGCACCCGGCCGGCCGCGCTGCCGGCCAGGGCGAGCCGGTCGCGGCGCTCCCGCAGGCCCCGCTCGGCGGCAGCCCGCTCGGCGGCCATCGCGTGCAACGCGGCGGCCGTGGCCGCCCGGTCCCGGGCCAGCCCGACGATCGTCATGCCGCCCACGAAGACGGCCAGTTGCAGGGAGAAGGTGCCGTAGACGTACATCGTGAAGCGGGCCAGGGCGGCGGCGTCGGGGCCGTGGGTGAGTACGGCGACCAACGCGATCACCGTGTGCGTGGTCAGCAGCACGACAAGCCCGACGACCCGGCGGCCCCACAGCATGAGCACGAAGAACCAGCCGAGCGTGCTCCACACCCAGTTGGCCGCGCCGAACAGGTGCCGATCACCGACCGCCGCGAAGACCGCCGCGTCGGCGGCGAGCAGCAGCACTGCCAGCGGCCACGGCGGCAGCGGTGTGCCGCGCAGCAGGAAAACGCCGGCGACCACGCCCGCCACGGCGACCAGCGCCCAACAGCCGAGCACGACAGCCGGCTCGGCGAACTCCGTGCGTACGCCGAGAACCGCGGGGAGGCCGATCGTCACGTGCCACACCCACGCGATGCCGACGACGACGATCCGGGCTCCGCGATCGGAGGCCCGCGCCACCGCAGCCGGTGCGGCGTGCACCCCCTCGCCGGGCTCCGGCGTCGCGTCCGACTGTTGCTGCGGAGTCGCTGCCCCGCGGGTGACGGTGTGGCCCGCTGGCACGTCGAGGTCAGCCGACACGTGGCCACTCCAGTCGGATCCGGGTGCCCGCGCCGGGCGCTGACCGCACGTCGGCCCGCCCGCCGACCGCTGCCATCCGGCCGTGGATCGACTCGCGCAGCCCGTACCTGTGCGGTGGGACGGTGGCCGGGTCGAAGCCCGGGCCGTCGTCGACGATCTCGGCCACGACGGCCATCGCGTCGCGGGTCAGCCGCAGCACGGCCCGCGCGCCGGGAGCATGCCGGTCCACGTTGGACAATGCCGCGTAGGCGCTCTCGGTGATCGCGTCGGCCACCCCGGCGGGCACCGCGCACGCCGCCAGGTCCATGTGCACCCGCAGCTGGGGCAGCCGGTCGGACACCGTCCGCAGCCGACCGTCCAGGGACACCGGGCCGTCGCCGGGCGTCGGGCCGCTGTCGGTCAACGCCACGAGGGTACGCAGGTCGGTGGCGCACCGATCGCGGAACGCAACGGACGGGCCAGCCACCGCGCCGAGCCCCACCATCGTCAGCGTGCCCAGCACGGTGTCGTGCAGATCGCGGTTCTGCTGGCGTTCCGCCTCCCGTGCGGCCCGCGCGACCATAGACTCCCGGGTCAGCCGCTGGTGCTCGGCGAACGCCAGGTCCGCCCGACCGATCCGGCGGCGCATCACCCCGGTCACCAACGCCGTGACGCCCGTCTGCACAAGCAGCGTCGCGGCGTGCGCCCGCGCCTCGGTGACGTTGCCGGCGGCCTGTGCGCCCACGACGTACGCGGCGGTGACCAGCAGCCCTCCCGGCACCGACCAGCGGGCGGGAGCCGTGGCCTGCGCGTTGATAACCGTGGTGCTGGCCAGCACGGCGATCCAGCTGCCCTCGCCGGGCAGCACCTCAGGCGCCACCATCTGGGGGATGAGCAGGCACGCCGCAACGGTGACCACGATGTCGCCGACGGCCAACACCCGGGTGATGCCGTGGCGCAGCGCGCGAATGCCGTAGAAGAGTGACCAGCCGGTCAACACGGCCACGCCGGGCCACAGCACCGCCGGCTCGACCGGTGGGGTACGCACCGACAGCGCCACGGCCGCACCGACGAGCCCGCACGTCAGCCGCAGCAGCGCGGGCAACGTGGTGAAGATGAGGCCGAACGCGCCACCTGCCGGGTTGTCCAGCGAGGGGGGCGGCACAGTGGGGGCGGTTAACGCCGGCATCGGGGGGTGTCCCTTCCGACAACGACCCGGTGCGGGTCCGCACGGCGGAGATCGACATCGGAGAATAGCATGCGGACGGTGAGTGTTCACCCACCGTCCGCATGGTGTCATTACAGCGTTGCTCTGCGCTATCGGCCGTTGATCCCAGCGGTCGCCGTGCGGATGGCGAAGACCGCAGGCCGAGGCGGGTCTGTCGCTCCGACGCACTACCTGTTCCAGTGGGAACCCGGCGCCGTCACCGCCCGTCAGAGTTGGTGACAGAGGGGTGGTGGGCGGGATGCGCTCGCGGGCAACGATAGTGGCGGCGGCGCTGCTCGGCGCGGTGCTGAGCGGTTGTGCAGGCACCGACACCGGGCCGGACGGAGTGGATACTCCCGGCCCCGCCCAGATCGTCGACAAGTGGACGTCCTGTGCCGAGGACGCACCGCACGCCGGCGCCGTGCTGCCCGCCCCGCCCCCGCCGGGCGGATCGGCGTCCCCGGTGCCGGACGAGCCAGCGGCCGGGCGCATCGACCCCGCGTTCACGCCGGTCACCGCTGTGCTCTGCGGACAGCAGATCCGGCCCGGCCCCGCCGGCGGCACGGAGCAGGTGGCCACCGAACGACGCGCCGACGACATCGACTCCCTGCTCGCCGCGCTGCGCCTACCTGACCAGCGCGGCGACGAGGAGGTCGCCTGCACCCTCGACCTGGTCATCCCGCCCTGGGTGGCGCTGCTCGACCAGCAGGGGCGTTGGCTGCGGCCACACCTGCCTGTGGACGGGTGCACCAAGCCCCGTCCGGAGGTGCGTGCGGCGTTGGACGGGTTGCGCCTGACCACTGTCGCCACACGTACCGTCGGGCAGGTCGTATCTCCGGCGGCCGAGGCCGCAGGCTGCGAGCAACAGTGGTCGGACATGGTCTGGGCGGAGGGGGCCGACGGCCGCCCCGAACCGCCCGCGCCGGGCGCCGTCCCGGACGCCGGGCCGCTGCGGCTCTGCGTCTACCTGGTGCCCGCCCACGAGCGGGGCGGCAGCAAGCCAGCCGGTGACTTCGCGTACGGCGGGGCGCTGCCGCCCGATCGGCAGGCGAACATCCTGCGGGCGCTTGCCACGACCCGGCCGGCGAAGCCCTGCGGCACTCCGGCGTCCCGTTTCGCTGTGCTCCGACAGTTGGACGGCAGCGGAGCGGAGTCGTACGTCGAACTCGACGGCTGCCGGCGGGTCCTCGTCACGCCGCTCGGCGGTGGGTCACGGCTCGGGCAGGGCGACGCCGCGTTGACCGCGCTGCTCGGGCCGATCTGAGCCGTCCCCTCCGGTCGC
Source organism: Micromonospora sp. NRRL B-16802 (assembly GCF_001279555.1). Classification (NCBI taxonomy): domain Bacteria; kingdom Bacillati; phylum Actinomycetota; class Actinomycetes; order Micromonosporales; family Micromonosporaceae; genus Micromonospora; species Micromonospora sp. NRRL B-16802. Next base: position 89,338 of record NZ_LGEB01000046.1, on the reverse strand, counting down.
CTGTCGGCGCGGCCACGACTTCAGCGGATCGGCAATGCCGCCGGGCCGCCGTTGGCGATCGACCGCTTGACCGTTTCGCCGCCGGACCAGAAGTAGCAGCGCACACCCCGGTCGCCGCGCGCCCACAGATTGGGGGAGGGGAGGCGGTACGCCGTTCCGGTGCGGTAGCGCAGGTTGGCGTCGTTGGGAACCTTGGCGTAACGGGCGACCATGGTGCGGCAGGCGGGATGGATGGCTGCCTCGTCGCGGACGGCGTCCTGGTAGGAGCGGTCCGGGGCGGTCCAGATGCCGACGTACTCGTACTGGTGCGCGGTGGTGCAGCCAGCCGGTCGCAGCCGGCCCCACTCGTCCTCGTTCATGCAGCCGTACGTCAGCGGGGAGCGGCTGCCCACAGCGTTGCGCAGCGTGCCGGCCCGGTGGATGGCCCGGTCGGTGTCGCCGTTCGCGCCGTCCACCTCGTCAAGTTCGAAGATGTCGCACCGGTACCACCGGCTGCCGCCCGCCCAGCCGGCCGGTGACGTCGGAGCGACCTGCACGGAGAGCCGGGCGCTGCGCCACTCACCGCCGACGAATTCCTTGGCGCGGGTGTCGCAGTCGGTGAAGATCGGGCGCATGGCCGCCGACTCCACCGTCGGCGGGGCGCTCCGCTCGGCCAGGTCGCCCGTGAAGGTGCCGACGTGGAACGTCTCCACCAGGTGCGTCTTCGCGCAGTCCACAGGGGCGTAGCTGCTCAGATATGCGCTCGGCTCGGGGATGACATGGCACTCGCCGGCCTGCGGCGAGAACTGCTTGGCCTGGGCCATCGGTCGCCAGTCGTCGGCCAGGTCGCCGTCCGTGCCGGCCGGCGTGCCGCAGCCCGCCAACCCCACAGTGATTAACGCAGCCGCGAGCGCTGCCGTGAAATGCCGTCGCATGTGAAATCTCCCCGTGGCCCCCGTGCCGACGCGCGCAGCATATGGCACCGGAGCGACGAGCAGGCACCGGTTTCCGGCCAGGTTCGCGCTACCCCGACCAGTCACGTGGACGTGAGATGCCGGACCGCCGCTCGCCTCGATGGACGAGGGTCAGCGGCGGTCGCGGCGCGTCCTCGGCGGCGGGTCAGCCGGCGAACTCCCGGCGCGTGCCGCTGCGGGCTCCGTGTCGAGGATGATTGACGTGATGTAAGAGATGTTTTACATTGGGCCATGTAAACAATTCTTGACACGGGGGGAGTGGGTGATGATCCGCGACGCCAACCGAGAAGACCGAGTCGCCATGACGTTCGGGCAGCGGAACGCATGGGTTTCGGCCATCGTCATGCCTGGGGCATCCATCGCGTACCTTGGCGTGGTCCTGCCCCGGCTGGGCGACCGGCCCGCCGCGGAGGTCTCCTGGGTGGGGCCGATGCTGTGGACGATCGGCGCGACGATCGTCGGCACCATCGTGGGGACCATCCTCGTCTCGATCGCGGCAGCCGTCGCCAACCGGGACGTGGAGTCCAAAGGGGACGTACGAGACAAGCAGATCGACCGCTACGGCGACCGCCTGGCGCAGGCCATCACCGCCTTCGGCGGCGCTGTCGTCCTGGCGCTGGTGATGTTCGAGGTGGATCACTTCTGGATCGGCAACGCCCTGTTCGTGATCGGCGCCATCGGAGCGACGTGGGGGGCCATCGCGAGGATCCGCGCGTACCACGGTGTCTTCAATGGTTAAACCGACCCGCGTCACCAACCGGATCCGCGCTCTTCGGTTCGCCAACGACGAGATGACGCAGGCCGACCTGGCCGAGCGCGTCGGTGTCACCCGGCAGACGGTCATCGCCATCGAGCAGGGGCGGTACTCGCCGTCGCTGGAGATGGCGTTCCAGATCGCCCGGGCGTTCGGCGTGCCACTGGACGAGGTCTTTCAATACCCCGACGAGTAGGCGAATCGGGGCCGACATGGCAACGAGAGGACGATCATGAGCAGTCGTGGCAGGTCGAAGGTCTGCATCGTCGGAGCGTCAGGAAAACTTGGCAGGTACATGGTCCGGCACGCGCTGGACAAGGGCTACGAGGTCGTCGGCGTGTGCCGTGCGGGCAGCGTGGACAAGCTGGACGAGTTCAAGGGCCGAGTCACAGTCGTCGCGGGGCCGACGAACGATCGTGCCGTCATCGAGCGGGCGGTCGCCGGCTGCGACGGTGTGCTCACCGTCCTGGTCCCCTGGGGTGTGCACGGCTACTCGACGGGCACGGCGCGGGCGGTCCTGGACCACGCCGACCCGGGAGCACGCCTGATCTTCTCGTGCGGCTGGCACATCACGCGCGACGGCCAGGACGTCTACCCGTGGACGCTCAGGGCGTTCGTCGCAGTTTTCGGGGTGCTCGCGCGGCTGGCCCGCTTCGCCGATATCCGCGACCAGGTGAAGGCGTGCCGGCAGATCTTCGCCAGCGACACCCGGTGGACGGTCGTGCGCGGCAGCGACCTCGAGGAGGGCGACAGCCAGGGCCTGCCCGTCTGGAGCCGGCACGTCGGGGATCCCGTGCTCAAGAGCAACATCACGCGCCGGGTGGATTTCGCCCTGTTCATGGTGGAGGCGCTGACGAACGACGAACTGGTCCACGAGGCACCGGCGATCGTCGGCCGCCGGACACCCTCGGCACTGGCTGCGACTGCGTGATCCGGTCGCGTAGCCAGGAGTTGACATCGTTGAGCGCCGTACCGGCGATTGCCGTGGGGTGGCCTGTGAAGCCGTGCGGTGACTCGGGGTAGATCCGGACCTCGACGTCGTTGCCGGCCGCCGACAACCGGCCAGCCATCGTCAGGTTGTCCTCCAGTAACACGTCTGCGCTCCCGATGACCAGCAACGTCGGGGGCAGTTCGCGAAGGTCGGCGTAGACGGGGGAGATGTCGGGATCGGTGCGGTCCTCGACGTGGCCGACGTACGCCTGGATGAAGTACTCGTCGGCGATACGGCGACCGGCCGGGGTCCGCGCGCTCAGGTCGTAGGTGCCGAACTGGAGCGCGGCGCCGGTGAAGCAGTCGACGACGCCCCTGTCTCTCAGCCGGAGCACTGTCGCCAGGGCGAGCGTCGCTCCGGCGGAGCTGCCGCCGATCGCGAGTCGGGAGGTGCCGAAGCGGGCCTCGGCCTCCTCGACGAGCCAGAGCGCCGCCGCCTCGCAGTCGTCGGGTGCGGCCGGCCAGGGATGCTCGGGCGCCAGCCGGTAGTCGACGCTGACAACGGCCAGGCGCAGGGCATCGGCAAGCGCCCGGTTGCGTTCGTCCCGGTGCGCGGCGGAGTCCAGGTAGAAGCCGCCGCCGTGGATGTCCAGGTAGACGCCCTGCGGCGGGCCGTCGACAGGGGTCAGGATCCTGACGGGTACGCGCGCACCGGCGGCGTCGATCGTCTCTGCGACGGCGGGTGGATCGGCGGCACGAGGAGCGGACCTCCGCGCCCGGACCTCCTTCAGCTCCTCAGGCGAGCGGGGGCCGTGGCCCGCCCGCCTCGACCGGTAGAAGGCACGGGCCTCGTCGACCTGCTCCGCCGGCACGTCGACGAGCAGTGCGTCCAGCGCGAACCGCACCCGACCTCCTCTCTGGGCTGCGGCTCCACGCTATCGCCGACACGCCGCGCCGGATGCGCCGCACACAAGCAGCCGCTGGTGCCGGGCGGGCCGCCCATCCCGCTCACCCGTTGGATAGTCGAGTTCGGCGAGGCAGGAGCCGTAGAACCGCCTGAGGGCTGCCCGACGTTCGTGGGCGCTGTGCTGCCGTATCGCCCGGTCGTGGGCGTACCGGTGCAGCAGGTCGTGGAAGGCGAACCGGTCCGGGGCGTGCTCCTCGATGAGATGCGCGGCGGCGAGCCGTCCGAGCAACTGCTCCGCCTCGGTGAGCGTGATCCCGCTCAACGCGGCGGCGGTCGCCGTCGAGAAGTCTTCCCCGGGCGCGAGGCCCAACAGCCGGAACAGCCGCTGGGCGGCCGGCGGCACCGTCTCGTACGACAGGTCGAACGCCACCTGGATGGCCGCTTCGTCGTCGTCATCGGCGGCGAGCGCGGCGAGCCGGTCCTCGGTGCGCAACTCGGCCACGAGATCGGCGACGCGTCGGTACGGCCGGTGCGCGAGGCTGGCGACCGCGATGCGCAATGCCAGGGGCAGGTACGCGCAGAGGCTCGCCAGCTCGCCGACCGTTTCCGGCTCCGCGCGGGCGCGCTCCTCGCCGAGCAGCCTGGCCAGCAGTGTGCCGGCGTCATCGGGGGTGAGCACGCCCAGCGTGAGGCGGCGGACACCCTCGCGGGCGGCGAGCCCGGCGAGTCGGTCCCGGCTGGTGATGAGCACCAGGCAGCCCGGACCCCCGGGCAGCAGGGGCCGTACGTCCTCCGCCGAGCGCGCGTTGTCGAGCACCACCAGCATGCGTTTGCCAGCCGTCAGCGACCGGTACATCGCCGAAGCGCCGGCGACGTCGATCGGCACCTCTTCCGGACGGACCCCGAGCGAGCGCAGCAGCACCCCCAGCGCCTCGACCGGGCGCAGCGGCGGCTCCGGGGCATAGCCGTGCAGGTTGATGAACAGTTGCCCGTCGGGGAACCGGTGCGACACCTGGTGCGCCCAGTGCACCGCCAGCGCCGTCTTGCCGACCCCGGCCGAGCCCGCGATCGCCGCGGCCGACGCCGGCGCGCCGACCTCCGGGAGCAGCAGGTCCAACTCGGCAAGCGCCTGCCGTTGGCCGGTGAACATGGCGACGTCCGCCGGAAGCTCGTGGGGCACGGCGACCGACCGCGCCACGGTCTCATCCACTGGTGGTCGCCAGGCCAGCGACTCGTCGCCGCGCAGCATCGCCCCGTGCAGCGTACGAAGCAGCTCACCGGGCTCGACGCCGACCTGTTCGGCCAGCAGCCGGCGGACGCGCTGGTGGGCGCTCAGCGCCTCGGCCCGCCGCCCGGACCGGTAGAGGGCCAACGTGAGCAGCGCGTGCAGGCCCTCCCGGTACGGATGTTCGCCGGTGAGGTTTGTCAGCTCGGGCACCAGTTCCCCGTGCCGGCCCAGCGCGAGGTCGAGCTGGATGCGGCGTTCCAACGCGCTCAGCCGACGCTCCTCCATCTGCGCGGCGGCGGTTTGCAGCAGCGGAGTGGACAGCCCGTCGAGGGCGGGGCCACGCCACAGCCGCAACGCCGCGCCGAGAGCCGCGCGGGCGCCGGCCAGGTCGCCACCGTCCGCCAGGGCGTCCGCGCGATCGACAGCCTCGTCGAACTGGCGCAGATCGAGCTGCCAGCCGTCGAGGTTGAGCTGGTATCCCGAACCCCGGGTGGCGATCAGCTCGCTATCTGCGTGTTCGCATCGTAGGAGACGACGCAGGACGCCCACCCGGTTCTGCACCTGGGCACGCGCGCTGCTTGGCGGGTCGTCTCCCCAGGCGGCGTCGATCAACCGGCGGATCGACACAACTCGACCAGTGTCCAGGAGCAGAGCTGCCAGGATCGACTGGTTACGGGCACCGCCGAGCGCCACGCCGTTGTCTCCGGCATGGGCCTCGACCGGCCCGAGCATGGTGAACACCTTGATTCTCATCCGTTACCCCCGTACCGGATCATCAGTAAGACGTGCAGCCCTCCTTCGCAGGCGCCTCAGTGTCCACTGTGCGACCGACTTTCGCTTGCCCGGACCAGATACGTCGCGCGTTGTCCTCCCGGCACAGAGAGGCCGGCGTCGGCCGCCTGGGGGGAGGCGACCGACGCCGGTGTGAGTGGGTGGATGTCGACCTCAGCCAGCGGTCGTCGCCGGCCGAAGTGCCCTTATGCCGCGGCCGTGACCTGGGTGACGATGTTGCTGGTGGCGGTCAGGGTGCCACCGGTCTGGGCGCTCCACCACTTGAGGCGGCCCTGGTAGGCGGTATTCGGCGCCAACCCGGCCCGGTCGCAGGTGACGGTCTCCGGGTTTCCGGACACCGACCGGCGCGGCCCCTCCAGGAAATCCCCGCCGGCGGCCAGCCAGGACGCACAGGAGACCCAGCCGGTGGCCTGTCCCGGATCGACCCGGGTCGACCACTGGATCGACGTCGACGTGGGAGCCGCGGGACCCGCGGAGGTGGTCATGGCCGGCGGGCCGGCGAACAGTGAACCGCTCACCGCATCCCGCCACGCCTGGATGCTGCCGGAGTCGCCGATCAGGTCGTACTGCGGCCAGCCGGTCGCGTCGAAGTAGGTGACGAACCGGGCGTCAGCAGTGTTGCGCATCCACCTGGCGATCTCGCGCAGCATCGCCGGCCGGTTCGCGTGGTCGTCCACGCCCAGCTCCGCCACCGCGTACGGCTTGCCCTCCGACCGGGCCGCCTCAAGACCCGGGCGCAGCGCGTTGTGCGCCGCCATGGTCTCGGACTTCGTCACGTCGAAGCCGTAGACATCCCAGGCCATGACGTCGACGTACGCCGCACCCGGGTAGTAGTCGCGCCAGTTCCGCCCGCTCTTCGGGTCGAGCGTCCAGTCCATCAGGATGGTGGTGGCGTACAGGCGCGAGTTGTTCGCCTGGTCGGCAAGGCCGGCGATGCGCTGCCACGCCGCCCGGTACGCGGCGGCCGTGAACGCGCCGTCGCGGATGTCGTCCTCCGGCTCGTGGAAGTAGGTCCAGTAGATGTCCCGGTCCTGCGGCGCGTTGGCGAACCAGGTGCGCAGGTAGTCGTCCGCCGAGCCGGTCAGGATGACGTCGGCGTCGTACTTGAAGGACACCACCGTCGAGCGTCCCGGAGTGTTGAGCTTGGCGTCGGTCCACGCGCCGGGGGCACCCGGGTAGAAGACCCGCAGGATCGGCAGCGTGCCGTAGCGGGCGTCCGCCGCCGCAAGCGCCTGGTTGAACGTCTGCCCGGACGGCTGGTGCACCGACGATCCGAAGAGCGTCGGGGTGCTGGCGCTCGCGGGCGCCTGCAGGCCGCCCAAGACCACGGCAGCGGCCGCCGCTGCGGCGACTAGTCGTCTCAAGATTCCTCCTAGGGGTGGTTGGCGAGGTCGGGCGGCGTCCCCGGTCAGTGGACGACGGGCTGGCCGGCGTCGATATCCCGCCCGTGCCATTTCGCCGGTGAGGGGGCCGGCCCGACAGTAGAAAGAGATGCTGGGTCGAATCGTGGAGAAGCCGGGCTCCCCGCCGAGGCGCGGGACCATCGACTGACGCCAGTCTCCGAGGGCAGGCCACACATTCGTCATGGAACGGCCATAGCCCGCCCTGGGGCGTGCGGTGCGACGCGCCTACCGGCGGAGCTGGCCCGGTGCGAGGGCTCGCGGCCGGGGCGATGGCGAGGAGGAACCTAGTATTCGGGTCATGACCGCAGCGCGTCCCGGGGACCAACGGTGAGTCGCGCTCCCCGCAGCGACGGCCTCGCCAACAGGGAGAAGATCCTGGCGGCGGCGTTGCGGACGTTGCAGCGTGACAGCACCGCTCCGATGGCGGCCGTCGCGCAGGAGGCCGGCGTGGGCGTCGGGACGCTCTACCGTCATTTTCGCGACCGCGACGCCCTGCTGGTAGCCCTGGAGGTCCGTTCCATCGGCATGGTGCTGACAATGCTCGACGAGGTGCTCACGCGCGGGCTTCCGGGCATCGAGGCCGTGCGGGAGTTCCTGATCGGCACGGTACGGCACGGTTCCGAGCTCTTCCTGCCGCATCACGGCGCCCCGATCACGACCGATCCCGAGTATCGACGCCTCGACCGGCTCGTGTGGGAGGGCGTCGGTCGGATTGTCGAACTCGGCGCGGCGGACGGAACGCTACGGCCCGATCTGACGGCCCGCGATGTCATCATCTTCGGCTCTCTGATCGCAGTGCCGATGCCTTTCGCGGGCGACTGGCCCGAGGTCGCGGGCCGCCAGATCGACCTGTTCCTCAGGGCTGTCCGCGCTTAGCCGTCGGCTGGCTTGCGGCCAGGCCGCCGGCCCTCACTGCCGCGTCAGGGCTGTCATTGTTGCGCCAGGAAGGCGAGCAGACGCCCGGCCAGTCGCGCCGGTTGTTCCTCGGCCAGGAAGTGGCCGCTGCCGGCGATGACCGCCGCGTCGGCGTGCGGTGCCACGGCGCGCAGGCTGGCGGCGAGCCGGTCGCCCACTGCCTGATCCCCGCCGACCGTCAGGACCGGCATGGTGAGCCGGTTGCCGGCGGCGACCCAGGCCGCATTTGCCCGCCCGTCGTCGAGCAGCGTGCGGTAGTGGCCGAAGCTCGACCGCAGTCGTTCTCTCCCGCGATACGCCTCGGCGTAGCGGCTCACCTCGTGCGCCGCCAGAGGGTTGGTGTCACCGGCGAGCTGGGCGTACCAGAGGTCGAAGAAATCGTCCTCGTGCCCGTCGAGCAGCAACTCGGGCACCTGCGGGGTCATGAACAAACCGAAGTGCCAGCGGCCGCCGTGGGCGACGTCCATTGCCCGCTCCAGCCCGAGGCCGGGCACGGCGAGTTCCATGAGGGTGAGGCTGCGTACCTCATCGGGGTGTCGGCGTGCCCAGGCGAACGCGACCATGCCGCCGACGTCGTGCCCTGCCACGTGCGCGGCAGGCCCCAATCCGAGGGTACGCAGCAGTCCGCGGACGTCTTCGGCCTGGTCGTCCTTGGCGAAGCCGGTCTCGGCCGGCGCTGAGCGGCCGAGACCACGCAGGTCGGGAACGACGACGGCATAGCCCGCCTCGGTGAGCGCGGGCAGGATCGGCAGCCAGCAGTCGCCGGTCTGCGGCCAACCGTGCAGGAGCACGAGCGGCTCGCCGTGGCCTCCGTGCAGGACGCTGAGTTCGGTGCCGTTTGTGGTGATCGTGCGTCGGGTGAAGCCGGGCGCCACGCCCATGTTTCCTCCAGCAGTGAGCCCTTGCTTATGCGGACGATATATTCCGTTTAACGCCGCCGCCACCCGGAGAAAGAGGAGGCGTCGGCACCGACCGCGAAGCACCACGCCAGAAAGGACATGCGGCATGACCAGCTTCGACCGCGCTGCCCCCGCCATCCCGGACGACGACCCGACCCGGACGCTGACCATCGCGAACCCCGACGACCCGGCGACGACCTGCATCTCCCTCGCCGGGGGCAACTACGCCATGCTGATCACCGGCAAGCAGACCAACGGGCAGTACTGCCTCATCGACATGCGCGTCCCCGACGGCGGTGGGCCGCCCCCGCACCGGCACGACTTCGAGGAAATGTTCACGATCCTCGAAGGAGAGATCGAGTTCACCTTCCGCGGCGAGAAGCACACCGTGCCGGCCGGCTCGACAGTGAACATCCCGGCCAACGCCCCGCACAACTTCCGCAATGCCTCCGGCGCACCCGCCCGCATGCTGTGCATGTGCACACCAGCAAGCCAGGACGAATTCTTCCTGCGCGTCGGCGACAAAGTCTCCGGCAAAGACGCGCCACCACCGCAACTGACCGACGAGGAGATCGCGGAACGACGGCGGCGCGCAGTCGAACTGGCTCCTCAGTACCGCACCGAGATGCTCTGACCGCTACGAAGGCGGGAGTCGAGGCGATCGACGGGCTGGCCACGTGGAGTCGGCGGCCAGCGGTGGTGGAGGTGCGCTCGGCAGGATTCGAACCTGCGGCCTGGGATTAGAAGAAGATCGCGGATGGCTGGTAGATGTAGCCTGCCGCTGCTCAACTGATCTGCCGCTGTCGGGCTGCGTCGGCTCTAGCTGAATGGCTTGGCTGTACGGATGGCTGTACGGCGGCTCTTGGATGCAGGGAGGGGACTGGTGCGGGGGATCTACGAAGGTGACCAAGTGGCTCTCAGGCTGAACCGCGGTGAGGTCGGCCGCCTGGCGGCCGTCTTGGCGGAGGCGACTACTGGTTCGTCCCGTGCCGAGTTCTTCATCCGGGTCGGCTGTTCGCGGCCGAATGTTGAAGCGCTCGTGCAAGCGCTTGAGGAGCTGGCAGCAGGTCGATCGACTAGCTTTGAGATCCAGTTGGCGGCAGGGGTGGAGCGAGAAGAGAACCCACTGCGGCCGAGGCAATGAACGTGCACCGTCAGTTTGGAAGGTCGAAGATCACGGCCGACAAGGACCTGGTGGGCAGGGCAGCCGCAGGACGAGGGGACCGCTCGTGCCCGCTGGTGACCGTCGGGGGTACGGGCTACTGGCACGTGGAGGCACGGATGCCCTACGCATTTACGAGAGCACGTTGCCCACTTCGGTCTAGCTGCCCGAACCTCCTTCTGGCCGGCGGAAACCCGGCTACTGACATGAGTCTGGCACGCGACCGCTCAATACGTAGTCTCGGGCGGACTGCGCGACTCTGGGTAGGCGTGGAGCGGGCGACTGTGCGGGATGTTCTGCCGAAACTGGACGGGTCGCGAGGGTCCGTAAGCGCACTCGACGTCTAGACTCAGCGAGTGTCCGAGGATAAGTTCCTAAAACAAAACACGTCGGGTTCGGTCGAACCTTGGGGAGTGCTGTGTCCCGTTTCTGAACCGGCGGTTGTCGGGAATTCTCACTCCGGAGAGAATTGGCGCTGCCCTAATTGTCGGTCGCTGTTGGCGCAATCCGTGCAATCACGCCAACTCCTTGACTTGCTAATTAAATGTCATGGCTGCGCAACAGTTGCTGTCTCGCCTCGGCGCATGCCGGGGTACCCGATACCGGGTCAATCACTCTATTTTCCTCCGGCGATGTACCGACTGGAGGTCCCGATCGAAACCGACAGTCTCGGCATGTCGGCGACGCTATTCGGCCAGCAGGCCCGGGATGGGTACCTTACAGAGACAGGAAAGGGAGTTTCATTAAATTTAGAGGCGGGCAAATCGCAGGAGCTCGACGCCTCGTTTTTGCGAGACCTTGCGGCCACGGCAGCGGGTTTTCTCGGGGAGGGTTATGAGATGCTGCGCGCCGCCGACGAGCGGGGGATGAAATCTTCCACGCCTCCACCGAGAAGGCATAGGCTCGTTGAGCTGATTTCGTATGCCGAGCACGCGAGCGAGCTCCTCAGCCGTGCAGGAGCGCCTGAGCGTGTGGAGCTGAGCGCCGATTACCTTTGCGAACTACGTGCAACCACGACCGCGTTCGATCGATGGCGGCATCATCCCGCCTGGCCGCATCTTGTTGCGACCTTGGGGACTGCCACGGAGGGGCAGCACAGCGTGATGATGCTGACGCTCGCGAGCTACTTGGTTGACGCGGATAATGGCGTCGGTATCTTAGCCGATAATGCGACCTCCGGGCGAATCGCTGACCTTTGGTTGGAGCCGTCAGTTAAAAAGCGTCTCGAACTCGAGGTCAAGACTCCTCTGATGTTGCGTGGTCCAATATCGGCACCCCTGATAGACAGTGATGCCGAGGGGATGGTGACGCGGCTACTCAAGAAGAGTGCTGGACAATTAAACCGTGATCACGACGGCGTACTGGCGATTGGCGGCTTCCATCTCGGACCCGGCACACTTGAACGTATCGTCGATGCGGGTACACGAGTCCTCGGTAGAATGGTCCACAGGAAAGCGAAACTTGCTGCTCTGGTTGTGGCGGAGATCGGCGCAGCTCTTACGGAAGCGGTTGATTCCAGTGGAGCCACGAGCGTCTCCTTAAGTGCCGCTGTTAAGACGAGAGTGGTCCAGCATCCGGGGTATCGAGGAGATCTTAATCTCCGCGATCAATAATTGACGGCGGCAGGCCAGGGCCGAACGCGAAGCCGCACGGGCGATCGGCGAACCCGAACCGCCGGTTTACGGGTCGAGTGGCGGTTGATGTCCGCTGGCGGAGGAGTTCGATTGGACGGCTCGCGTCTGTCTAGAACAGGGGCTGATCGAGGTCGTCGTCGCTGTCATGCTCGGCAGGGTCAGGCTCCACCACCGAGGGGACCTCAACGAGGTCGATCTCTCGCGGGTCGTACAGCCAGTACAGCCGTCCCTCCTTTTCCTGCCGGCCAGACAGGCGCATCGCAAGCCCCTCTCGGAAAGCCTGGATTGCTTGGTCGTACAGCTCTTCAGGTAGCCGGACCCGGAGCTTCTTGGCTTGCGAACCCTCGATGACGTTCAAGCGAATCACGCCCGCAGTGCCCGGCCTGGGCCGGTCAAGCAGGGTCACCGTCCCGAGTGCTGTGACACCGACTGAAGGCTCGGTCCGGGCGAACCGGGTACTGGCGCTCTCAAGAGCAACGACATCCGATGGCTCGAACTGGACGTAGGTCGGACCGGGTGCATCTTCCCGCCAGTCCCGCCACTCCACGCCGACCTCGGCCCCGTCTGAGTTGGCGACAAGCCGAGCTAGGGCCTGCGTCAGCTCATATGAGACCCCGTACTGGACTGCTTCATCGAATGCGGCGCTGGATGATGTTCGGTTGAACTGATCTGTTGCTTCCCGGGTAGCTTCCAGACTCGACACCAACGTGCGCGTAACCTCACGGCCTGTCAGGGCCTCGCCGAAGCCCGGCAAAGGTACGTCCACCCCGGCAATGTCGCCTACGGGAGTTAGCGCCGTGACGACATAGCTGCCTATCTCCGTCTGCCCCATGCGGACACTGTTCATGTACGCCTTGGCAGAGGTCCAATGTTTGTTTCCGAAATACTGGGTCTTCTCCCGCTGAGCCTTGGCAGCCGCTTCGAGCAGGCGAGTAGACGAGGCGATCAGTGATTGACCGGACGACCAGGGAATCGTTCCATGTGGCGTAGGCATCTCCTTGCGGAATCGGACAAGGTCGCCGATGCCAACATCTAGTCTGGTGAGCATCCGCTCATAATCTAGACCGGATATGTCACCGACGGCCGCGACTGCGTCGGTCAGCAGATTCCGAAAGTCGGCATGCCCCACGTCCAGCGGAACCACAACACTCTGACCGACGGTCGGTGGGGCTAGTCGCAGGTACAACCCTTCGCGCCCGCCACGGATCGTCCAGCCCTGGCGCTGTAGATAGGCCACAGTCTGACTCGGGCTGATCCACGAGCCGTCCAGCGCCACGGCGTCCATCGGGATGGTCATGCTCGACCACCGGCTCCGATGCGTCGCATGATGTCGCAGAGAGCGAACTCGTCAAAGACCTGAGACGTGGGAACCCTAACTACCGTCTCGTCCCTGCCGGTAATCGGGTGTCCTTCGAGGTTCCGCCAATAGCAACAATGGCGGAGCATCATGTGGTTGGAACCCACCTCGATCCACTGCCCGATGTCGCGAGGCACCAGCATGGCGATCAAGATTGTTGAAGTGATGACGGGCGAGTGCGCCAGGCGAGCTAGCTGACTGTTTGGCAACGAGATCGGAATCGAATCCAGATCGCTTGCGGGCGCGACCTGATATGTACTCTTCAGTTGGACCCGGAGATCCACCTCGAAGTCGTGAAGATGCTCGGTCGATTGATGGCTGATCTTCCAGTCAATCCCTCGATCCCTATTGGGTTTCGAGAGGGAGCAGCGGGCCGCCGCAGCCACGGCATGTAGGTATGCCTCTTGAAGGGTCTCCATGCACTGCTTCTGATCCAGGTCCCCACGCAGTGGAGTTGGGTCATCAACAGCGACAGACATGGCTCCCCCTACAGTCCGGAGCGATCATTGTGACGCTCCGTCGCATGTAGATCTACCCACCGAAAGGTCGAGACTAAAACCCGACAGCAGTGGTGTCCACACTGACTGACCGTGAACCGGAGGTATCGGGGCCGCCTGCCTGGTGGCGGGCGGCTCTGATCGCCGCGCCCGGCTACTCGGTCTTGAGGATGTCGCTGTGCTCGTATCGGAGCTGCGTCAGCAGCAGGCTCCCGAGGCCGAGCACGCCGAGGGCATACCGCTTGGCGTCATCCCGCGTCTGGATCCGGTGCCGGTCGACGTTGCTGAGTGCCTGGGCGAAGCCGACACCGAGCGCCCGCCACCCCTCCCGTTCGCTGGCCTGACGGCCGAGCCGGTAGTCGCTCGTGTCCCCGAACACTTCCGAATAGAGCTGCTTACCGATGAGGTTGTTGCCGTTGCGATCCTGCGGGCTCCCTGCCCATGTCCGGATGTGGCTCTCTACGAAGATCGCCGTTTGGCTGGCGACCTTCCCCCACTCCTCATCCTCGACAAGACCCTTGACGTGCGCCCATAGGTCCGGGTCGTATGCGTGCTCGTCCACTGGTTCGTCCCCGCCAGTGAGGCCGAGCTCGTAGATGGCGGCATCGATCAGTCCGATGGCCTTACGGACGCCACCCCGGCGCGCATCCTCGTAGTGGGACCGCTGCATTCCACCGAAGGCGACGGTAGGCCAATACTTGACCTCGTCGAGGCTCTTCACGATGTGGTTGTCCTCGCCAAGGGCGCGAACGAATATCAGTCGAACTCGGGGCCTCCACGAGTCCAGCGCTGCATCGCGTCGGAAGAGGTCAGCAGCTTCGGCCTCCGCCTTGAGCTTCGTCAGTTCCTCGATGGCAGCAGCAGGGCGCATGGATGTGAGCCTACTTCTCCCCTGCGACATAGACCCCGCGTCCCGGCTGCCCCACGACCAGATCCCGGTCGTGCAGGAGTGAGACGGCGCGGTACGCGGTGGCCACGCTGACGTCGAACTGGTCGGCAAGCTCGCTCGTGCTGGGCAGCTTCGTCCCCGGCGTGAGCTCGCCGCTCTTGATCTTCGCGGTCAGTTCGTCGGCAATGCGTCGATATTCAGCAGGTGCAGAGGGCATGGCTTCGTTCCCTTGGTTCGGCCCTGCCATCTGACCACGTACCAACCATCGTCAGCAAGTGATGCAAGAGGATCACGCGGCGTAGCTTTACCTACGTCAGATAGTGACGTAGTTTGCTCGTGGCTGCCCTTGGTTCGGCAAACGGAGGTCAGCCCCGTCAGGGCGGCGTGGATCCCGTCGCCCTGACGGTCCACCGTGGCCTGATCGCCGGGAGCTCCGATGAACCGGATCCGCTATGACGACTACCTGATAGCCACCGCGATGACGCTGGCTCGCCGGCACCGACCGATCTGGAGTTGGAAGCGCTGGCGCAGGGTGTGCCGCTGCGGCGGGGAACTGCTCTGCCGAGCCCGCCACCGCATCCCGATCAACCGTGGGCACTGGCCCGGCGGTGAGTCGTGATCGAGGTCCGCCAAGTGCCGTTCCTGGTCGAGGTGGCCTGGTTCGTGATCGCTGACCACCACGTGGAGCCCTGCCACCGGTGCCACCCGGACGGCTGGTGCCCGCGCTACGTGGCAGCGCGTGGCCGGCTGCTGGCTTGGCGGCTGGCCGGTGGTCCGCGATGAGCCCGCAGCTACCGAAGGCCGGCGACCTGGTGCACGTGACCCGCGCGGCCAGCGTGCAGTTCGTCAACCCGATCATGTGCCGAGTCATCCGGGTTCTCGACTGGATCACTTATGACGGGTGGTGCTGGCTCGACGTGTACCAACTGGACGCCAAGGGCGACGCGGTCGCCCGACGATCGATCTTCGTGCAGCCGGCCGGGCTACAGGTGCAGCGCCCCGCCCCCACGCCCCGCAAGCCGACGCGGTCGGCTGCCATCCCGAACGTGCGCCAAGATCGCCGCCCCGCCGGGGTGCCGGCCACCCCGCAGCGCCGGGCGACGCAGGCTCGGCGTACGGCTGGCCACGGGTGACGCGGTGGGGCCGAGGTGGGTCCGGGACAGGTCGAAGATCAGAGGCTAGGGTTGTTTCACCTGGCAGATATAGGTGCGCCCGGCAGGATTCGAACCTGCGGCCTTGGGATTAGAAGTCCCCTGCTCTATCCGCTGAGCTACGGGCGCGTGGCGTGGATGTCGCGCCAAGAGGGTACCGCCGCCCCGCCTCGCAGCGGGGAAAAGGGTGCTCGCGTCCACATCGCCGAGCAGGGTCTCACGGCGGCCAGGTGCCGGGCATCCGGGTTCCCGCCGGTGGGCGCGGCGCTGGCCCGTACCCTCGGCTGGTGTTGCTGGACCCCGACGCCGAGAGCGGCGTCGCCTACGAGTTGTGCCAGGTCGTCGGCCGCGCCATCCTGCCGTACCGGTCATCGGACGCCGCCGACCAGCGCTTCGGCACGGCGTTCTTCTTCCAGGCCGCCGACGACCCGGTGGGGGAGTCGTTGCTGACCGCCGCCGACCTGGTCGGCCCGGCGGGCGGCGAGGTGGGCCTGCGGGCGAGCGTCACCGAACCGGCCGGCGTCGCCCCGGACGCGATCACGGTGGCCGAGATCACCCCCGGGTGGGCGCGCTTCCCGGGCGACGGCGTCGCGGTGCTCCCGACCGCCGGGCTGCACCGCAGCGCCGGCGACGGCGGCTGGCGGTGGCGGGTACAGCCGGTGCCCGCCGGAATCGCCGCCGGGCCCGAGGTGGTCGAGCGCAGCACCGCCGCCGCCGGGTCCGCGTTCGTGCTTGCCCATGGGGTACGCGCCGACGGCTCCCGGCCGCTGGAGGTGGCGATCGAGCGGGTGGTCCGCGACGGCGACACCGTGCGGATCACCACGGAGCTACCCCAGGGGTACGTCGGCGCGCCGGTCTTCACCGTGCACGCCGACGCCGCCGGTGAGGTGTCGCTGTACTGCCTCGGCCTGGTCCTGCCCGGTGTCGACGGGCATCCGGTGGCGACCTTCGACCGGATCCGGGCAGTCCTTCCGGCCACGCCCGGCGACGCCTGAGCTGTCGTCCTGTCGTCGGGTGGTCAGTCGCTGGCCGTCGCCCCGGTCCGTTCGGCCGTGGAGGGGTCGGTCAGGGCTGGTTCGGCCGGGGCTGTATCGGTCAGGGCTGGATCGGCCGGGGCGGTGGGACCGGCGGCCAGGAACGCTTCGGCCCACCGTCCGACCTCGTCCAGGACCTGTCCGCGTACGGCCAGGCCGGAGAGCGTGAGGTCGTGCAGCCCTCCGTCGAAGCGCGCCAGGGTGACGTGCCGGCCGAGGCGGGGCGCGTACCGGACCATGTGCTCGACGTCCAGCACCGTGTCGGCCAGTGTCGCGTTCTCGTGCCATTTGGTGCTCCGGAAGGAGCGGGTCGAGCAGGCCACCAGCACCGGCACCTGGATGTTCAGCCCGGCGCGCAGCCGGCGTTGGCCGGTACGGATCGCGTTCAGCCAGCCGGCCCGGACCGGGAACCCGGCGAGCGGCTTCCACGCCAGGTCGTACGTCCACTCGCCACGATGGTCGGCGTGCAGGCTCTCGCCGTACACAGTGCCGAGCCCGAGCGGCACGATGCGGTGCGGCGCCCTGCGGCCCAGCCGGGCCGCGGCGGCCGCGATGGGTCGGCGCAGCGCCCAGGGGGCGTTGAAGTCGAAGAAGGGGCTGTTGAGGACCAGGCCGTCGATGGTGCCGGCGTCGCGGCGGGCGTCCGCCCAGAGCGACAGGACCAGGCCGCCGGTGGAGTGGCCCATCGCGAGCAGGGTGTCGTGCCCGTCGTCGGAGCGGATGATCTCGGCGGCGGCGTCCAGCTCGGAGAAGTAGTCGCTGACGTCCTGGCAGAAGTTGGGGGTCTGGTGCGCGAGCAGGCTGCGGCCGTATTTGCGCAGGTCGAGGGCGTAGAAATCCCAGCCACGTTCGGCGAAGAAGTCGGCCAGGTGGGTCTGGAAGAAGTAGTCGACGAAGCCGTGAACGTAGAGCACCGCCCGCCCGGTGGGGCGCTCCGCCCGCCGGCGGACAAGTGTCGCGACGACAGGACCCTCATCGTCGACGCCCAGGTCGATCGTCTGCCGCTCGTAGGGCGGCCCCAACACGTCCGGTTCCACGAATCCGACGCTACGCCGACCGACTACCCGGTGGTAGCCCCGGCCCCGCCGGGCTCACCCCTGGCCCCTGGAACCACGCCGGGGACGTCCGCCGGCCCCGACCGGCCGTGCCTGCCGGCCGGGACACAGCGGGTACGCGCTCAGGCCGTCTCGGCGTCGGCGCGGCTCGGGTCGGCGGCGGGCAGCGCGTCCGGCTCCTCGGTGTCGACAGGGCTCTGCGGCGGGCTGACGTCGCGCAGGTGCTTGTTGTGCCGCGGCTCCTGGCGGGTCTTGGCGTCGTTGAGCCGCCGCCGCAGGTCGTCGCGGACGTCGTTGAGCGCGGCGTGTAGGTCCTCCTCGCCGGAGGTGGTGACGATCTTCTGGCGGCCGGCGATCCAGCACTCCAGGGTGACCTTCTGACCCCGGGCCTCCCGATCCTTCACCGACACCTCAAGCTCGGTGGCGTCGGCATGGAAGCTGGCCAGCCGGGCGTCGAGAGTGGCGAACTGCTCGGCGATCCAGTTGCGGTCGCCCTGCGAGAAACCGGCGCCGACCCGCAGGCACTCCGCCACGGTGGCCGGGTTCGCCACGGCGCTCATCGCCGCACCTCGGAAACGGTCGCGAAGCCGGAAGTAGTGATCATCATGACGCTGACCTCTCGTCGACGTGGAGCTGTCGGTGGTGCGTTGATCAAATCCATACCCACTCGGTCGGCCCCGGAACCGCCGGCAGCGTGTCGAGCGTGGTGGGCGTGCCGTGGGCGTGGTCGGCGGCACGGCAGGCGTCTTCGGCTGTAGCACATGCGGGCTTGATCAGGGCGTTATCCACAGGCGGTCCGGTTGTCCACAGGTCGAGGTGCGGCGCTGGCGACACACGCCGGCGCCGCTCAGGCTGAGGGCCGAGTCGACTCGCGCTGGCAGACCCCGATCCCCTGGAGGGATGATGTTCGACACCTACGTCACGATCGTCGGCAACGTGCTGACCGCACCCGAGTGGCGACGTACGACCCAGAGCAACACGCTCGTGGCCAACTTCAAGGTCGCCTCCACCGCCCGCCGGCTCAACCGCGACAGCGGTCGCTGGGTCGACGGCAATTCGCTGCGTGTCCGCGTCAACTGTTGGCGCAAGCTCGCCGAAGGCGTGGCGGCCTCCGTGATGGTCGGCGACCCGGTGGTGGTCTGTGGCCGCCTCTACACCCGCGACTGGACCGACGACGCCGGCAACCACCGCACCGTCTACGAGCTGGAGGCGGTCGCCGTCGGCCACGACCTGTCCCGTGGCCGGGCCCGCTTCCTGCGTAACCGGCCGGCTCTGACGACCAGCACGGTCGAGGACGCGGACGCCGAGAGCCGGGTGCACGGCGAGCCCACCGAGCCGGTGCCGGCCGGCCAGGCACCAGTGCTGCCCGACGACCGTCCGGTGGACGACGACTTCGAGCTATCCGACTTCGGCTCGCTGCGGACCAGCCCTGTCGACCACGACCCGCTCGACGACGAACTGACCCCTCCCGACGACGGCGACCCGCAGGGCGACGGCGACCCGCAGGGCGACCCCGACGACGAGTTGGGGCCGGTCCCCGACGAGGGTCGGCCGGACGCCGCGCCGTCCGGTCGGGGGCCGCGTGGCCGAGGGCGGGTTCCGCAGCCGGTGTGACCGTTCGGCTCGCGGTTCCCCCGGCCATGGCGAGGGCCAGGACACCGCGAGGGCAGGGCGGCGACACCGGCACGGCACGACGGGGGCGGGGTGGCGATGCGACTCGCGTCGTCACCCCGCGTGTCTGCAGCACCGGGCTGGTGGAGCGCTGCGGACGCGGATCGGCTCATAGGGTGCTCGTCTAGGCTGGCTGGCCGGAGGTGGTACGCGTGCGACGGACAGCGCCGGTTGCTGACGCGGTGGGGCTGTTGGCCGGGTACGCCCTGGACAGGCTGCTCGGGGACCCCCGCCGGTGGCACCCGGTGGCCGGCTTCGGGCGGGCCGCCGGCGCGTTGGAGCGCCGCCTCTACCGACCGGACCGGACAGCCGGGGCGGCGTTCACCGCGCTCGCCGTCGGTGGGCCCGTGATGCTCGGTGCGGTCGCTGCGGCTGCCACCCGGCACCGACCGGTGGCCCGTGCGGCACTCGTCGCCGCCGGAACGTGGGCCGTGCTGGGTGGCCGCACCCTGCGGCACGAAGCCTCTGTCATGGGTCGAACGCTGCGCGACGGCGACCTGCCCGCCGCCCGGCAGCGCCTCGGCCACCTCTGCGGCCGTGACCCGTCGACCCTGGGGGAGTCCGAGCTGGCCCGAGCCACCGTCGAGTCCGTCGCGGAGAACACCTCCGACGCGGTGGTCGCCCCGCTCGTGTGGGGCGCGGTCGCCGGCCTGCCCGGCCTCCTGGGCTACCGCGCGGCTAACACCCTCGACGCCATGGTCGGGCACCGGTCGCAGCGGTACGCGCGGTTCGGCACCCCTGCCGCTCGGCTGGACGACCTGCTCAACCTGGTGCCGTCCCGGCTGACCGGGCTGCTCACCATCGCTGTCGCCCCGGTAGCGCACGGTGACCGCGAGCGGGCCTGGCAGGTGTGGCGGCGCGACCGCAACGACCACCCGAGCCCCAACGCCGGCCAGTGCGAGGCGGCGATGGCCGGCGCGCTCGGCGTCCGCCTCGGCGGCCGCAACGTCTACTTCGGGCGCTCCGAGGTACGCCCGTTCCTGGGTGACGGCCCGCGCCCCGAAGCACGCCACCTCAAGCGGGCCGCCCGCATCTCCGGCGCCGTCGGCCTGGCCGCCCTCGGGCTGGCAGCCGCGTACCCGGTGACCGTCGGCCGAGTGGTAAACGCCGTGGGTCGGCGCGCCCTGCACGCAGCGGTCGGCGGGCGCGGGTTGGGTGGCGCGATTGGTCAAAGCTGGTCGCGGGCTGTCGTGGCAGGGCAGGGGAGCGGGCGGTGAGCGGCGGCCTGCTGGTCGCGGGCACCACCTCCGACGCTGGCAAGAGCGTGCTCACCGCCGGCATCTGCCGATGGCTGCACCGCCAGGGCGTGAAGGTGGCACCGTTCAAGGCGCAGAACATGTCGAACAACTCGGCAGTCGTCGTCGGGCCGGACGGGCGCGGCGGCGAGATCGGCCGAGCCCAGGCCATGCAGGCAGCCGCCTGCGGCATCGCACCGGACCTGCGCTTCAACCCGGTACTGCTCAAGCCGGGCAGCGATCTGGCCAGTCAGGTGGTGCTGCTCGGCGAGGCGGTCGACACGATCACGGCGAGCACCTTCGGGCAGTTGCGGCCCCGGCTCGCCGAGACCGCGTACGCGGCGCTTGCCGAGTTGCGTGACGCGTACGACGTGGTGATCTGCGAGGGCGCGGGCAGCCCTGCAGAGATCAACCTGCGGGCCGGGGACTACGTGAACATGGGCCTGGCCCGGCACGCCAACCTGCCCACCCTCGTGGTCGGCGACATCGACCGAGGTGGCGTGTTCGCCTCGATGTTCGGCACCGTGGCCCTGCTCGACGCCGCCGACCAGACGCTGATCGCAGGCTTCGTGATCAACAAGTTCCGCGGGGACCTCGGTCTGCTCCAGCCCGGCCTGGACATGCTGCGCCAGGTGACCGGCCGCCCCACGTACGGGGTGCTGCCCTGGGCACTCGACCTGTGGCTGGACGCGGAGGATTCGCTCGCCTACGGCCGGGTGCTCGGTCGCCCCGCCGCGCCGCACGGCACCGAATGGTTGGACGTGGCAGTAGTGCGGCTACCCCGCGTCAGCAATGCCACCGACGTGGAGGCGCTGGCCACCGAGCCGGGCGTGCGCGTCCGCCTCACCGTCGAACCGGCCGAGCTGGCCGCCGCCGACCTGATCGTCCTACCCGGCTCGAAGTCGACAGTCGCGGACCTCGCCTGGCTACGCGAGACGGGCCTCGCCGACGCGATCCACGCCCACGTGAGCAGCGGAAAGCCGCTGCTCGGCCTCTGTGGCGGCTTCCAGATGCTCGGCCGGGCCATCCACGACCCGGTGGAGAGTCGGCAGGGCAGCGTGGCAGGGCTCGGCCTGCTGCCGATCGAGATCACCTTCGATCCGCGCAAGACCGTCCGGCAGTCGGTGGGCACCGCTCCCGGTGGCCTGCCCGTGCGCGGCTACGAGATCCACCACGGGTACGTCTCACACACCGACCCGACCCTCACCACGCTGCTGACCGGTGCCGACGGCGTCGGCGAGGGTGCCGTGCTCGGCCCGGTGTACGGCACGCACTGGCACGGGACGTTCGAGTCGGACGAGTTCCGTCGCTGGTTTCTCACCGAGGCTGCACGGCTCGCGGGGCGCACCGGGTTCCGTGTTTCACCGGCCACCAGCTTCGCCGCCGCCCGGGAACGCTCGCTCGACCTGCTCGGCGACCTCGTCGAGGAGCACCTGGACACCGACGCCCTCTGGAAACTCATCGAAAACGGCCCCACTCCCGGGCACCCGTTCATCCCACCAGGCCCGCCACGAACCTGACCGGAGACTCAGCGGCGATTGCGTCTGTCGTCCCGGCTGGCCCGCGGCGCGGCGTCGCGACGGCAGAGTCTTGCCCGTCCTCCCACGAGTCGGGCCGGCGTGGTGGCGTCGGGTCGGACTTCAGGGGCGGATATCGGCGGGGCGATCCGTGGTGGGCAGACCGGCGGCGAGCCAGGCGTCCACGCCTCCGATCATGTCGGTGGCGCGGCGCAGGCCGAGGGTCTGCAGGCTGGCGGCGGCCAGGCTGGAGCTGTAGCCCTGGCGGCACACCAGCACGATCTCCCGGTCGTAGCCGGTGGCCTCCGGGATGCGCCAGGCGCTGGCCGGGTCGAGTCGCCATTCCAGCACCGTCCGGTCGATGACGACGGCGCCGGGCAGGTCGCCCTGTTCTCGGCGTTGCGTGTCGGTACGGGTGTCGACAAGCAGCGCGCCGCCGCGGACCGCCTCGACGGTCTGCTGCGGAGTCAGTCGGTGCAGCCCGGCGCGGGCCTGTTCGAGGAGGGCGTCAATGCCGGGGCTCATCACGTCTCGGAGCACCACCAGATCATGCCGAGCGGGCTACCCGCCCGCGTGGCGAACGGGTCGCCCGTCACCCGTCGCCGCCGCAATTCCCCCGGACGTGACGGTGCCCCGGCCGTGGCGGTCAGCCGGACGTGTCAGCCCGACCAACTCACGTCGGCCTTCGGCGACGACGGCATACTTCGGTGGTGTGGACCAGGCCACCGACCGCACCGACAGTAGGTTGACCGTGGCCGTCGTCGAGGCGTACACCGAGTTGGCTCGTCGGGTGCTCGCGGGCCCGGCGCGGTTGGGGCGGACCCGGCTTGTCGCTATCGACGGGCCGAGCGGCGCGGGCAAGAGCCGGTTCGCGGCGCACCTCGCGGATGCCCTTGCCGAGCTGACGGGTCCGCCCCGAAGCCACGGTGAAGGCGGGCGACCTCCGGTGGTGCACACCGACGACCTGCTCGACGGTTGGGACGACCAGCTCACCTTCTGGCCGCGGCTGGAGGCGCAGGTGTTGGCTCCGCTACGGGCGGGACGGCCCGGGGCGTACCGCCGCTACAGCTGGGTGCGGCGGTCGTTCCTGCCCCGCCCGGTCCCGGTGCCGGTCGCGCCGGTGCTGATCGTCGAAGGTGTCAGCGCGGCGCGCGCCGTCGTCCGGCCCGAGGTGACAGCGGCCGTGTTCGTGACCGCGCCCGCGCCGACGCGGCTGGCTCGCGCGGTTGCCCGGGACGGGCCTGAGATCCTGCCCGAGCTGCGCCGCTGGCATGCGGGGGAGCGGGCGCACTTCGCCGCCGACGGCACCGCCGGCCGGGTCGACCTGGTGATCGACGGTGCACCGACCCTGCCGTACGACGCCGAGAGGTACTACGTGCGGACCCGCTGACCCGAGCCCGAGTCCGGGCCCGGACGACCCGAACCCGAGGGCGGGCCCGGACGACCCGAGCCCAGGACCCGCACGACCTCAGCCGGGGCGTGGACGCCGGCCACCGACTGGGGCACGATGCGGGGAAGGTCGGGAACGGCGAACGGGAGTCACATGTCGACAACGGACACACCCGCACGACGCCGGGTCACCCTCACCGGCATCAGCTCCCGAGCGTGGGAGCATCCGGCGGACCGGGGCGCCCTTGTCGCGCTGCGGGAGCTGCGCGGGTTCGACGATGTGCTGCGGGCGTTCTTCGGCATGTGGAACGAGCGCGGGTTCCGACTCTCGGTGCTGGCCTCCGGCATCCGTGTCGACCACCGGCAGTACCCGGCGGTGTGGCAGCGCTACACCGAGGCCGCGGCGGCGCTCGACGTGGCGGAGCTTCCCGAGCTGTACGTGACGCAGTCTCCGTGGCTGGGCGCCGAGGCGGTCGGCCTGGAGCGGCCGTTCATCGTGCTGAACTCGGCGTGCGTGCAGCAGCTCGATGAGGACGAGCTGCGCTGCCTGCTCGGCCACGAGTTGGGGCACGTGGGCAGCGGGCACGCCGTCTACAAGACGATGCTGATGATCCTGACCCGGTGGGCGGCCAATCTAAGCTGGCTGCCGGTGGGCGCGTTCGCGTTGCGGGCGATCATCGCGGCGATGCTGGAGTGGTGGCGCAAGGCGGAGCTGTCCGCCGACCGGGCAGGGCTGCTCGCCGGGCAGGACCCGGCCGCCGCGCTGCGGCTGCTCATGAAGCTCGCCGGTGGCGGCGACCTGTCCCAGGTCGACACCACAGCCTTCCTGGAGCAGGCCGCCGAGTACGCCGGTGGGGGCGATGTGCGGGACAGCCTGCACAAGATCCGGATGACGGCGTGGAGCACCCATCCGGCGCCGGTGGCGCGGGCCGCCCAGCTGCGGCAGTGGATCGACTCCGGGGCGTACGGGCGGGTGCTGGCCGGGGACTATCCACGCCGCGACGACGACGGCTCGACAAGCGTCTCGGAGGAGATCAAGGCCGCCGCTGAGTCGTACCGGGAGGAATTCAGCAGGTCCACCGACCCGCTTGTCGGGTTGCTGCGCCGCCTCGGCGATGGTGCCAGCGACGTCGGCGAGTGGGTGGGCGGCACCGCCGGCCGAGCGCGCTCCTGGGTGGATGCCGCGACCGAGGCCGCCGGCCGGGCGCACCGCGCCGGTCGGGCTGCGCCCGGCGCCACGGCGGGTGCCGGCGGAGCCGGTGGCGGTGACGGTACGGGCTCGGGCGGCGCGGCGGTGTAAGGCCGGCATACGATTCCGGTCATGACCTCACCGATCATGTCCGAGTCCGAGGTGCGGGCCGCCGTCGAGCGGGAGATGCCCGGCGTCCGTGCCGACCTGGAGCGCCTCGTCCGTATCCCCGGCATCGCGTTCGACGGCTTCGACCACTCGCACGTGGAGCGCTCCGCCGAGGCGGTCGCCGAGCTGCTGCGCGGCTGCGGCCTGGACGTCGACATCGTGCGCTCCGGCGGCCAGCCGGCGGTGATCGGCCGGCGGCCGGCACCGCCCGGGGCGCCGACAGTGCTGCTGTACGCCCACCACGACGTGCAGCCGGTCGGTGACCGGTCGCTGTGGGAGTCCGACCCGTTCGAGCCGGTGGAGCGGGACGGCCGGCTCTACGCCCGGGGCGCGGCCGACGACAAGGCCGGCATCATGGCGCACGTGGCGGCGCTGCGCGCGTACGGTGACGCGCTGCCGGTCGGCGTGGTCCTCTTCATCGAGGGCGAGGAGGAGTACGGCTCCGACTCGCTGGAGCGACTGCTGGCCGAGCACCGCGACGAGATCGCCTCCGACGTCATCGTGATCGCCGACTCCGCGAACTGGGACATCGGCGTACCGGCGCTGACCACCTCGCTGCGCGGCATCGTCAACTGCTTCGTCGAGGTCCGTACGCTCGACCACGCCGTGCACAGCGGCATGTTCGGCGGTGCCGTTCCGGACGCGCTGACCGCGTTGGTACGCCTGCTGGCCACAGTGCACGACGATGCCGGTGACGTGGCGGTCGACGGGTTGGTCAGCCGTGGAGGTGCCATCGTCGACTACCCGGAGGACCGGTTCCGGGCCGAGGCGGGGCTGGCCGAGGGTGTGCAGTTCATCGGCACCGGCCGGATCACCGACCGGCTCTGGAACAAGCCGGCCCTGGCAGTGCTCGGCATCGACGCACCGGCCACCGGCGAGGCTCCGAATGCGTTGCTGCCGGCCGCGAAGGCAAAGCTCAGCATCCGTCTGGCCCCGGGCGACGACCCGAAGCGGGCGTACGCGGCGGTGCGCGCGCACCTGGAGAAGCACGCGCCCTGGGGTGCCCAGGTGACGGTGACGTTCGAGCACGACGGTGAGCCGTGCGTGATCGACGCTTCCGGCCCGATGTTCGACGCCGCCCGCTCGGCGTTCCGGGCCGCCTGGGACGGCACCGACCCGGTGGACATCGGTGTCGGCGGTTCGATCCCGTTCATCGCGACCTTCCAGGAGATGTTCCCGCAGGCGGCGATCCTGGTGACCGGTGTGGAGGACCCGCACGCCCGCGCGCACGGCCCGAACGAGAGCCTGCACCTTGGCGAGTTCGCTCGGGTATGCCTCGCCGAGGCGTTGCTGCTGGGCGCGGTGGCGGCGGCAGGTACGAACGGACGATAGGTGTCGGAACCGTAACTCCCTGTCTGATCTGGGAGTTTGCGGCGTGTCGCGGGCGGGTTTGTTATAGCCTTTCGAACATGAGTACGAACGAGGTGATGGCCCGCTTGGGGGCCGCCGTCAGTGCGCTGGGGGACGTCGACGTCTCCGCGTGGTCCGAGGACACGCTCAACGAACAGCTCGGTGAGCTCTCCGCCGCCCTGGTCGCCCTCGACTCGGTGCTCTCCCGGGTCGCCGGCGAGGTCCGCGCCCGGGGGCTGCGCATCGAGGAACCCGTCTCCGCCTGATTCGTCGCCCACCGCCGGTAGCGGTGGCGGCACCCTGCCGACACCGCCCGGGTACGGCAATGCCCGGGCGGTGTCGCAGGCGGCTGGCAGGATGAGGTTCGTGCGGTTCATCGATCTGGCGGCCACCTCCGCCGCCGTGAGCGCCACCAGCGGCCGGCGGGCCAAGGTGGAGCTGCTGGCTGACGCGCTGCGCCGGCTCGACCCGCCCGAGGTGGAGCCCGGCGCCGGATATCTCGCCGGTGAGCTGCGGCAGCGGCAGACCGGCGTGGGCTACGCCAGTCTGCGTGACCTTCCGCCGCCCGCCGCCGAGCCGACGCTGACAGTGGCCGCCGTCGACGCGGCCATCGAGCAGATCGCCGCGGTGCAGGGCGCGGGTTCGCAAGCCCGCCGCCGGACGTTGCTGGGCGCGCTCTATTCGGCGGCGACCGCCGACGAGCAACGGCTGCTCACCGCCCTGTTCGGTGGCGAGTTGCGCCAGGGCGCCCAGGCGGGGCTGTTGGCCGACGCCGTGGCTCGGGCCGCCGAGGTGCCCGTCGCGACGGTCCGCCGGGCTCTGCTGCTCGCCGGTGATCTCCGCGCGGTGGCGGTTGCCGCGCTGGCCGGGGGCGCTGCCGAGTTGGCCGGGTTCGGCCTGCGGGTCGGCCGACCGCTCGCGCCAATGCTGGCGCAGAGCGCACCCTCGGTCGATGAGGCGCTCGCCGCGACCGGCACGCCCGCAGTGGTCGACGTGAAGCTCGACGGCATCCGCATCCAGGTGCACCGCTCCGGCGCCGACATCGCGGTGTTCACCCGCAGCCTCGACGAGATCACCGGGCGGATGCCCGAGGTGGTGGCCGCCGTCCGCGCCCTGCCCGGCCGGGAAATGGTCCTCGACGGCGAGGCGATCGGGCTGGACGAGACGGGCCGCCCACTGCCGTTCCAGCAGACCTCAAGCAGGGCCGCACGGCGCACCACGCCCAGCACCACCGGGGGCACGCCTGTCGCACCGGCGGTGCTCGCCGCGGCAGCCACCACCGGCGCAACGGTGCTGACCCCGTACTTCTTCGATCTGCTGCACCTCGACGGCCAGGACCTGATCGACCTGCCCGGCCGGGAGCGGTGGGCCGCGCTCGCCGGCGCTGTCGATTCGTCGTTGCTGGTCGGGCGAATGGAGGTCGACGGCCCGGAGCAGGCCGGAGCCGCGTTCGCCGCCGCGATCGACGCCGGCCAGGAGGGCGTGGTGGTCAAGGCGCTGGACGCGCCGTACGACGCCGGCCGGCGGGGCGCGGCCTGGGTCAAGGTCAAACCACGGCACACCCTCGATCTGGTGGTGCTGGCCGTCGAGTGGGGCAGCGGCCGGCGCGAGGGCTGGCTGTCCAACCTGCATCTGGGTGCCCGCGACCCCCGCTCCGGCGACTTCGTGATGCTCGGCAAGACGTTCAAGGGGCTCACCGACGAGCTGCTGCGCTGGCAGACCGAGCGGTTCCTCGGCCTCGCCGTGGAGCGCGGCGACTGGGTGGTCCGGGTCCGTCCCGAGCAGGTGGTGGAGATCGCCTTCGACGGGGTGCAGACGAGTTCGCGCTACCCGGGCGGGATGGCGCTGCGGTTCGCCCGGGTGGTGCGCTATCGCGACGACAAGTCCGCCGCCGAGGCGGACACCATCGACGCGGTCCGGGCCATCCACGCCGGCCGTTCCACCGGTTGACCGTCGTCGCACCAGGCGGTTGATCCAGTTGGCCGGACCGGCGGCGGCCCGGTCACCGACGGGTCGCTCCAAAGATCGACCCGCCGGCGCGGCTCACTGGCTGGACAGCGACCGGGCGTAGTTGACCTGGTTGTTGATGTGCTGCACCTGACCCTGGTCGCTCACCGGGATCC
Organism: Micromonospora sp. NRRL B-16802; assembly: GCF_001279555.1. NCBI lineage: Bacteria > Bacillati > Actinomycetota > Actinomycetes > Micromonosporales > Micromonosporaceae > Micromonospora > Micromonospora sp. NRRL B-16802. The sequence continues at coordinate 61,136 of NZ_LGEB01000046.1, read as the reverse complement.
GGGCCACGTACTGCTGGGCGCCGTTGGTGACAGTCACCTGGACGGTGCCGCGGTGCCGGGTTTCCTTGACCAGCAGGAAGAGCAGGCTGAAGATGGCCACGCAGAAGAAGCCGACGATGGCGCAGACCAGCGCCCAGGTGGCGATTTTCTCCTCGCGCTGCCAGTAGTCGGCCACGTGCCAGCTCGCACCGGCCAGCGGCAGCACCCCGGCCGGTGTACGGATGACCGGCGGGCTCACCGTGATCTCGGCGATCTGCACGGCGACCACCTCCGGCCCGGCGAAGCCGGCCGCCGCGACCGGGTACGCCGCCACCGGCGGGTACGGCCCGACCGCCGGCCACGCACCAGGGGTCTGCGCCGGCGGCCCGGAGAAATGCGCCGGCGGTCCGGAGAAAGAGGCCGGCGGTCCGGAGTACGACGCGGGCGGTGCGGAGTAGGGCGCGGCAGTCGCGGGCGAGATGGCCGGTGATGTGGGCGACTGCGCCGGCGCGGCGGGGAACTGCGCGGTCGGTGCCGGGGCGACCGGCGGCGTACCGAAGATCGCGTCGGCCGGGTGCGGTGCGGCCAGCTGCGGTGCGGGCGGGAACGGCGCGGTCGGCGGCATGGCAGCCAACGCGGCGGTCGGCGGCTCGGAGGCCAACGCGGAGGTCGGCGGCTCGGAGGCCCACGGATCGGTGGGCGGATGTGCCTGCGTCGCCGGCTCCGACTCGGGTCGCGGCGCTGCGGGATCCACGGTCATCAGCGCGCCCCACACGAATTGATCACCCGGCGGAGACTACCGGCTGCCGTGGTGCCCCGTGTTCCCCCGAGCGTCCGATTGCGACGCCGGTACGGTCACCGGGGGCTCAGGCGGACGCGCTCGGCGTGGGCTCTGCCGCCCGGTCCAGCGGGGCGGTCTTCGTGTCGATTCCGGCGGCCCGGCGGGCCTCACGACGGGCCACCCAGCCGTAGCCGAAGAGGGCCATCACGGCGAACAGCCACCACTGCACGACGTAGCCGAAGTTCTGCCAGTTGTTGGCGTGCCCCACCGGCACGGCCTTGAACACCGGGTCGGCGGGCGGGGTCTGCTCGTCCAGCAGCAGGTAGCCGCCGTAGACCGGGTAGGGCAGCTCGCGGGCGAGGCCGGGCACGCCGACGCGGCGGGTCTCAAGCATCCCGTTGCGGCGGGCCACAGTGCCGGCGCCGCTCTCGGTCTCGTGCACCCGGCCGACCACCGTCACGTCACCGGTGGGCGTGGCGGGCACCGACGGCTGTGCTGTCGCCCCGCCCGGAGCCGGCGGGATCCAGCCCCTGTCGACGAGCAGTGCGGTGCCGTCGGCGAGCACCAGCGGGGTGAGCACCTCGAAACCGACGCGGCTGTCGGCCGTCCGGCCCCGGACCAGGATGGTGTTGGACGGGTCGTACCGGCCGGTGGCGGTGATCCGGGACCAGACCTTGTCCTCCGCAGGCGGCGGGCCGGCGGTTCCCGGGCCGCCGGTGGGAGCGCGGAACGCCTCGGTCAGGGGCACCGGTGCCATCCGCAGGCCGGCGTCGATCCGCTCGTTGACCTCGGTACGCCCCTGGTAGCGGTCCAGCTGCCAGTTGCCCAGCCAGACCATGACGGCGGAGGCGACCACTGTCAACGCGAGGGCGCCCAGCCAGCGTGGGCTCAGCAGGAACCGGTACACGGCACCGAGGCTACCCGTATGACCGGGGCCACTGACCTGCACCGGGCCGGAGACCGTCGATCAGCCCGGATCGGGGGTGCTCGCGCGGAAGACCGGGCGGGTATCGTCACGCGGACGGCTCGGCACCCCGGCCGGTCGTCGCGTACCCGCCGCCGCCCGCGAGGAGTCGATGATGACCGTCGTGCCGCGCCTGGTGCTCAGCGCGCCGTCCTCCGGCCACGGAAAGAACGCGCTGGCGATCGGGCTGCTCGCCGCCCTGGCCGAGCGGGGTGTCGACGTCGCCGGGTTCAAGCTCGGCCCGGACCAGGTCGACGCCGCGTACCTGGGCCTCGCCGCCGGTCGGCCGGGCCGGGTGATCGACCCCCGGCTTGTCGGTGCCGACCGGCTCGCCCCGCTCGTCGCGCACGGCGCAGCGGGCGCCGGGCTAGCCGTGGTGCAGGGCAGCATGGGCCTGTACGACTCGGTGGGTGGCCGCCCCGAGCAGGAGTCCACCGCCGCTGCGGCCGCCGCTCTGCGCAGCCCTGTGGTCCTGGTTGTCGACGTGGCCGCGATGGGGCAGTCGGTTGCCGCCCTCGTGCACGGTTTCCGCTCGTACGACGAGCAGTTGTGGCTCGGTGGGGTGATCCTCAACCGGGTGGCGTCGTCGCGGCACGAGGGGATGCTGCGCGAGGCGCTGGAGGACGTGGGGGTGCCCGTCTACGGGGCGCTGCGCCGCCATGACCTGCCGTCGGTGCTGCCGTCGCGGCGGCACGGGGTGGCCCCGGTCGTCGACGGGTCGGCCGACGCCACCCGTGCGGTCCGTCGTCTCGGCGAGGCGGTCGCCGCAACTGTCGACCTGGAACGGCTGCTCGGGCTGGCCCGTTCGGCGCCGCCGCTGCCGGCAACGGCGTGGTCGCCGCAGGAGGCGCTCGGCGAACTGGTCGTCCCGGCGCAGCGTCCGCTGGTGGCGGTCGCGGGTGGGCCGGGCGGCAGTTTCAGCCATCCGGAGACGGCCGAGCTGCTGCGGGCCGCCGGTGCCGAGGTCGTCGTTGTCGATCCGCTGCGCGACGAGACGCTGCCGGTCGGCACCCGCGCGCTTGTCGTCGGCGGCGCGCTGCCCGAGGCGTACGCCGAGCAGTTGTCAGCCAACCGGAGGCTCTGCATCGCGGTGGCCGAGTTGGCGCGTACCGGGCGGCCGGTGGTCGCCGAGGGCGCTGGCCTGCTCTGGTTGGCCCGGGAGTTGGACGGGCTGCCGATGTGCGGCGTGTTGGACGCTGTCGGTGTCAGCCGGGACGGTCTCGTGGTGGGCTACCGGGAGGCGACCGCCCAGACCGATAGTGTGGTCGCGGCGAAGGGCACGGTGGTTGTCGGCCACAAGGAGCACCGCGCGGTGCTCACCCCGCGCGCTGGTCAGCGGCCGGCGTGGAGCTGGGACGGTGGCACGCCGGAGGGGTTCGTCTGGCGCAACGTGCACGCCTCACAGCTCACCCTGCACTGGGCCGCGCATCCGGCGACCGCTGCCCGGCTGGTCGCCGCTGCCGCGAGCGAGCCGACGGCTGAGGCGGTGCCCGCCACCCCGGACGGCGTGCCCGCGTAACGCCGGGTTCCGGCACCCGCCGGTGCCGGGCAGCCGGCTGACCCGCCCGGATCCGCGCGGGTCAGCCGACTATCACGCCGGTCAGCCGACTATGGCGTCCGATGGTGGGGTGAACTGGCGGGTCGGTGTGCCCTTCAACCCGTCGCGCAGGGTTTCCGACACCGCCTTGATCGGGATCTGGGACTGCCCGTCACCGACGGCGTTGAATGGATTGTCCGGGTCGGAGATGAAGCTCGCCGCAGCCAGTTCCGGCGTGTAGCCGACGAACCAGGCCGACCGGGTGCTGTCGGTGGTGCCGGTCTTGCCGGCGACCGGGCGGCCGACCGTACCCCGGACGCTGTCGGCGGTGGACCAGCCGCCGCAGCTGCCGCGTGCCGGGGTGTCACCGGTGGGGCAGCGGGCGGCGTCGGTGGCGGCCCGGGCGGCGTCCGCGCTGACGACCTGCCGGCAGCGTGGCTTGGCCACCTCGCGATGGATACCGCCGGGGGTCGCGTACGTCGCCGGTGTCCCGTCCCGGTTCATGATCGCCTGTACGGGGATCGCCTCGCAGTAGCGGCCGTCGGCGGCGATGGCGGCGTACGCGTTCGCCATCTCCAGCGGGGTGGCGTCGGAGACGCCCAGGGTGAACGCGCCCCAGGACTTCGCCTTCTCGGGGGACGCGTGGTCCCTGTCGACGTCGGTGCGCCAGCGCAGCCCGAGTTGCTCCGCCAACCGGACCGCCCGGTCCGCGCCGACCTTCTCCTCCAGCCACACGAAGTACGTGTTGACGGACTTGCCGAAGCCGGACCACATGGTCTGCTGGCCGGTCATGGCGCCGCTGGCGTTGGAGGGCGACCAGCCGTCGTAGACCTCCGACCGGTAGCGGTAGGGCGCGTTGAATGAGGTGGACAGGGTCATTCCCGAGTCCAGCGCGGCAAGCATCGGGAACATCTTGAACGTCGACCCGGCCTGGTAGCCCGCCAGGTCACCGCCACCGAGCAGTGGTGCCACGGTGTTCGGGTAGTTGGCCTTCACCTTCGGCCCGGCCTCGGGGTTCGAGCTCTGTGGGTTCTCGTTCAGGTCCAGCGAGTACGTCCGGTTCACCGCCATTGCCTTGACCCGCCCGGTGCCCGGCTCGGAGACCACGATGCCGTTGGCGAACGGGCTGCCGGTGGCGGTCGTGGCACCGACGTTCTTCTCCGCCGCCTCCTGGACCTTCGGGTCGAGGCTGAGCACGATCCGGTAGCCGCCCCGGCGCAGGTTGTCCATCCGCTCCAGGCGGCTGGCGCCGAACGCGGGCTGGGAACTCCACCAGTTCTTCAGGTAGTCGCAGGCGAAGCCCCAACTGTTGTACTTCTCCGGGATCGCCGCGCAGTCGTGCGGCGGGGTGGTCAGCTTCAGTCGGATCGGCTCGGACTTGGCGGCGGCGGCCGAGTCGGGGGAGAGGTAGCCGAGTTGGCTCATCCTGTCCAGCACGTAGTTGCGCCGCCCGGTGGCCTCCTTCTGGTCGGAGTCGGCGGGGTCGTACTCGGATGGGGACTTGACCAGGCCGGCGAGGGTGGCCGCCTCGACGGGGGTGAGGTCCTTCGGGGTCTTGGAGAAGAAGATCTCGCTTGCCGCGTAGATGCCGTACGCCCGGTGACCGAAGTACGCCGAGTTCAGGTAGCGCTCCATGATCTGTTCTTTGCTCAGCTCCTTCTCCAGGTCCAGCGCCATCCGCATCTCCTTGACCTTGCGCAGGCTGGTCTGCTGGGTGGCTTCCTGGACCTCCTTGGGCGTTGTCGCGCTGTCCCGCAGGGCCATCCGGACGTACTGCATGGTGAGCGTGGAGGCACCCTGGGAGACTCCGCTGGAGCGGGCGTTGGACACGAAGGCGCGGGCCACGCCCTTCGGGTCGACGCCGTGGTGCTGGTAGAAGCGGGAGTCCTCGGCGGCGACGATCGCCTGCTGGATGTTCGGCGACATGTCCGACAGCTTCGTGTACTGCCGGTACTCCTCGTAGAACATGGTCAGTACGGTCTTGCCGTCCGGGGCGTAGAGGTAGGAGGTCTCGGCGGGCAGGGCGGTGGCCAGCAGCTTGGTCTTGTGCTCCACGGCGTGTGCGGTGGCCTTCGCGCCGAGCCCGGTCAGGGCGACGAGCGGGTACGCGGCGGCGGCGATCACGATGCCGGCGATGAGCCCGGCGCGCAGGAGAGGAACGAGTCGACCAGCGGCAGCAAGGGGTCGGTTGCTCACATGGCCAAGTTATGACATTTCAGAATCGAACATGAGAAAAACTCATAAACCAGCGGGGTGGTGATGTGCCTTACGCCGGGATCGATTGTCCCGCCGGCAGCCTTCCCGGCAGGATCGCGGGCATGCGTGATCAGCCGAGCGACGTACCGCCGGTCGCTGCGGCCGATCCGGCTGTGGCGCCCGAGCCGGATCTGGCACACCACGGGGACGCGGAGGTCGGCGTCGGCCTCATCGACCTCGCCGTCAACGTCCGCCAGGCGCCACCGCCTGCCTGGTTGGCCGAGCCGATCGCTGCCACCCTCACCGACCTGGCCCGCTACCCGGACCCGTCGGCGGCCCGGGGCGCCGTCGCCGCCCGGCACCGGCGTCCCCCGAACGAGGTACTGCTCACCGCCGGGGCCGCCGAGGGCTTCGTGCTCATCGCCCAGGCGCTGCGCGGCATCCGGCGACCGGTGGTCGTGCACCCCCAGTTCACCGAACCGGAGGCGGCGCTGCGGGCCGCCGGTCACACGGTCGAGCGGGTGCTGCTCGACCCGGCCGACGGCTTCCGGCTCGACGCCTCCCGGGTGCCCGCCGACGCCGACCTGGTGATGATCGGCAACCCGACCAATCCCACGTCGGTGCTGCACCCCGCCGAGACGGTGGCCGCGCTGGCCCGCCCGGGTCGGGTGCTCGTTGTCGACGAGGCGTTCGCCGACACCACAGGCGGGCACAGCGGCGAACCGGAGTCACTCGCCGAGCGGCGTGACCTGCCCGGCCTGCTCGTGGTGCGCAGCCTCACCAAGACCTGGGGGCTCGCCGGCCTGCGGATCGGCTATTTGCTCGGCGCCCCGGAGCTGCTGTCCCGGCTGGCCGCCGTCCAGCCGCTCTGGGCCGTCTCCACGCCCGCGCTGGCCGCCGCCGCGGCGTGCGCCACGCCCGTCGCCGTCCAGGCCGAGCGCGCGATCGCCGTCGACCTCGCCGCCGACCGCGACCACCTGGTGGCCCGCCTCGCCAGCATCCCCGGTGTACGCGTCGCAGGCCGCCCCGCCAGCGCGTTCGTGCTCGTGCACCTGCCCGGCGCGACGCGCGTCCGCGCGGCGCTGCGGGACCGGGGCTGGGCGGTCCGTCGCGGTGACACGTTCCCGGGTCTCGGCCCGGACTGGCTGCGCCTGGCGGTACGTGACCGAAACACCACCGACGCGTTCGTCGAGGTGCTGCGCGAGATCATGGAGGCATGATGTTGGAGACCACGATCGCGGCCATCGCGCCACTGGACGAGTCGGCAATGGCCGCCGCCCGGGAGATGCACGGCCGCCTGACCAAGCCGCCGGGCTCGCTGGGTGCGCTGGAAGACCTGTCGGTACGCCTCGCAGGGCTCGCCGGGGTCTGCCCACCGCCGTTGCCCGAGCCGGCCGCGGTAGCGATCTTCGCGGGGGACCACGGGGTGCACGCCCAGGGGGTGACCCCGTGGCCGCAGGAGGTCACCGGGCAGATGATCGGCAACTTCCTGGCCGGCGGTGCGGTCGTCAACGCGTTCGCCCGGCAGGCCGGCGCCTCGGTCACAGTTGTCGACGTAGGGGTCGCCAACCCGCTTGCCACCCCGGATGAGGTCCCCGACCCGGCCGCGAACGACCCAGCGACATCCGGCCTGCCTGTGCAGGACCCGGCCGTGCACGATCCGGCCACGCCCCGGCTTGTCGCCGCGTCGGTGCGCCGGGGCACCCGGGACTTCACGGTGACCGCCGCGCTCACCCGAGACGAGGCGCTGGCTGCGGTGTGCACCGGCATCCGGATCGCCGACGAGTTGATCGACGCCGGTGCCGGCATCCTGCTCACCGGCGACATGGGCATCGGCAACACCACCCCGGCGGCCGCGCTGATCGCCGCGTTCACAGGTGTCGACCCGGCCGACTCCACCGGTCGGGGCACCGGCGTCGACGACCCGACGTACGCCCGCAAGGTGGCTGTGGTGCGTGCCGCGCTTGCCCTGCACGAGCCCGACCCGGCTGACCCGCTGGGCGTGCTGGCCGCCGTCGGTGGCCTGGAGCACGCGGCACTGACCGGGCTGATCCTGGGTGCGGCGGCGCGCCGTACACCTGTGCTTCTGGACGGCGTGATCGCGGTTTCCGCCGCCCTCGCCGCCGCCGCGTTCGCGCCGAACGCGGTATTCGCCATGGTCGCCGGGCACCGCTCGGCCGAGCCGGGCGCCACGGTGGCACTGCGCAGCCTGGGCCTCGACCCGCTCATCGACCTGGGGCTGCGTCTCGGCGAGGGCACCGGGGCGCTGCTGGCGCTTCCGGTGGTCACCGGCGCGGTGCGGGTGCTGCACGAGGTGGCGACCTTCGACTCCGCAGGGGTGGCCGAGAAGTGACGACGCGCGTCCGGCTCGGAGGTGCGCTGTGAGCGCCAGCCCGTACCCCCTCGGTCTGCGGCTCGACGGGCGGCGGGTGGTAGTGGTGGGCGGCGGCGCGGTCGCCACCCGGCGCGTCCCGGCGCTGCTGGACGCCGGTGCGGACGTCCTGCTCGTGGCACCGGAGCTGACCCCGGCGCTGCGCGCGCACGTCGACGCGGGGCGGCTGCGCTGGGTGCCGCGCCGGTTCGCGCCCGACGACCTGGACGGGGCGTGGCTGGTCCAGGTAGCGATCGACGACCCCCTCGCCGCGGCGTCGGTGAGCGCCGCCGCCGCCGAGCGGCGGATCTTCTGCGTCCGGGCCGACGACCGCACGGCGGCCACCGCCTGGACCCCGGCGGTGACCCGGCACGGCCCGGTCACCGTGGCGGTGCTCGGCGGCGGCGACCCGCGACGGGCAATGAGTGTCCGAGACGCGATCCGCAACCTCCTCGGTGCAAGGAAGGGCCCCCTGTTAACGCCTGCGGTAGAGGAAGGGGCCCTTCCTAACGCGGGCGGCGGACGGGTGGCACTGGTCGGGGCCGGCCCCGGTGACCCAGAGTTGATCACCGTGAAGGGCTGGCGGCTGCTCACCGAGGCCGACGTGGTCGTCGCAGACCGGCTGGTGCCCGGGCTGCTCCTGGACGAGCTACGCCCCGATGTCGAGCTGGTGGACGCCTCGAAGATCCCCTACGGCCCGTCCCGGGCACAGGAGGAGATCAACCAGATCCTGGTCGACCGTGCCCTGGCTGGCGCCTTCGTGGTGCGGCTCAAGGGCGGCGACCCGTACGTCTTCGGCCGGGGCGGCGAAGAGCTGCTTGCCTGCGCGGCGGCCGGCGTGCCGGTGACCGTCGTGCCGGGAGTGACCAGCTCGATCGCCGCCCCTGCGGCGGCCGGGATTCCGGTCACCCACCGGGGGGTGGCGCACGAGTTCACTGTGGTCTCCGGCCACCTGGCACCCGACTCGCCGGCGTCGCTTGTGCGGTGGGACGCCCTGGCGGGCCTGCGCGGCACCTTGGTGATCCTGATGGGGCTGAAGAACCTCGCTGCCATCACTGCAACCCTCATCGCGCACGGCCGACCGCCGCAGACGCCGGCAGCCGTCGTCCAGGAGGCCACCACGGGCGCCCAGCGGGTGCTGCGCTCGACGCTCGACACGGTGGCCGCCGACGCGGTGGCGGCCGACGTCCGCCCGCCAGCCGTCGTGGTGGTCGGCGACGTGGTGGGTGCCCTGGACGGGTGACGCAGGGACCTCTTCGCGCTCCACTGCGATTGTTAACGGCGCACCTGATAGCGCAGGTGAAGCACCCGGTTGCCCTGGATCACCACGTCGGGATCCTCCAACAGGCGCTGCGCGTCGACCGACCCGAAGTAGCGCTTCCCGGCCCCGAACACGACGGGTACGACGTCCATACGCACCTCGTCGGCCAGGCCTGCGGCAAGCACCTGGCCACCGACGTCGCCAGCGGCGACCTCGACGATGCGGTCACCCGCAAGCTCCTGCGCCTTGGCCACTGCTGCCTCGACACCGTCGACGAAGTGGAACGGCGCCTCGGGGTCCCAGCCCTCGGGCGCGGGCCGGTGCGTCACGACGACCACATGGTCGATCCCGCCCGGAGGCTTCCCGTCCCAGCCGTCGGTCATGTCGAAGACGCGGCGGCCCACGACTGTCACCCCGATCTGGTCCCAGTACGGCCGTGTGTAGTCGTAGGACGTCTGCGACACCTTCAGCTCGCCGCTGGAGTCCAACGGGACGTCACCGCTGGTCAACCAGTCGAACAGCGGCCCGGGCTGGTCATTCTCGTCCGCGACGAAGCCGTCCACCGACACCGAGCTGTACAGGACCACACTGCCCACGCCGCTCTCCTCTGCCTTCGGTTTCCCCCAAATTAGCGGGCCGTGGGCTCTGCCTCTTGTAAGAAATCAATCGAGCGGCAACGGCCAACCATCCAGCACGTGGCCGGGATGTTCGCGCAGGAACCGCCGCCGGACTTCGAGGTACCGGGTCGGCGTGAGCCCGGTGAACGCCCGGAACTCGTGGCCGAAGTGGGCTTGGTCGAAATAGCCGGCGCCACCGGCGAGGCCGCCCCAGTCGACACGCTCGGCGGGGTCGATCGTGAACACGGTGGCGGCGAAGCGGTAGGTGCGGGCCAGCCGCTTCGGCGTGACGCCGATGAGCTCCTTGAACCGCTGTGCCAGATGACTGCTGCTGATGCCGGCTGCCGCGCTCAGGTCGCCGATCACCACCCCACCGCTGGCCGCCGCGATGACGCTGCTGGTGCGGCGGACCAGCCCCAGGCCGGTGGTCTCGCACAGCCGTCGCATCAGCTCCTCCTCAAGCAGCGTCAGCATCTCGTGCGGTCCGGCCGCCGTGGCCAGCCGGTCCCGCAGCTCTGCAACGGCGGGCCGGCCCCAGACCTGCTCAACCGTCACCGGCCGGTCACACAGCTCGGCAGCCGGCATCGGCAGGAACGGCGCCAACCCCCACGGCTTGATGTGTACGCCGACGGACCGGGTCCGGGGTGGGTAGCCGAACTCCAGCGCGCGGGTGGGCGTGGTGACCACGCAGCCGTCGGCGTACTCGGCGGTCTCGATGTCGGTGCCGGCGCGGATGCGGAACGGCGCCCCGAGGTTGACGATGAGCAACGCCGCAGGCATCGCCGGCAGCGTCAGCCGGGCGTACGGCGACGCGCCCTCCAGGTAGTACAGGTCGTCGATCAGCCCGTCCAGCGGCGGTCGCGGCACTCGGGACACGTACTCCACGGCCACAGCATCGCAGACGAACGGGCCGGAGCAACGCTGCTCCGGCCCGTCGACGAACTGACTATTCGGCTACTGCTTGAGCATGTTGTCCAGCAGCAGGGCGCAGCGGATCAGCCCCAGGTGGCTGTACGCCTGCGGGTGGTTGCCCAGGCCCCGCTCGGCGAGCGGGTCGTACTGCTCGGGGAGCAGCCCTGTCGGGCCGGCCGTGAGCACCATCTGCGCGAACAGTTCCTCGGCGTCGGTGCGGCGACCGGTGCGCAGGTACGCTTCGATCAGCCACGCCGTGCAGATGTGGAAGCCACCCTCACGGCCGGGCAGGCCGTCGTCCCAGTGGTAGCGGTAGACGACCGGACCGCTGCGCAGGTCCGCCTCGATCCGCAGGACTGTGGACAGGAAACGCGGGTCGTCACCCGGGAGCAGGCCGGAGAGCCCGATCCAGAGCGACGAGGCGTCCATGTCCTCGTCGCCGTAGGCGACGCTGTACGCCTCCACGTCGGAGTGCCAGCCGTGCTCCAGCACGTTGGCGCCGATCCGGTCGCGCAGGTCCGTCCACTCCGGCCGGTCCTCGCCGCCGTGCTGGCGCATCACGTGCAGCGCCCGGTCGACTGTCATCCAGCACATCACCTTGGAGAAGACGTGGTGCCGGGGTGGGAGCCGAGCCTCCCAGATGCCGTGGTCGGGCTCGTGCCAGCGGCGGCGGACCGCCTCGACCATGTTCTCCAGGACCCGCCACTCGTCGTCACGCACCGAACCGCGGGCGTCGGCGACGGCCGCGATGAGGTCGGCGATCGGGCCGAAGACGTCCAGTTGCAGCTGGTGGTTGGCGAGGTTGCCGACCCGGACCGGCCTGGAGCCGGCGTACCCGGGCAGCGTGTCGATGACCGCCTCGGCACCCAGCTCGTAGCCGTCGATCGTGTAGAGCGGGTGCAGCCGCTCCGGGTGACCGCCGGTGCGTTCGATGCAGCCGTCGACCCAGCGCAGCAGCGCTTCGGCCTCCTCGATGGAGCCGAGGTCGACAAGCGCGCGGGCGGTGAGCGCCGCGTCCCGCAGCCAGCAGTAGCGGTAGTCCCAGTTGCGGACGCCGCCCAGCTCCTCGGGGAGCGAGGTGGTGGCCGCGGCCAGGATCGAGCCGGTCGCCTCGTGGCAGAGCCCTCGCAGCGTGAGGGCGCTGCGGGCGACCAGGTCGCGGGCGGTGGACGGCAGCCGCAGCGAGGCCACCCAGTCCTTCCACGGCTGCTCGGCGGCGGCCTGCCGCTCGTGGACCGGCACCCGGTGGTGGTCCAGGCTGTTCGTGCCGAAGCGAAGCTCCAGCACGATCTGCCCGCCAGCGGCGGAGAGGTCGACGACCGCCTTGGCGGTCTCGTAGCCGCCGTCGTTCGTGACGTCCCACTCCACCCCGGGGGAGTAGAGGGCGATCGGCTCGTTCGAGCCGAGCACCAGGAGGCCGTCGCCGAGCGGTTGCAACTGCACGGCGACCTGACCGAATTCGGGTCGCGGCGCGAAGTCCAGCCGGACCCGGCCGCTGCCGGTCAACACCCGGACGAGTGTCGAGTCACCGGTGATCACCGCGGCGCCGTCCGGGATGGTCTCCCTGGTCGGCTTGTCCAGCCAGTCGGTGACGGTGAGCCCGGACCACCGGGTCTCCACTGTCATCGTGCCGGAGCGGTAGCGCTGGCCCAGCGGAATACCGCCGCGTTCCGGGGCGACGCTGAAGTGGCCGGCGGGGCTGCCGCCGACCAGGTCGGCGAAGATCGCCGCCGAGTCCGGCTTGGGGTGGCAGAGCCAGCTGACCTTGGCCTCGGGGGTGAGCAGCGCGACGGTACGGCCGTTGGCCAGCATGGAGTGCCGTTCGATGGGCACCGCCCGCTCGCCGAACAGCCAGTGCCTGCGGGTCTCCAGCAGCAGCCCGAGCGCGCGGGCCGCCTCGATCGGCTCGGCCACCCGGTAGTCGGCCTGCGTCTCGCCGGGACCGATCTTGATGCCGAGGTCCGGCCCGTGCAGGTTGCTGAACGCGTTCTCGTCGGTGACGTCGTCGCCGATGAAGAGCACCGCGCTTGCCGCGAGCTGGGTCCGGAGCTGGTCGATCGCGGTGCCCTTGTGGGTGGCCACCACGGACAGCTCGATGACCTCCTTGCCTTGCGTGACCGTGACGCCGTCGAAGGTCGCCGGGCCGTTCAGGGCCGCTTCGATTGCCGAGGCGGCGACCTGCGGGTCGACTCCCCGGGTGTGCATGGCGACGCTTGCCGGCTTGCGTTCCAGCCGGATGCCGGGGTGCTCGGCGGCGATCTCCCGCAGCGCGTTGCGCACCTGTTGGCGGACCGCCACCAGCTCGGGGGAGAGCCGCTCGACGAAGCCGATGTCGAACTCGGAGCCGTGGCTGCCGACGAGGTGCACCTCGCTGGGCAGCCGGGAGAGCGCGGCCAGATCGCGCAGCGCCCGGCCCGAGACCACCGCCACTGTGGTCTGCGGCAGCGCGGCGAGCGCGCGGATCGCGGCCACGGCCTCGGGCAGCGGTACGGCGGTGCTCGGATCCTCGACGATCGGCGCGATCGTGCCGTCGTAGTCGCAGGCGATGAGGAGTTGGGGAACCCGGGCGATCCGGCCGATGGCGGATCGCAGTTCCGGGTCCATCACTGCGGCGGCGATCGCCGCTCCGTCGGTGACGGACGTGTTCACGCGGCCTCCGCCTCGGACACTCCGAGTTCGGAGAGGAAAGACTTGGCCCAGTGCCCCACGTCGTGGGTGCGCAGGTGGCGTTGCATTGTCCGCATCCGGCGGCGTGCCTCGGTTTTCTCCACGTGCACTGCCCGGAGCAGGGCGTCCTTGACCGCGTCCGGGTCGTGCGGGTTACACAAAAAGGCCTGACGCAGCTCTGTTGCGGCGCCGGCGAATTCACTGAGCACGAGCGCGCCACCCTGGTCGGCGCGCGATGCGACGTACTCCTTGGCCACCAGATTCATTCCGTCTCGCAGCGGGGTCACCATCATCACGTCGGCAGCGACGTACATCGCGGCCAGTTCACTGCGACTGTACGACTGATGCAGATAATGCACCGCCGGCACGCCGACCCGGCCGAATTCGCCATTAATCCGACCAACCTCGCGCTCAACCTTGACTCGAAGTGCCTGGTAGTGCTCGACGCGCTCGCGGCTCGGCGTGGCCACCTGCACCATAACCGCATCCGGAACTGTCAACTTTCCGTCAGCAAGCAGTTCGCGGAAGGCCTTCAGGCGCAACTCGATGCCCTTGGTGTAGTCGAGCCGGTCCACACCCAGGATGATCGTCTTCGGGTCGCCCAGTTCGGCGCGGATCTGCTTGGCCCGGGCCTGGATCGCCGGGTCCTCGGCAAGCCGCTCCATCTCCTTGGTGTCGATCGAGATGGGGAACGCGCCCGCCTTCACCTGCCGGCCGTCGACCTGGATCATCTGGCCCTCGTAGCGCAGGCCGAGCAGGTGCCGGGCCAGCCGGACGAAGTTCTGCGCGGCCAGCCGCTGCTGGAAGCCGACCAGGTCGGAGCCGAGCAGGCCGCGCAGGATCTCCGTACGGAACGGCATCTGCATGAACAGCTCGATCGGCGGGAACGGGATGTGCAGGAAGAAGCCGATCCGCAGGTCCGGTCGCAGCTCACGCAGCATCGCCGGGACCAGCTGGAGCTGGTAGTCCTGCACCCAGACCGTCGCACCCTCGGCCGCCACGTCCGCCGCGGCCTCCGCGAACCGGGCGTTTACCAGGCGGTACGCCTCCCGCCAGCGACGCTTGTAAGCGGGTGTCTCGACAGCGTCGTGGTAGAGCGGCCAGATCGTCGCGTTGGACTGGCCCTCGTAGTAGCGCTCCAACTCCTCGGCGCTCAGCGGCACCGGGTGCAGTCGGATGCCCTCCAGGTCGAACGGCTCGGGGGCGGCGCCGGTGCCACCGGCCCACCCGACCCAGGTGCCCTGGTGTTCGGCGAGCACGGGATGCAGCGCGGTGACCAGCCCGCCGGGGCTGCGTCGCCACTGCCGTCCCTCGGGTGTGCTCACCTCGTCGACCGGCAGACGGTTCGCCACTACGACAAAGGAGCTACGGACGGTCACGATCGGCCACCTCCGGGTACTGACGGGTCCACCGCGATGAGAGTACTGAGCGTAGCTGCGGTGTCTGGGCCCCCGTGCCGGAGTCTCCTACCCGCTCACGCTTCGCCGAATCCTCAAGGTGATCTTGTCGACAACAGGCAGGTCCAGAGGCCTGACGAGCGGCTCGCGGCAGTCGGCAGCAGGTCCGGTCGGCGGCGCGCCGCGTACCCCGGAGGCGGGGTGATGTGGGCGAAGCGCGCCGTACCTGTCAGGATTGAGGGTGGCGTGCGCGTGGCCGGCTCCCGGCCGGCGGCGGCGGGTGGAGATTCGAGCCCGCGCCGCGCCGCCCATCAGGCGACAGCAAACCGACGGAGGTAGCCCGCACCGTGGCCCAGTACATCTACGTCCTGGAAAAGGCGCGCAAGGCGCACGGCGACAAGGTCGTGCTCGACAACGTGACGCTGAGCTTCCTGCCGGGGGCCAAGATCGGTGTGGTCGGCCCGAACGGCGCCGGTAAGTCCAGCCTCCTCAAGATCATGGCAGGGCTGGACAAGCCGAGCAACGGCGAGGCCCGGCTCATGCCCGGTTACACCGTCGGCATGCTCGCCCAGGAGCCCCCGCTCAACGACGCCAAGACCGTGCTCGGCAACGTCGAGGAGGCGGTCGCCGAGACCAAGGCCAAGCTGGAGCGGTTCAACAAGATCGCCGAGCAGATGGCGACCGACTACTCCGACGAGTTGATGGAGGAGATGGGCAAGCTCCAGGAGGAGCTGGACCACCTCGACGCGTGGGACATCGACTCCAAGCTCGAACTCGCCATGGACGCGCTGCGCTGCCCGCCGCCGGACGCCGACGTGACCCAGCTCTCCGGTGGTGAGCGCCGCCGCGTCGCGCTGTGCAAGCTGCTCCTGGAGGCCCCCGACCTGCTGCTGCTCGACGAGCCCACCAACCACCTGGACGCGGAGAGCGTCTCCTGGTTGGAGCAGCACCTCGCCAAGTACGCCGGCACGGTCATGGCGATCACCCACGACCGGTACTTCCTGGACAAGGTGGCCGGCTGGATCCTGGAGCTGGACCGGGGCCGGGCCATCGGCTACGAGGGCAACTACTCCACCTACCTGGAGAAGAAGGCCGCACGCCTGGCCGTCGAGGGCCGCCGCGACGCCAAGATGAAGAAGCGCCTCACCGAGGAACTGGAGTGGGTCCGCTCCAACGCCAAGGCCCGGCAGACCAAGTCCAAGGCCCGCCTGGACCGGTACGACGAGATGGCCACCGAGGCGGAGAAGACCCGCAAGCTGGACTTCGAGGAGATCCAGATCCCGCCGGGCCCGCGCCTGGGCAGCACGGTGATCGAGGCGTCCCACCTCAGCAAGGGCTTCGGCGACCGGCTGCTCATCGACGACCTGTCGTTCTCGCTGCCCCGCAACGGCATCGTCGGCATCATCGGCCCGAACGGCGTCGGCAAGACCACCCTCTTCAAGACCATCGTCGGGTTGGAGGAGCCGACAAGCGGCGAGGTCCGCGTCGGCCCCACGGTCTCGCTGTCGTACGTCGACCAGAACCGGCAGGGCCTCGACGGCGACAAGACCGTCTGGGAGGTCGTCTCCGACGGGCTTGACTACCTCATGGTGGGCAAGGTCGAGATGCCGTCGCGGGCGTACATCGCCGCGTTCGGCTTCAAGGGACCGGACCAGCAGAAGCCGACGAAGGTGCTCTCCGGCGGCGAGCGCAACCGGCTCAACCTGGCGCTGACCCTCAAGATCGGCGGCAACGTCATCCTGCTCGACGAGCCGACGAACGACCTGGACGTGGAGACGCTGTCCAGCCTGGAGAACGCCCTGCTGGAGTTCCCCGGCTGCGCCGTGGTCATCTCCCACGACCGGATGTTCCTCGACCGGGTCGCCACGCACATCCTGGCCTGGGAGGGCGACGACCAGAACCCGGCGAAGTGGTTCTGGTTCGAGGGCAACTTCGAGGCGTACGAGAAAAACAAGATCGACCGCCTCGGCGCGGAGGCCGCCCGTCCGCACCGGGTGACCTACCGCAAGCTGACCCGCGACTGACCGGCCGAGAAGGTGTCTGACCGGTTCGTCTACCACTGCACACTGCGCTGGTCCGACCTGGACGCGTACGGCCACGTCAACAACTCGCGCTTCCTCACCCTGTACGAGGAGGCGCGGGTGGCGTTGATGTTCGCCGGCGGCCGGGCCTGGGGAGTGGGCTCGTTCGCCGACGGCGTCGTGATCCGTCGGCACGAGGTCGACTACCTGCGCCCCGTCGACTACGCGCTGGGTCGGGCCACCGCGGAGGCCGCACCCACGGTCCGGATCGAGCTGTGGGTGGAGGAGATCAGGCCCTCGCGGTTCACCGTCGCCTACGAGCTGTACGACGGCGACGTGCTGGCCAGCCGCGCCCGCTCGGTGCTGGTGCCGTTCGACCTGACCCGCCAGGTGCCCCGGCGGATCACCGCCGAGGAGCGGGCGTTCCTGCTCACGTACGCCCCGCAGGGCGGCGACGGGTGACCCGGCCGGACACGGCGGGGCCGGACCGGGCGGCGGCGTCGCAGCCCGGTCACGGCCTGACCGGGGTGGCCGACGCGGGCGCGTTCCTGGCCCGCCTGGTCCGCTTGGATCCGGGTGCGCTGGTTCGGCTGCGGCCGGGTGGCGCGCCCGGCCGGGTCGCCCTCTGGGCCCGGCTGCCGTGGCAGGCGCTCGTGGTCCGGACGGTGGCCGGCGGTCCGACCGACGGCACCGCCGTGGACGTCACTGTGAGCGCCGCCCAACTGCTGGCGGAGTTGGAACGTGGCGGCGCGACGTTGCCGGTCTCCAGGGACGCGCAGTGGCAGTGGCCGTTGCCGCCGGCACGCAGCCGGCCGGTGGAGGTGTTGCCCACCGCGGAGCTGCGGCGGATCGCGGACGCGGCGGCGGGCACTCTGCGCACCGCGAGCGAGCAGGGTGTCGCAGGTCGTGCGGTGGGTCAGCGGGCCCTGCGTGACGCGCTTCTCGACCACGTGGCAGTGCTCGTCACTCCGGACGACCCGCCGGGCCCGCCGGTGGAGGTGTCGCAGCGGTTGGTGCAGGGGTTGGTCCGGATGGGCTTCCTCGGCCCGGCCGACGGCACCGCGCGGCCGCAGGTGCAGGTGCGGGTCGCCGGCCGTTGGGTCGGCCTGGTGGGACCATATGGAGCCGCCTGGTTGCAGAAGGCCACGGATCTTGGCCTGACCCCCCTGAACACTCGTACGAACGGATGACCCTGGCTCATTCTTCTGGGTCGGTGCGGTCGTTGGGGGGGTGCTTCAACTCGGCTGTCCGGGTACCGTCCATCCTCGGATCCAACGCACCGTAGGCGACTGGATCCGCTGGGGAGTGAGGTGCGCGAGCGATGCCGTGGTGGTCATGGCGCCCCGGTCCCGCCGACGGCGGGGATCCGGAAACCGGAAGCGGGATCACAGTCGACAGCGCGGTCCGGGTCGGGCCGCCCAGCCCTCGCCAGCCGGGGGACGACTGCCCGGGCAACGACAGGCCCGCGCTGGCCGACATGTCGGCCACCGTCGAGCCGGTGAGCCTGGGTCGGGTCTGTGACGCGCTCGATCTACTCGACGTGCGTTACCTGGCAGACGGCGACGGCAACCTCCTGGCCATGTGGGAGCGGCACGCCGTGCTGGTGACCCTCGAAGGCCCGGAGGACGAGATCCTGGTCATGCGGGCCCGCCCGCACGCCACGGTCCCGCCGGACTGGGCTGACCGGGCCTACCGGGTGGTCAACGAGTGGAACCACACCCGTCGGTTCTGCAAGGCGTACATCGGTGACCCGACCGAGCGCGGGCAACTGCCGATCTACGCCGAGCTTCAGGTGCCGCTCGGCGCTGGTACCCACGACGCGCTGCTTGTCGAGATGCTCGACTGCGGCGCGGCGGTGGCCACCAGCTTCGTGGACTGGCTGCACGACGAGGGCGCGCTGCTCTGAAGCATCGCGCCTGCCGGGAGCCCGGTGCGGGCCGTCAGGCGGGCTCGGCCGGGTCCTCCATGGCGTTGACCATGAAGTACGCGGCCCGCTCCAGGTAGTCCCAGAGGGCGCTGGCGACCTGCGGCTCCAGGTCGAGCTTGTCCACAGCGTTGCGCATGTGCCGCAGCCAGGCGTCCCGTTCGGCCGCGCCGATCCGGAACGGGGCGTGCCGCATCCGCAGCCGTGGGTGCCCGCGCTGGGCCGAGTAGGTGTTCGGTCCACCCCAGTACTGCATCAGGAACAGGGTCATCCGGTCGGCAGCCGGGCCCAGGTCCTCCGGATACATCGGCCGCAGCAGAGGATCGCCTGCCACGCCGACGTAGAACTCGTCCACCAGCCGGCGGAAGGTGGGCTCGCCGCCGACCGCCTCGAAGAGGGTCATCGACGCACCGGGACGGTCGGATTCACCTGCGGGGTTCACCGTTCCATCCTGCCAGGTGCGGCCCGGCCCGGCCGGACCCGTACGCCGTGCGTCGGGTCACGGCGGCCAAGCGCCGGCCCCTGGGCTGGCCCGATGGTCAGGTGACCGCCTGCCGGTGACGGTCGTCACCGGTGCCCCGCGCCATGTCGCCGGCTGCGGGGCCACGGGGGCCAGGTGCGGGCGCGGCGCCGGCCGAGGCGCCCGGTGCCGGGGTGCCTGTCGCTGGGGTGCCTGGCTCCGGGGTGCCTGGCGCGGAGGTGGCTGGGTCGGGGGCGGGCGTGGCATTGGCCGCGGTGGCTGCCGCGATCGTCGCATCGATGGTCTGCTTGTCCGGCCAGCGCAGCGCGGCGATCGTCATCAACACCACCCCGACGGCGCTCCACACCCCGACCACCATCGGAATGGAGAACCGCTCGGCGAGCATTCCGGTGATCAGCACCGCGAGGCCCTGGATGACCTGGACGCCGGTCGCCATCACACCGAAGGCGCGCGCCCGGAACCCGGCGGGCAGCGCCTGGACGAACAGCCCGTTGGCCATCGGCAGCATGCCGGCGACCGCGAACCCGCACAGGGCGGCCAGCAGCGCCACCACCAGCGGAGACGGATTCAGCAGTGCCGGCACCAGCACCAGCGGTGAGAGCACGGCGAGCGGACGCATCAGGGCCAACCGGCGGGCCGGGCCGAACAGCCTGCTCACCAGCAGCCCGCCGAGGATGAAGCCCAACGGATTGGCGACCATGATCACCGCTTGCGCCGTCCCGGGGTTCATGTTGACGTTCGGGTGCTCGTTGGCCCAGGCGGCAGCCAGGCCCTCCGGAACGATCGAGAAGAGCATCGCGCTGAACACCAGCACCGCGATGGCCCGCAGCACCGGTGTGCCGAACACGATCTGGAACCCCTGCGCGGTCTCCCGGAGCAGGTGGCTGCGGTGCGCGCTGGTCATCAGCGCCGGTCGGTTGCGTACGCCGAAGCGGACCAGCAGCGCGGAGACACCGAACGTGACCGCGTTGAACAGCAGCGCGGCCCTCGGGTCGATCGAGGCGATGGCCGCGCCGAACAGATAGCCGACGACCTGGGCGGCCTGCCCGATGCTGCTGTTCAGCGACAACCCGACCACCAGCCGGTCCCCGGCGAGGATCTGCGGCATCAGCGCGGACTTCGCGGCCTGGCTCGGTGGGTTGGCAAGCGTCGTGGCGAAGATGAGCACCAGCAGCGCCGGGACCGGCAGGTTCGGAAGGGCGATGAGCAACATCAGCGCCATCCGGATCAGGTCACACAGCACCATCACCCGCCGGTACGGGTAGCGCTCGGCCAACGCGGCGAGCAGCGGGCCACCGACCAGCCACGGTAGGTAGCTGATGGCGAACGCGGCGGCGGAGAGCGCGACCGACTCGGTCTGCCGGTAGACGAGGAGGGTGACGGCGGCCTTGGCGACGTAGTCGCCGATCCAGGAGAGGGCCCCGGCTGCGAAGACAGCTCGGAACTCGCGCTGGGCGAACACTTCGCGAAAAGTGGCCGGGCCCTCCGCGGAAGGTCGCTCGTCGGGCACCGTCGCCTCCATCGGCCCCCGGAACAGCCGCTCGTGGCAGCCTGGCCGGGAACACTCGTCAGATCTACGGATCAGCGAGGATGTGACCACGTTCCGGCGGGAACGCGTGTTTCGGATTCTGCCCGATCGTCTGACAACTAGCTAGGGCGAACGGCTCGTTCGTCGCATCCCCGACTGAACGAACGGACGATACCTGAGGGGCCGGGCGGCTCGCGACCCCCACATCGGCGGCCAGCGCTGCCAGGCCAGATCGCCGAGGTCAGGTGGCACCACCCTGACCCGTCTCACCCTCGGGCAACGGTCGGCTCGGCGCACCTTGATAGATGCGGGAGGCGGCGATCTGCGCGGTGATCCCGGAGTTTTCCAGTGCCTCCGCCAGCCTGCGGCGCAGCTCCCGGCCTACCGCGAACTGACCGTCGGCTGTCGTCTTCACCACCGTACGGATCACCGCACCATCCACTGTCATCTGCTCGACACCCAGCACCTCGGGCGCCTCCACGATCTCCAGCGACAGTTCCGGGTCGAGCGCCACCGAGGCGGCCGCCGTCCGCAGCACGGCGCTCGCCTCCTCGGTGCCGCTGAAACCGATCGGCAGGTCCACGACCACAAGCGCCCAGCCCTGGCTCTTGTTGCCCACCCGGATGATCTCGCCGTTGCGGATGTACCAGAGCACGCCCCGGCCGTCGCGGACCGTGGTGACGCGGAGCCCGACCGCCTCGACGACACCTGTCGCCTCGCCCAGGTCGACGTTGTCGCCCACGCCGTACTGGTCCTCGATGAGCATGAACAGCCCGGCCAGCAGGTCCTTGACAAGGCTCTGCGCGCCGAAGCCCAGCGCGACGCCGGCGATGCCGGCGCTGGCCAGCAGTGGCGCGAGGTCGAAACTGAACTCGCGCAGGATCATCAGCAGCGCGATGCCGAACACGAACGCGGTGGTCAGGCTGCGCAGCACCGAGCCGATCGCCTCGGCCCGCTGCCGACGCCGTTCGGGTACGAACTCGGCCGGATCGACAGCGGCGGTGGGCACCCGCTCGCGCAGCGGTCGCAGCATCGTCGGCACAGCGCCCTCGGCTGTGGTCCGGACCAGGCGGTTGATCGTCCGGTGCAGCGCCCAGCGGGCCACCATCGCCAGCACCAGGATCAGCAGCACCCGCAGTGGTTTGAGCAGGATCCAGTAGCTGCCTTCCGCGAACCATTCCGACCTGGTCATGCGGTAGAGGAATTCGCAGGAGGTACTGCCCTGGCAGTTCACCGATCCGACGGTGGGCAGGGCGAGGGGGGTCACGCTGGCGGCACTCACACTGCCTTCGTACCGCAAGGGGCCCGGCCGCCCACCGGCGACCCACCGGCCGGGTGAGATCCCGCCGAGGGCCGGATCGGACCGGCGTGAACCGGCCATCGTGACAGGTGCGGTAAGGAGCTTCATGTCCGACCCCGGATTAGTACGTGCAATCCGGGGTCCGATCAGGGACGATTGGCGCAACGGACGTCGGTGATCGGACGGGCGTCGACCGTTCGGGCCGTCATGCCCGACGTCGGTCGGCGGTCCTCCGCAGCAGCCGCTGAACCGGGAGGGTGACCGCGATGCCTGACATACGACCCACTGTGGGCTCCGGCGCGCTTGTCCTCAACGCCACCTACGAGCCCCTGTGTGTCGTGTCGGTGCGTCGTGCCGCGATCCTCGTGCTGACCGCCAAGGCGGTCTGCGTGGCCGACGGTGACGGCATCCTGCACAGCGCCCGAGACGCGCTCCCGGTGCCGTCGGTGGTCCGGTTGACCCGCTTCGTCCGGGTGCCGTACCGCACTCATGTGGGGCTGTCCCGGCGGGCGATCTTCGCCCGGGACGGCTGGCGCTGCGCCTACTGCCGTGGGCCGGCCGAGACCATCGACCACGTGTTCCCGCGGAGCCGGGGTGGCCGGCACGCCTGGGAGAACGTGGTCGCCGCGTGTGCCCGGTGCAACCACACGAAGGGTGACAAGACGCCCGCGGAGTTGGGTTGGCGGTTGCACGCGCTCCCGGCTGCTCCGAAAGGCACCGCCTGGCGGGTCCTCGGGCACCGCGCACCGGACCCCCGCTGGGCGGACTGGCTCGACCTGCGGGAGCCCGAAGCCGCCGCCTGAGCCCTGGACCCGGTCGCGGCAGGGCCTGCGCGGCCCGCCGTCAAGCACCACGGGCCTTGACCAGCGACGCGAAGACCACCACGTTGTCCGAGTAGCCGGTCTCACCGCCGACCCATCGGCCGCCGCAGGTGATCAGTCGCAGGCCGGGGCGGCTGAAGTCGCCGTACACCTCGTCGACGGGCAGTCGCCCCTTGTCGAAGTGGTCCACCGAATCCACCTCGAAGACCGCCACGCTGCGGTCGGAGCGGGTCACCTCGATCTCGTCGCCGGAGCGCAGTTCGCCGAGCTGGTGGAAGACCGCAGGCCCGCTCGTGGTGTCCACGTGTCCGACGATCACCGCCGGGCCGTACTGGCCGGGGGTGGGGCCCTGGTCGTACCAGCCGGCCTCCTGGGCGCGGGCGGCGTCCGGCACGGCGATGGTGCCGTCGGCGGCGATGCCCACGTCATGCACCGGAGCCCGTACGTCGATCTTGTTGATGGCCAGATCGGTTGGTCGACTGGCAGGCAGCACCGGGAACTTCTTCGGCGGTGGCCGCAGGCCGGCGCTGAGACTGTCCGGCAGGACGTTGATCCCGGTGACCTGCTCGATGCCGAGCATCGCGACGATCAGCACCATCACTGCGGCGACGGCCAGCACCGGCAGCCCCGGCCCCGGGCCGAACCGCCGGCCCACCAGCGGCGACCCGACGGGACGACGGCGCGGCGGCAGCGGGCGGGCATCCGGGTCGGTGGTGGCGACGCTCGCGGCCACCGCCTGGCCGGCGACCCGGCGCAGTCGGCGCGAGGCGCCGGCCACCAGCCGACCTGAGGCGCGCAGCGCCGTCCCGGCCCGCTGTCGGGCACGGCGCTCCGGCCGCGTACGCGCGGATCTGCGGGTCATGGCGTGCCCGGCTCAGGAGCCGGCTCCGGTCCGACGCCGGCTGCCCGCCATGCCAAGCGCGACTGCGACGCCCACCACTGCCACGCCGCCGAGCACGAGCATCGAGCCGGTGCCCCGGCCGCCGGCGGTGCCGCCACCACCGGTCGCGGGCCCCTTGCTGGGCGATGCCATGTTCAGCACCGTCAGCATGGTGGAGGCCGTCTGGTTGTTCTGGCACTTCAGGTCGACCGGGTAGTCACCGGGCTGCTTGTTGGCCGGCACGGTGACCTCCCCCTTGAGGAAGCCGTTGTCCGGCCTGAGCATCACGTGCCCGAACGCGTCGGAGTGCACGTTTGCCTGCCGGTCGTTGTTGTTGTCGCAACTCGCCTTGATGCTCACCCGGCTGCCGGCCTGGACGCTGTTGGGCGTCACCTCGATGAAGGTGTTCTCACCGGCTCGTGCCGGTGCCACCGACAACAGGACGAACGCCCCGACCAGCCCCAACAGCGTCAGTGCGGACGAGAGTGCGCGGTTGATCGTGCGAAGTCCCTGCATGATTTCCCCCTCCCGGCGTCGACCGCCGGAACCCTCCCCTGGGTACGCCGCTGAGTTCCCGCTGGCCCGGGGGCAAACCCGCGAACGAGCAGGGTCAGCGGCGGGGGACGGCAGGGTCAGCGGCGGGGGACGGCCGGGTCGGCGGGCGGGAGTGGGTGGATCGGCTGCCAGTGCAGCGGCGACGAGAGGACCATCGTGCTCGACGGCTGCCCGTACGGGGCGAGCCGGTCGATGACCCCTTCGAAGTCGTCGATCGAGCCGGCGGCCACCTTGAGCATGCTGCACGCGTCTCCGGTGATCCGGTGGATCTCCAGGATCTCGGGCCAGCCGGCCACCTCTGGGTCGTGCAGGATGCAGCGCGCGCCATAACAGGACATTCGGATCAGCGCGACCACCGTACGACCGGCCCGGGTCAGGTCGACGTGGGCGTGGTAGCCGACGATCACTCCGGTCTCCTCCAGCCGGCGGACCCGCTCCGCAACCGCTGGTGGGGACAGGTGCACCCGTCGCGACAGCTCGCTGAAGGAGAGCCTCGCGTCGGCCTGCAACTCGCGCAGTAGCGCCCAGTCCATGTGGTCCACGCTGCGACCTTACTTTCGTGAAGCCGATTCGCCCACCTGCCTTTCGTTCGCCATCTCAGGCCGGGAAGTGCCGTTGATCAGGCATTCCATCTGCCGATCCAACCGCGGGATCATGTTGTCGGCACATCCGGAGGGAGACGACTGGTGGATCAGACGGAGCGGCGGGCACCCGAACGCGGCGTCACGGTACGACCGGTGACCCCGCGTCAGCGGGCCGCGCGGGCCGCACGCAACGGCGGCGAGCCGACGCTGGAGTTCGCCGAGTTAGTGCCCTACGACGCTTATGTGCGGGCGAGCGCACTGCACCAGTTGCAGCAGCCACTGAGCGACGACCCCGGCGAGATGTCGTTCCTGGTGGTCAGCCAGATCATGGAGCTGTACTTCGGGCTGACCTGCCACGAGCTGCGTGACGCCCAGCGTCTGCTGCGCGAGGACCGGATCGCGGATGCCCTGGCCCCGCTGCGCCGCGCCACCCTGCACCTGGAGGGGCTCAACGCCTCCTGGAAGGGTCTGCGCTGGATGACCCCTGCGGACTTCAACAGGTTCCGCAACCTGCTGGGTGAGGGCTCCGGGTTCCAGTCGGCGATGTACCGGCAGCTGGAGTTCCTGCTCGGTCTGCGGGATCCGGCGCTGATCCGACCGTTCCGCAGGCAGACCGAGGTGCACGCCGCGCTGACCGCCGCGCTTGCCGCCCCGAGCCTCTGGGACGACGTGGTGGCGCTGCTCGCCCGGCAGGGCTTCGACCTTCCCGCCGACCTGCTCGACCGGGACGTGGCGGTCGAGCACGACCCGAACCCGGCGGTCGAGGAGGCCTGGGTGCGGATCTACGTCGACGGTGGTCCGGACAACCAGCTGCGGCTGCTGGGCGAGGCGCTCAGCGGCGTGGCCGAGGAGTTCGGCGACTGGCGCTGGAACCACGTGAAGGCGGTCCAGCGGACAATGGGCGCGAAGGTCGGCAGCGGCGGCTCGGCCGGCCTGGCGTGGCTGCAACGGAGCATGGCCCGGGTGGTCTTCCCGGAGCTGTGGTCGGCACGTACGGCGATGTGAATCGAGAGCGAGACACCCCTGTGGACACCCCTGCAACCGACCCCCTGGCCTTCGCCGTGGGCGAAGCCGACGCACTGGACGTCGCCACCGCCGAGGCGCAGGCGCTGCGTCTCGACGAGGCCGACCCCGGTCACCGGCACCTCTTCCACGTGCCGCCCGCCGACGGCGGCGAGCACCCCGAGTCGGCGTACCTGGCGGGCAACTCGCTCGGCCTGCAACCACGTGCGACCCGTGACGAACTCCTCGCCGACCTGGACGACTGGCGTCGGCTCGGCGTCGAGGGGCATGTGGAGGCGGGGCGGCCCTGGCTGCCGTACCACGAGTTGTTGACCGCTCCGGCCGCCCGACTTGTCGGCGCCCGGCCCGCGGAGACCGTGGTGATGAACTCGCTCACCGTCAACCTGCACCTGCTGATGGTCAGCTTCTACCGCCCGGCGGGGGAGCGCACCCGCATCGTCATCGAGGACACGGCGTTCCCCTCGGACAGCTACGCGGTGCGCAGCCAGGCCCGCTTCCACGGTCTGGACCCGGACGCCACGGTCGTGCGGCTCAAGCCCCGACCCGGCACCGACACGCTCGGCACCGAGGACGTCCTGGACTTCCTGGCCCGGGAGGGCCACACGGTGGCGTTGCTGATGCTCGGCGGCGTCAACTACCTCACCGGCGAGCTGATGGACATCCCGACGATCACGGCAGCCGGGCGGGCCGCCGGCGCGGTGGTCGGCTGGGACCTGGCGCACGCCGCCGGCAACGTGCCGCTGTCCCTGCACGACTGGGACGTCGACTTCGCCGCCTGGTGCTCCTACAAGTACCTGAACTCCGGTCCGGGTGCGCTCGGTGGCGTCTTCGTGCACGAGCGCCACCTCGGCAACCCCGACCTGCCCCGCTTCGAGGGCTGGTGGAGCACCGAGGCGGCCACCCGCTTCGAGATGACCCCGGAGTCGCGTCCACCGGCCACCGCCGACGCCTGGCAGATCTCCAATCCGCCGATCTTCGCGATGGGTCCGGTACGCACCTCGCTGGAGCTGTTCGACTCGATCGGCATGCCGGCGCTGCGCGAGCGCAGCCTGCGGCTCACCCGCTGGCTGGAGCGCCTGCTAGACGAGGTCACCGCCGACCGGCCGTTGCAGGTCGTCACACCCCGTGACCCGGCCCGGCGGGGCTGCCAACTCTCCGTCCGGGTCGGTGCCGGCAACGCCGCCGAGCTGACCAAGAGGCTGCGGCACGAGCACGGCGTGGTCGCCGACGCCAGGGAACCGGACATCGTCCGCTTCGCCCCGGTGCCGCTCTACTCCACCTACCACGACTGCTGGCGGGCCGCCGCCGCGCTCGCCGCGACGGTCGGGCAGTCCTCAACGAAGGGGCAACCGCGATGACCTCCCGGCGCGACGAGATCGCGATCATCGGCGCCGGGCTGGCCGGTAGCCTTGCCGCCTGCTTCCTCGCGCGACGCGGCTACCCGGTGGTCCTGTACGAGCGTCGGCCCGACCCGCGTGCCGGCACGGCCGAGCGTGGACGCTCGATCAACCTCGCGCTCTCCGAGCGTGGCCTCGACGCGTTGCGCCGCGTCGGCCTCGACGAGCAGGTGATGGCCGACGCGCTGCCGATGCGCGGCCGGATGATCCACCCGGTCGAGGGGGAGCCGCAGTTCCAGTCGTACAGCGCCGCCGGTGACCGGGCGATCAACTCGATCAGCCGGGGCGCGCTGAACAACGCCCTGCTGGACGCCGCCGCCGCGCTGCCCGGCGTACGCGTCGTCTTCGACCACCGTCTCGTCGGGCTCGACCCGACGAACGGCAGCCTTACCTTCGAGACCCCGCAGGGCCAGGTCGCCGCCAAGGCGTCGGTGGTGCTGGGCGCCGACGGTGCGGGTTCCGCAGTACGCGGGCAGTTGCTCGCCGACGGCCTGCTGACCGAGAACGTGGACCTGCTCGACTACGGGTACAAGGAGCTGACCCTGCCGCCGCTGGGTGGGGACTTCGCGCTGGACCCGGACGCGCTGCACATCTGGCCGCGCGGCACCTCGATGATGATCGCCCTGCCGAACCCGGACCGCTCGTTCACCTGCACGCTGTTCTGGCCCAACGAGGGCACCGGCAGCTTCGCGGCGTTGGACAACCCGGCGGCCATCGAGCACTACTTCGCGAGGCACTACCCGGACGTGGTGCCGCTGGCCCCGAACCTGGTGGACGACTACGAGAACAACCCGGTGGGTGTGCTCGGCACCGTCCACTGCGCTCCCTGGCAGGTGAACGGCACCGTCGGTCTGCTGGGCGACGCGGCGCACGCCATCGTGCCGTTCTACGGGCAGGGCGCCAACTGCGCCTTCGAGGACGTCGTCGAACTGGACCGTTGCCTCGACGAGTGCGCCGACGAGTGGTCGGAGGCGCTGCCGCTGTACCAGCAGCGGCGGCAGGAGAACGCCGAGGCCATCGCGACCATGGCGCTCACCAACTTCGTGGAGATGCGCGACAAGGTCGCCTCGCCGGTCTTCCAGCTCAGCCGACGGGTGGAGCACGCTCTGGAGCGGGCACTGCCCGGCCGGTACGTCTCCCAGTACGAGCTGGTGTCCTTCTCCACCACCCCGTACGCCGAGGTTCGCCGTCGGGTCCGGCGGCAGCACCGGGTGCTCGGCGCGATCGCCGGTGGTGTCGCGTTGCTGCTGGCCGGCGCGGTCGGCACGGCGCTCAGCCGAGGACGGCGCGGATGATTGGCCACTGGGACCCCGAGCTGATGACCGGTCGGGCGCCGGCCAAGCCACAGCGGTTGCGCAACTTCGTCGGCGGCGAGTTCGTCGACGGCGGGTCGACGTTCGCCAAGGTCAGCCCGGTGACGGGTGAGCAGGTCTTCGAGGTGGACGAGGCATCCCGGTCCACAGTCGATGACGCGGTGGCCGCCGCCCGGGCGGCACTGCGCGGCCCGTGGGGCCGGATGGGGGAGCGGGAACGCG
Source organism: Micromonospora sp. NRRL B-16802 (assembly GCF_001279555.1). Taxonomy (NCBI): domain Bacteria; kingdom Bacillati; phylum Actinomycetota; class Actinomycetes; order Micromonosporales; family Micromonosporaceae; genus Micromonospora; species Micromonospora sp. NRRL B-16802. The sequence goes on along the minus strand of NZ_LGEB01000046.1, from coordinate 32,405 downwards.
CCGAGGTGCTGCGCCGGGTCGCCGACGAGTTGGAGCGGCGCTTCGACGACCTGGTCACCGCAGAGGTCGCCGACACCGGCAAGTCCATCTCCCAGGCCCGCACCCTGGACATCCCGCGCGGCGCGGCGAACTTCCGGGCGTTCGCGGAGATCGTGGCGACAGCACCCACCGAGTCGTTTACCACTGTCACACCGACCGGCGGTCGGGCTCTCAACTACGCGGTCCGCAAGCCGGTCGGTGTGGTCGCTGTCATCGTGCCGTGGAACCTTCCGCTGCTGCTGCTCACCTGGAAAGTTGCCCCGGCGCTCGCCTGCGGCAACGCGGTGATCGTGAAGCCCAGCGAGGAGACGCCCGCCTCGGCCACTGTGCTCGCCGAGGTGATGGCCGCAGCCGGCGTACCGGCCGGTGTGTTCAACCTGGTGCACGGCTTCGGACCGGACTCGGCGGGCGAGTTCCTCACCCGCCACCCGGGGGTGGACGCGATCACCTTCACCGGCGAGTCGGCCACCGGCGGGGCGATCATGCGGGCCGCCGCCGACGGCGTGAAGGCGGTGAGCTTCGAGCTGGGCGGCAAGAACGCCGGCCTGGTCTTCGCCGACGCCGACCTGGACGCCGCGGTGGCCGGATCGGTGCGGTCCAGCTTCACGAACGGCGGGCAGGTGTGCCTGTGCACCGAACGCATCTACGTGCAGCGACCGGTCTTCGAGGAGTTCACGGCCCGGCTCGCCAAGCGGGCCGGCGAACTGGCGTACGGCTGGCCCACCGACGAGGCCACCGCCACCATGCCGCTGATCTCCCGGCAGCACCGGGCCAAGGTGCTGAGTCACTACGACCTGGCCCGCGCCGAGGGCGCCGAGGTGCTGGCCGGCGGGGGCGTGCCCACCTTCGGTGACACCCGCGACGGCGGGTCGTACGTGCAGCCGACAGTGCTCACCGGCCTCGGACCGGACGCCCGCACCAACCGCGAGGAGATCTTCGGCCCGGTGGTGCACGTCGCGCCGTTCGACACCGAGGACGAGGCGTACGCGCTGGCCAACGGCACCGAGTACGGCCTGGCGGCGACCGTGTGGACCCGGGACGTCGGCGTCGCGCACCGGGCCGGCGCCCGGCTGGACGCCGGCATCGTCTGGGTCAACACGTGGTTCCTGCGGGATCTGCGGACCCCGTTCGGCGGCGTGAAGGCGTCCGGCATCGGCCGCGAGGGCGGCGTGCACTCACTGAACTTCTATTCCGAACTCACAAACGTCTGCGTGGATCTGTCGTGACCCGGCGCAGCGAGGAGCGGGCATGAAAGCTGACATCGAGGGCGCGAACCGGGAGCTGGCCGAGGCCCGCAGCACCGGCAAACCGTGTCCACCGCTGCGTGGGCGGCTGCTGCCCGAGGGGGACGTCGAGTCGGCGTACCGCGTGCAGCAGCTCCAGGCGCGGGCCTGGCAGGACCGCGGCGAGCGCCGGGTCGGCGCGAAGATCGGGCTGACCTCCCGGGTCGTGCAGGAAGCCTTCGGCGTGTTCCAACCGGACTTCGGCGTGCTCACCGACGTCATGGCTGTCGGCGACGGCGTCGAGGTGGACATCGACCGTCTGCTCCAGCCTCGGGTCGAGGCGGAGATCGCGTTCGTGCTCGACAGGGACCTCGACGATCCGCAGATCACCACCGTCGACCTGATCCGCGCTGTCGACCACGTGCTGCCGGCCATCGAGATCGTCGACTCGCGCATCGCCGCCTGGGACATCTCCATCGTGGACACCGTCGCCGACAACGCCTCCAGCGGGCTCTTCGTGCTCGGCACCTCGCCGCGCCGGCTCGCCGACGTCGACCTGCGGCTGTGCGGGATGGTGCTGGAGCACGCCGGTGAGCCGGTCTCGGTGGGCGCGGGCGCGGCCTGCCTGGGCAACCCGTTGCTCGCCCTGCACTGGCTGGCCGGCACGCTCGCGCGCGCCGGTGACCCGTTGCGGGCCGGCGACGTGGTGCTCTCCGGGGCGCTCGGGCCGATGGTGTCGGTCACCCCCGGTGCCGCGTACGAGGCACGGATCTCGGGGCTCGGCTCGGTGCGGGCCTGCTTCTCGCGAGGAGAGTCAGCATGAGTGGCGGCGTGGCGGTGCTCGGTTCCGGAAACATCGGCACCGACCTGATGATCAAGGTGTTGCGGCTGAGTGACAGCCTGCGGATGGTGGCGATGGCCGGCATCGACCCGGCCTCCGACGGCCTGGCCCGTGCCCGCCGGCTCGGCGTCGCCACCACCGCCGAGGGCGTCGACGGACTCGTCGCGATGCCCGAGTTCGCGGACGTCGAGCTGGTCTTCGACGCCACCTCGGCCGGCGCGCACCGGCATCACGACGAGGTGCTGCGCGCCCACGGCCGCACCGTCGTCGACCTGACCCCGGCCGCCATCGGCCCGTACGTGGTGCCGCCGGTCAACCTCGACGAGCACCTGCACGAGCCGAACGTCAACATGGTGACCTGCGGCGGGCAGGCGACAGTGCCGATCGTCGCCGCCGTCGGGCGGGTCACGCCTGTGGTGTACAGCGAGATCGTCGCGTCGATCGCCTCGAAGTCGGCAGGGCCGGGCACCCGGGCCAACATCGACGAGTTCACCGAGACCACGGCGCGAGCCATCGAGGTCGTCGGCGGCGCCGAACGGGGCAAGGCGATCATCGTGCTGAACCCGGCGGACCCGCCGCTGCTGATGCGCGACACCGTCTACTGCCTCTGCCCGGACGCCGACGCCGACACCACAGCCATCGCCGCCTCGGTGGCGCAGATGGTGGCGACGGTCCAGGAGTACGTCCCCGGCTACCGGCTCAAGCAGGACGTGCAGTTCGAGCGGGTGCGGACGTACGTGCCGACGCTCGGGCGGCAGCTCACCGCCCTACAGGTGTCGGTCTTCCTTGAGGTCTCCGGTGCCGGGCACTACCTGCCGGCGTACGCCGGAAACCTGGACATCATGACCTCCGCCGCGCTGCGCACCGCCGAGCGGCTGGTGGCCCTGCGTTCCTCGGAGGTGGCTGCGCGATGACCGACCTGTACATCCAGGACGTGACGCTGCGCGACGGCATGCACGCCGTCGCCCACCAGTACACGGTCGACCAGGTGCGGACGATCGCCGCCGCGCTGGACGCCGCCGGGGTGGCCGCGATCGAGGTGGCGCACGGCGACGGGCTCGCCGGGTCGAGCGTCAACTACGGTCACGGCGCGGCAAGCGACGCCGAGTGGATCTCGGCAGCCGCCGAGGTGCTCACCACGGCGAAGCTCACCACCCTGCTGCTGCCAGGCATCGGCACCATCGCCGACCTGAAGGCCGCGAAGGCCCTCGGCGTGACAAGCGTGCGGATCGCCACCCACTGCACCGAGGCCGACATCTCCGCCCAGCACATCTCCTGGGCGCGGGAGAACGGCATGGACGTGTCCGGGTTCCTGATGATGTCGCACATGAACGATCCGGCAGGGCTGGCCGGGCAGGCCAAGCTCATGGAGTCGTACGGGGCGCACTGCGTCTACGTCACCGACTCCGGCGGCCGGCTGCTGATGTCCGACGTGGCGCAGCGGGTCGACGCGTACCGGCAGGTGCTGGAGCCGGAGACGCAGATCGGCATCCACGCCCACCACAACCTGTCCCTCGGCGTGGCAAACAGCGTGCTCGCCGTCGAGCACGGCCGGATCCTCGGCGCCGGGCCGCTCGGCTCCCCGTCCGGGCGGACCGTCCGCGTCGACGCCTCCCTCGCCGGCATGGGCGCGGGCGCCGGCAACGCGCCGCTCGAGGTCTTCGTGGCGGTCGCCGAGCTGCACGGCTGGAAGCACGGCTGCGACGTGTTCGCGTTGATGGACGCTGCGGACGACCTCGTCCGCCCTATTCAGGATCGGCCGGTCCAGGTCGACCGCGAGACGCTCTCCCTTGGGTATGCGGGGGTCTACTCCAGCTTCCTGCGGCACGCGGAGCGGGCTTCGGAGCGCTACGGCGTCGACGTCCGGTCGATCCTGGTCGAGTTGGGTCGCCGTCGGATGGTCGGCGGCCAGGAGGACATGATCGTGGACGTGGCACTCGACCTGGCCGCTAAGGAGCCCGTGAGCGCGACTAGCGAGCCGGGTCTGCGAACCGGGCAGTCGCGAACGAAGGATGATGCAGCATGATCGGCGTGGACACCCTGGGCGTCGCGGCGAAGCTCGGCGAGGCCGCCGACACCGCCACGGCGATCCCGCAGCTCGCCGCCGAGGTGGGGCTCGACGTGCCTACCGCGTACGGCGTGCAGGCCGCGCTCGTGCAGCGCCGGCTGGAACGCGGCGAGCGGCTCATCGGGCTGAAGATGGGGCTGACAAGCAGGGCGAAGATGGCCCAGGTCGGTGTGGACGAGGTGATCTGGGGGCGGCTCACCGACGCGATGCGGGTGCCCGACGGTGGCGTGGTGGACCCGGCCGCGTACATCCATCCCCGGGTCGAGCCGGAGGTGGCCTTCCTGCTGGACCGGCTGCCCGAGCCGGGCGAGCCGGTGGGCGACTTCACCAGCGCGGTCCGCGCTGTCGCCCCGGCCATCGAGCTGATCGACTCCCGGTACGCCGACTTCCGCTTCTCGCTGCCGGACGTGATCGCCGACAACACCTCGGCCGCCGCTTTCGTGATCGGGCCGTGGTCGCCGGTTCCGGCAGGGCTGGACAACCTCGGCGTGCTGCTGGAGGTCGACGGCCGGGTGGCGCAGGTCGGCTCGACGGCGGCGATCCTCGGCGACCCGCGTCGGGCACTCGACGAGGGCATCCGGCTGGCCGGCCGGCACGGCGTACGCCTGGAGTCCGGCTGGGTCTTCCTGGCCGGCGCTGCCACCGCGGCCGTCCCGCTGCGCCCAGGCGCCCACGTCCGCGCCGTGGTGGAGAAGCTGGGCACAGCGTCCCTGAAGGCGGCGTCATGACCGCGCGGGTCGTGGCCGGCAAGGCCGTGCCACGCGGCGCGTTCCCACACGTCAAGGTCGCGGGCGGGTTCGTCTTCGTCTCCGGTACGTCGTCACGCCGGCCGGACAACACGTTCGCCGGTGTCGAGGTCGACGAACTCGGCACCACGAACCTCGACATCCGTGCACAGACGCGCGCGGTCATCGAGAACATCCGGGACCTGCTGCGGTCGGTAGGCGCGGACCTCACCGACCTGGTGCAGGTGACGTCGTACCTGGTCAACATGAATGACTTCGGTGGCTACAACGAGGTGTGGGCGGAGTTCTTCGACGCATCGGGGCCTACCCGCACCACGGTGGCGGTGCACCAGTTGCCCCACCCGCACCTGCTCATCGAGATCCAGGCCGTGGCCCTTCTTCCCTCGGGAGGTCAGTCGTGAGTGAAATCGCCGAACCGTTCAGCTTTCCGGGCTGGATCGCGGACAACCAGCACCTGCTGAAGCCGCCGGTGGGCAACAAGGAGATGTTCCCCGGCGGCGACGACTTCATCGTGATGGTGGTGGGCGGCCCCAACCAGCGCACCGACTTCCACGTCGACCCGTACGAGGAGTTCTTCTACCAGGTCAAGGGCAACATGCACATCAACCTCATGACCCCGGAGGGTCCGCGTACGGTGCACGTGCGCGAGGGGCAGATGTGGATGCTGCCGCGGAACACCCCGCACTCGCCGCAGCGCCCCGAGGCCGGCTCGATCGGTGTGGTCGTCGAGCGGGTCCGCGAGGAGGGCACCCTGGAGAAGTTCCAGTGGTACTGCCCCGAGTGCGGCAACAAGGTGCACGAGGTGGAGTTGCAGGTCCGCGACATCGCCGCCGACCTGCCGCCGGTGTTCCAGTCGTTCTACGCCGACGAGCAGGCGCGTACCTGCGCCAACTGCGGCACCCTGCACCCGGGTAAGGGCTGATGACGACAGGTGTCGTCGACGTGCACACGCACGTCGTACCGAAGGGTTGGCCGGATCTCGGCGCGGCGTGCGGCGGGTCCGGCTGGCCGTGGCTGCGTGTCGACTCCGAACGCGCCGCGATGATCATGGTGGGGGAGGCGGAGTTCCGCCCGATCGGCGCCGAGTGCTGGGACGCGTCAAGGCGGCTTGCCGACATGGACGCCGACGGCGTGGACGTGCAGGTGGTCTCGCCGACCCCGGTGTTCTTCAGCTACGACCGCCCCGCCGACCAGGCGGTGAAGGTGGCTCGGATCTTCAACGACCTGACACTGGAGCTCACCGCTGCTGGCGGCGACCGGCTGGTGCCGTTCTGCCAGGTGCCGTTGCAGGACCCGGACGCCGCCTGCGCCGAACTGGACCGCTGCCTGGCCGCCGGGCACGTCGGCGTGGAGATCGGCAACCACGTCGGTGACCGCGACCTGGACGACGCCGGTGTGGTCACCTTCCTGCAGCACTGCGCCGAGGTGGGCGCTCCGGTCTTCGTCCACCCGTGGGACATGCCGAACAGCCCTCGGCTGGACAGGTGGATGGCCCGCTGGCTCACCGGAATGCCCGCCGAGACGCACCTGTCGGTGCTGGCGATGATCCTGGGTGGCGTCTTCGACAAGGTGCCGGAGACGCTGCGGATCTGCTTCGCGCACGGCGGCGGCAGCTTCCCGTTCTGGCTCGGTCGCGCCGACAACGCCTGGCACCGGCGGGGTGACCTGGTCCGTGGCGCGTCCGCCGGCCCGCCCAGCAGCTACCTCGACCGCTTCCACGTCGACTCGGTGGTCTTCGCGGCTCCGGCGCTGCGGCTGCTCGTCGACACGATGGGGTCCGACCGGGTGCTCGTGGGCAGCGACTACCCGTACCCGTTGGGCGAGCGGCCGGCCGGTGCGGTGGTCCGGGCCGCCGACTTCCTGACCGACGATGAGCGCCACAAGCTGCTGTCCGCGAACGCCCTGCGCTTCCTGCACGGCTGAGCGTCCGCCCCGGCGGGCGCGCCGCCGGGCGCCCCGCCGGGGCGCCGCCGCCCCGCCGGGGCGCGAACAGATCTTGGACAGTTTCCGTCCGCCCGGATCGGAAACTGTCCAAGATCTGCGTGGCGGCGCTCGTCGGAACCGGCTGGGCGGCAGGATGACGGGATGGTTGAGCCGCACGACCTGACCGCGTTGGAGCAGGCAGCCGCCATGGCCCGAGGTGAGTTGTCAAGCGTCGACCTCGTCGAGCACTACCTGCACCGGGTGGCAGCCCTCGGCGACACCGTTGGCGCGTTCGTCACCGTCACCCCGGAACTCGCCCGGGAGGCCGCCAGGGCCGCCGACGCCGTGCCGGCCGAGGCGCGCGGGCCACTGCACGGCGTACCCACAGCGATCAAGGACCTCACCCTCACCGCCGGGGTCCGCACCACCTTCGGCTCGGCTGCCTTCGCCGACTACGTCCCGCCCGTCGACGCCGACGTGGTCCGGTTCATCAAGGCCGCCGGCCTGGTCAGCCTCGGCAAGACGACCACGTCCGAGCTGGGCTGCTCGCTCTACTCCGAGGGCCGCGTCGCGCCGCCGGCCCGCAACCCGTGGCAGTTGGCGTACACCGCAGGGGGTTCCAGTGGTGGTGCGGCGGCGGCCGTGGCGGCCGGGCTGGTCCCGGTCGCCCAGGGCTCCGACGGTGGCGGCTCGCTGCGCATCCCGGCGTCGCTCTGCGGCCTGGTCGGCTACAAGCCCAGTCGCGGCGTGGTGTCCGGCGGGCCGCTCGGCTCCGGCGCGTTCGGCCTGCCCACAAGCGGCCCGCTCGGACGGACCGTCGCCGACGTCGCCGCGCTGCTCGACGTGATGGCCGTGCCGGTGCCCGGCGAGCCCTACCTGGCGCCGCTCGCCCCGCCCGGGGGATACCTGGCCGCGGCCCGCCGGGCCGACCCCGGCCGGCTGCGGATCGGCCGTTTCACCACGCCGATGCTCGCCGACGAGCCGGTGCACCCCGACTGCGTGGCCGCCGTCGACCGGGCCGCCGCGCTGCTCACCGCCGCAGGCCACGAAGTGGTCGAGGTGCCACCGCCGCTCGGCCCCGAGGCGTGGCCGCTGTTCGAGACCATCTGGTACGTGCTGGCGCTCTCCCCGGTGGACCCGCAGCGGGAGGCAGAGCTGCTGCCGCTGACCCGGCTGCTACGTGCCCGGGGCGCCGCGATCTCCGCCGGTACGTTGGCAGCCACCCTCGGCGAGTTGCAGGCCCAGGTCCGCCTCGGCGCCCGCCGTACCGCCGGATGCGACATGCTGCTCTGCCCCACGCTCGCCGCGCCGCAGGCGCCCATCGGATGGTTCACTGCCGACGGTGACCCGGCAGCCGACTTCGACAGGCAACGCCGATTCTCGCCCTACTGTGCCATTTTCAACGTCACCGGCGACCCCTCGGTGTCCCTGCCGGTCGGCACCACAGCCGCCGACGGGCTGCCCGTCGGTGTGCTGCTCACCGGCCGGTACGGCGACGACGCGCGGCTTCTCGAGACGGCTGCGCAACTGGAATACTCCAGTGACTGGTGGGATCGCCACCCCGCAATCTGGCGGGCTGTCGACTCCGCTAACGTGAATAGCGACGGAATCGGCCGGCCACCATTGTGACCGTCCATCCGGCCCGGTTGTTCGAGGTCCTTCTTCCGCCTGGGGGCGTTGGGATTGTCTGTTACCGAGACGTTGCTGGTCTTCGTCGGCATCCCCGTGGCTGCGGTGTTGGTGATCGCCGGCCTGGCGTACGCCGGAAGCCGCGGTGGTGGCACCGGCGGCGGCGGTGGCGGTGGCGCCAAGCGCTACCGGCCCGGCCGGCCCTTCGACTTCACCCCGGTCTGGTTCCTGGGCCGCCCGGGGCAGCTGGCCGACTCGGCCGGCACCGCGCTGGCGGCGGGCGCGCAGGCACCCGCCCTGACCAGCCACAAGCTTGAGCAGGCCAGCGTCGAGGCGCCGGCCGGTGGAACCGGAGGCGCAAGTGACCGTTGGTGAGAAGCAGACCGGTACGGAAAACCCGCCGGAGGTGCTGGACGGGCCGTTCTCGACCCGCCAGCTGCTGCGCATCGACGAGGCCCTGCGCCTGGCCGACCAGGGCACCGGCCTGGTCTTCTCGATCTTCGTCGGCGGTCTCGACGAGCCGGTCCGTGAGCACGCCCAGCGGCTGCACCGCCAGCTCGCCGACCCCGACCGGTCCGTGCTGATCGCGGTGTCGCCCAACCAGCGCCAGTTGGAGATCGTCACAGGGCGGTACGCCCGTAAGCGCATCCCCGACACGTACGCCAAGCTGGCCGCGCTCTCCATGGTCGGCGCGTTCAGCGGCGGTGACCTGGCCGGCGGCATCATCAACGGCCTCGACCAGCTGGCCAGCCACGCCGGCAAGGGCTGAGCCCACCTCGTACGACGAAGCCCGGTCCCGCTCTCGGCGGGCCGGGCTTCGGTCTGTCCAGGGCTGTCGGTCAGCGCGGCCAGGCGGACGGGTCGAGTCGCATCTCCCACGGCTCGGCATCGGTCACCGGGTCAGGCTCCCATCGATGATCTCGTAGCGGTTGCCGTCGGTGGGCAGGTCGAACAGGTCCTGCTCCTGCCAGCCCCGATCCGGTGGTTGCCACTGGTAGATCGGATGTGCCATCACGTCCGCCTCCTCCCGTCACGATAACGCCGGGGGCCGGCGCGGGTTCACACCCACGCCGACCCCCGGCGGTGGTAGCGGTCAGGCGCCCTGGGCGTCCTTCGCGCGGGCCTTGAGCGCCCGCACCACACCGTCGCGGCCCTCGGCGACAAGGCGGCGCAGCGGAGCCGGATGCCCGTCCTCGGCCAGCCACGCGTCGGTGGCCGCCACAGTGTCGTCGTCCACCAGGTAGGCCGGGTACGCCAACTGGGCGAACTCCTGCGCCGGCTCGCTGTCCCGGGTCGCCCACACCGCGCCGACCGCCGCGAAGTACCGCTCCCGGTACGGGGTGATCAGCTCCACCTGCGTCGGGTGGGCGAAGCCCTGCAACAGTGCCCGGTGCCGCCAGTTCGGCAGCGCCTCCGGACCGGTCAGCAGATCCCAGACGGCCGCCTTGTTGGCGGTGGTGGGCACCAGCGCGTGCACGTACGCGGCCTCCCGCTCGCCACTCGCGGTGCGGTCACCGGCCAGCTCCGCCTCGATCTCGGCGGGGCCGGCCGCGCCGTTGGCCACGAGTGCGCCGAGAACCGCCCAGCGCAGCTCGGTGTCCACTGTCAGCCCTTCGGGCGCGCCGGTGCCGTCCAGCCAGCCGCGCAGCGTCGCCAGGTCCTCGTCGGAGCGTGCCGCCGACGCGTACCCCCGAGCCCAGGCCAGCTGGAAGCCGCTGCCGGCCTCGGCCGCGGCGAGCGCGTCCTTTGCGGTACGGGCCAGGTCGGCCCAGCCGGTCGGTGCCCACGCCGGGTCGGCGTACAGGGTGAGTGCGGTGGTGGCCTGACGCAGGGTGGCGGTGACCAGGTTGATGTCGGTCTCCGCGGGCAGCCCGGCCAGCACCAGCGCCACGTAGTCACGGGCGGCCAGCTCGGCGTCGCGGGTCATGTCCCACGCGGCGGTCCAGCACAGCGCGCGGGCCAGCGACGAGTCGAAGCCGCCGATGTGCTGCACCACAGTCGACATCGACCGGTCGTCCAGGCGCAGCTTGGTGTAGCTCAGGTCGTCGTCGTTGAGCAGCAGCACGTCGGCCGCCCGCACACCGCGCAGCTCGGCGATGTCAGTCCGCTCGCCGGTCACGTCGACCTCGTACCGTTCGCGGCGCACCAGCCGGTCGTCGACCAGGTCGTAGAGGCCCACGCCGATCCGGTGCGTACGCAGCGTCGGGTACGCCGCCGGCGCCTCCTGCCGCACCACCACCTGCTCGTACGTGCCGTCCGCGCCGATCGTCAGCTCCGGCCGCAGCGTGTTTACCTGCGCGGTCTCCAGCCACTGCGCCGCGAACTTGCGCAGCTCCCGCCCCGAGGCCGCCTCCAGCTCGGTGAGCAGGTCGTCGAAGGTGGCGTTGCCCCACGCGTACTTCGCGAAGTACGCCCGCAGCCCGGCCACGAACGGCTCCTCACCCACGTACGCGACGAGCTGCTTGAGCACGCTCGCGCCCTTGGCGTAGGTGATGCCGTCGAAGTTGACCTCGACGGCCTCCATGTCCGGCATCTCGGTGTAGACCGGGTGGGTGGAGGAGAGCTGGTCCTGCCGGTAGCCCCAGTTCTTCCGGATGGACAGGAACGTCGTCCACGCCTCGGTGAACCGGGTGGCGTGGGTGTTGCACCAGTGGCTGGCCCACTCGGCGAACGACTCGTTGAGCCACAGGTCGTTCCACCAGCGCATGGTGACCAGGTCACCGAACCACATGTGGGCCATCTCGTGCAGGATCGTGTTGGCCCGCTGCTCGTACTCGAAGTCGGTGACCTGCGAGCGGAACAGGTAGTGCGACTCGGCGTGCGTCACGCAGCCGAAGTTCTCCATCGCGCCGGCGTTGAAGTCGGGCACCCACAGCTGGTCGTACTTCGGCAGCGGGTAGCGCACACCGAACTTCTCGTGGAAGAAGTCGAAGCCCTGCTTGGTGACGAGGAACAGGTCGTCGGTGTCCATGTGCTGCGCCATCGACGCCCGGCAGAACGCACCCAGGTCGATGCCGTCGTGGGTGTCGCGCACCTCGTGGTACGGCCCGGCGCACATCGCCGTGATGTAGGTGCTCATCCGGGGCGACTCGGTGAAGTGCAGCGTCTTGAGCCCTTCACCCGCGGGCTCCTCGCGCTGCACGGGCATGTTGGACACGGCCCGCCAGTGCGCCGGGACCGTGGCGTGCCAGGTGTAGACGCTCTTCAGGTCGGGCTGGTCGAAGCAGGCGAACACCTTCTGCGCGTCGGCCGTCTCGAACTGGCTGTAGAGGTACGTCTCGCCGTCGACCGGGTCGACGGTGCGGTGCAGCCCCTGGCCGCTGTTGGAGTACGCGAAGTCCGCGTCGACGACCAGGACGTTCTCGCTGGCCAGGCCGGTGAGCGTCAGGCCCTTCTCGGCCGACCAGTCGGACAGGTCGACGGGAGCGCCGTTCAGGGTTGCTGATCGCACCGACTCGGCGGCCAGCTCGATGAACGTGCTCGCACCCGGCTCGGTACAACCGAACCGGACCTCGGTTGTCGACCGGAACGTGCGGCCCTCGGCCGCCAGCACGGCGGTTGACAGGTCCAGACTGATGTCGTACCCGATCACGTCGAGCAGGCTGGCCCGCTCGGTCGCCTCGACCTGCGTCAGGTTGCGCACTCCCGGCACTGTTCGTCTCCATCCCACATTTCGCCGTACGCCCGGCGGCGCCCGTCTGCCGACCACTCCTGGCGCCGGCCCGGCCCCGAGTCTTCCACGGACGGGCAGCCCGCGGTGGCCGAGGTCACGCTCTCGTTCAGGTGCCGGTCGATGGGCTGCGGGGTGAGGATCAAAGGTGCGGCGTCGCACACCTGACGCCACCGTCATGAAGGGACCTCACAGTGACCGATCGTGTCACCGCCGACATGTGGTTCGACCCGGCCTGCCCGTGGGCGTGGATCACGTCCCGCTGGCTGCTCGAAGTCGAGCAGGTCCGTGACGTGGACATTCGTTTCCACGTGATGAGCCTGGCCGTGCTCAACGACGGCCGGGACGAGCTGCCGGAGGAGTACAGGGAATTCCTGAAGACCGCGTGGGGGCCGGTGCGGGTCTGCATCGCCGCCGAGCAGCGGTACGGCAACGACGCCCTGCGCCCGCTCTACACCGCGCTCGGCACCCGGATCCACCTCGGCCGGGAGGAGCGGGGCCACGAGCTGTACGTCGCCGCGCTTACCGACGCCGGCCTGGACCCGGCGCTGGCCGCGGCAGCCGACAGCACCGAGTACGACGAGGCGCTGCGGGCCAGCCACGAGGCCGGTATGCGTCCGGTCGGCCAGGACGTGGGCACCCCTGTCGTCCACGCGCCCGGCCCGGACGGCAGCCCTGTCGCGTTCTTCGGCCCGGTGATCACGCCAGCGCCGAAGGGTGAGGCGGCCGGCCGGCTCTGGGACGGCGTGCTGCTGGTGGCCGGTACCCCCGGCTTCTACGAGCTCAAGCGCACCCGCGAGCAGGACCCGATTTTCGACTGATCCACGCGTACCCGCGCCCCCGTCCGGTCATCCTCGGTTGTCCTGGCGGGGGCGCGCCGCGCCGGACGACGGGTACGCCTTGCGGTCACGGCGTCACCGGTAGGCGGGCGGCGTCGTTTCCCTCGGTGTCCGCCGCAGCGACCCGCAGGGCCGCACCCCGCAGCTCGTGGAGGCAATCCCGATGGCGAAGCACCGTGCGTCCGGTGACGATCAGTTGACCCGACAGGGGGTGATCGAGACTCTCGACCCGGCGTACTGGTCGGTCGACGACTCCCGCTGGCCTACGGTCCGACCCGACCTACCGGCACACCTCGTGGACATGCTCGCGCCGCCCATCGTGGTCGGCGTGGCCCGGGTGCCTGTCACCTCCCGCCTGACCCCGCCCACCTCGCCGGCCGGGGGCGTGCCCGCCGCGCCGGCCGGGAGCGCACCGGTGGTGTCGACCACGTCGGCCGCCGAGCCCGTGCCGACAGCCGTGCCCGCGCCTGCGTCCGTCGTGCCCGTGCCGTCCGTCGCGCCCGTGCCTGCGGCTGTGCCGGCCGTCGCGGCCGCGCCGGTGCCCGTAACGGCGGCAGCTCCGGCTGAGCCGGCCCCGCCCCCGCCGGCGCCCACCGCTCCGCGTCCCGTGCCGACGCCGCCGCTGAGCCCGCGGCCGGTTCCGGCGCCGCCGCCCGAGCGTCCCGTGCCGGGGCCGCCCGCCTCGCCCCGCCGCAACGCGATAAGCGGCCCGGTCGGGACCGGCCGGCGGGGCAACAACGGCGGTCCGGTGGTCGCTGGCCGGCACCGCCGGCACAACGGCGCATCCGGTCGCGCCGGCTGACCTCGGAACCCTGCTACAGCACTTTCATCTGGTGGACGCCGCGCGGGTCCCCGCCGGTGGTACCGCCAGCGCCGGTAGCGTCAGTGGGCATGACGGTCGTGCATCCGATCGCCCGGGCCTGGATCACCACTGGCGGCACCGGCGCGCAGAACTATGACGAGTTCGCTGACGACGCGGAGATCACCTCGATCATCGAGGCGAACCCGCACAGTGCCCTCGGCATCGAAATGCCGCACCGGGCGCCAGACAGCCTGGGCAAGTCCTTCCTCGACGCGCTGCCGGACTCGGTGGCCCGCCTCGCCGAGGCAAAGGCCGACGGCAGCTACACCCCGGCCGAGCAGGTGGTGGTGCTGTACCGGATCAGCGCCCCCGACGAGTCCCCGGCGTACGGGCTGTTCGCGATGGTGGACACCGACCAGATCTCCACCCGGGCCGACGAGCCGGGCCTGGTCATCCGCAACGAGGACGTCTTCATCGCGAAGGTGCGTGAGCGGGTGGCGCTGGCCGAGGCGCTCGGTCACCTGCTCTCACCCGTACTCCTGTTGCAGACCGGCAGTGGCGACGAGCTGCACGCCGCGCTCGCGGCGGCGACCGAGACGGCCGGCGTGCCCGCCGCGACGGACACCGACCAGGCGGGGCGCACCCACGCCATCTGGCTGATCGGCCCCGGGCCGGAGCAGGACACGCTCACCGCCCTCGCCAGCGGCGGCGAACTGGTCGTCGCCGACGGCAACCACCGCAGCCTGGCCGCCCAGACCGGTGGGCTGCCGCGCTTCCTGGCCGTGGTGACCACCCCCGCGTCGGTGGCCATTCAGCCCTACAACCGGCTGGTCAGCGAGCTGACCACCACCCCCGCCGAGCTGCTCGACCGGTTGCGCGCGTCCGGCGCGGAGGTCGAGCCGATCGACGGCCCGGTCGAGGTTCCGGCGGCCGGCGGCACCGTCCATCTCCGGCTCGCGGGCCAGGGGTACGCGGTGCGGCTGCCCGCCACCGCCGCCGACCGGCTGGAGAACCTGGACCACGCCCAGGTCGAGCGACTGCTGCTGCGCGACGCGCTGGGACTGGAGCCGGGCGACAAGCGGATCACCTACGTCGGCGGTGACTACCCGGCGAGCTGGCTCACCGGTGAAGTCGACGCCGGCCGGGCCGAGCTGGCCATCCTGATCGCGCCGGTGACGGTGGAGGACTTCGTCGCGGTGAACCTGGCCCGGGAGAAGATGCCCCGCAAGAGCACCTGGTTCACCCCGAAGGCGCGCGGCGGTCTGGTGGTCGCGGAGCTGCCGCACTGACGGTGCCCCGCGCACCTGTGTGACATACCCGGCTCGGGGACGCCGCCCCTGCGGCGTCCCCGACAGCGGCCTGAGAGACTGCGCGTATGCGCGTCTACCTGGGATCCGATCACGCCGGTTTCGAGTTGAAGGTGCACCTGGCCAACTATCTGGCCAAGCAGGGGTACGACGTGGTCGACGTCGGCCCGCACAACTTCGACCCGGACGACGACTACCCGGCCTTCTGCCTGCACACCGGCGACCGGGTGGTGGCCGACGAGAACGCTCTCGGCATTGTCATCGGCGGGTCCGGCAACGGTGAGCAGATCGCCGCGAACAAGATCGCGGGCGTACGCGCCGCACTGGCCTGGAGCGTCGAGACCGCGGAGTTGGCACGCCAGCACAACAACGCGAACGTGGTCGCTGTCGGTGCCCGCCAGCACACCCTGGACGAGGCCACCGCCATCGTCGAGGCGTTCCTGAACACCCCGTTCTCCGGCAACGAGCGGCACGCACGGCGTATCGACCAGGTCGCCGAGTACGAGCGGACCCGCCAGCTGCCCGACCTGCCCTGACCTACTCGCGGGCTACCGCTGACCGTGCCTGCGCTGACCGTGCTCGGCGCGGTCAGCGTGGCGCGCGGGGGAGGTCCTCGCGGGGCACCCAGTTGCGCCGGACGACGACCACCCGGGCTTCCGCCTCGGCGAGGTCGGCGTCGGTGGGCCGTGCCGCGTCCCGGGCCCGCAGCGCGGCGCTCAGCCCCACCTGCGACGAGCCGGAGCCGACCAGCCCGCGCAGGCCCCGCTCGCCGTCACGCTCGTCACCGTTGGCGCTGCCGTTGCGGCGGCGCGGCGGCGGTGGCGAATCCACGCCGTCGTGCACACCGGCCGTGCTGACCGTCGACCCGTCGACGCCCGGCCCGGCCGGGTCGGGGGCGATCTGGTGCCGTAGCCGTCGCCTGCGTCGGTCCGGGTCACCCATCAGTCGACCGTACCCCGGCCGGTGTCGTATCCGACACCTGGTGCGGGTCCGCGACGTACGGGATTCGGCGACCGATTTGCCGGCTGGCTACCCTCGGGTTCAGGCGGTGTTGGTGCCGCCGGTCAGGGGGAGGACAAGATGGCAGACCAGACGCAGCCGTGGGCGGAGCGAACCGTGGAGGTGCCACCGCAGGCCGGCGTCGGTGTGCCGCCACAGCGGGACGGTTTCCGCCGTGGTGTGGCGCCGGTGGGTCAGTCGGCCAACCCGCGTACCGTGCCGTTCCCGGTTGTCGGGCAGGAGCCGACCGGGACGGGCTGGCCGGGCGAGCAGGCGCCGCGCCGGCCGTTGAGCTGGCGGCTGGCGCAGCTACGTCGCGGCGGCGAGTGGAGCGCGGCGGGTGGCCTGTTCGCGTTCGTCTGCTGGGGGATCTGGGCGCTCTCCGGTCAGGGTGACCTGTCGGGCCCGCTGCTGGTGCTGGTGTTGAGCCTGCTGGTGGCGGTCGGCCTGTTCGCGCTGTCCCGGTTGATCGGCCGAATGGTGCTGGAGCGGCAGCTCGGACGGGTCCGGCGTACCGCTCGGGGTGCCCACCTGGCGACCGCTGTCTTCCTCGTCGGCCTCGGCGTGGCGTGGCTCCAGCAGACCGAGTGGGTCGTCTCCGCCTGGAACTGGATCTCCACGAACACCTGATCCGGCGTACGCCCGGGCGGGCGGGCTCTCGCCGCCCGCCCGCGCGACACCGGTCGTCTCCCCACCAGGCAGTGCCGCTGCTTACCCGGCCGGCCACGGTTCATCCGTGGCCGGCCGGGCCGATTGGTGCCGTCGTTGTGCGGGTCAGTGGCTTCCGCCGTGCCCCTCGGCGTCGGCGCGCGGTGAGACGACCCGGGCGGCCGGGTCCTCGACGCCGGGCTCGCCGCCGTCGGGGGCGACCATCCCGTCGTAGTTGTAGAGCGGCCCGCCGTCGTCGTGGTGCTTGGTGGTCCGGATGTAGCGGTGCATCATGCCGTCGATTTCGATCTCTACGAGGGCGTCTCCACCGGTGTCGTGGGTGCTGCCGTCCCGGGGGCCGCCGATCAGGTGTGCGGTGCTCTTCGTCTCCATGAAGAGAAGCCGTACCCGACGGCAACCGGCCGGAAACAGCCGAAATGCCACCAGGCGGTGCCGCGCCCACGATCGGGTGCGGCACCGCCTGAGGGTCAGCCCTGGGCGGCTGCGTAGTCGCGGGCCACCCGGACCAGCTCGACCAGCCCGCCGGCGTACTCCTGAGATTCGCCGTGTGCCTCGTCGAACGGCGGCTGGAAGCCGACGCCCTCCCACTCGCCCGTCGTCGGGTTCCACCTGTCGTTGCCGACCTCGAAGTCCCAGGCGAAGATGCCCAGCTCGTAGTAGAGCTGGTCGGCGGAGTTGCCGGCGGCGGAGTAGAGCACGTCGGCGACCGGGCCGGTCTGCGACGGCCAGGTCACGGTGCCGCGTTCCTGCGCGATGGCGCCGACGATCCGCCGGGCGCTGTTGAGGAACAGCGTCGACTCGTCGATCGACGGCCGGGGCAGCGTGATCCGCCCGTCGGCCCGGTACGCCCCCGGCGGCCACATGAAGTACCCGCCGTAGGAGTGCACGTTCATCGCGAACTTGATGTTGGTGTGGGCCCGGGCAAGCGCGATGACGTTGCTGCTCTCGGCCTCGGACAGCTCGGCCGTGCCCGCGTAGTTGCCGGACAGGCAGTTGGCGCTGGCGCCCACGTACCCGTCGAAGTACGACCCGACCGTGTAGTTGCGGTTGACGTCGACGCCCCACGAGTTGCGGTTCTTCGGGTCGCGGGCCGGCCCGGTGCAGTGGTTCACAAGGTTCTTGCGCTGGAAGTTGTAGTCGTTGAACGAGTAGTTCGCGCCATCCGGGTTGACCGTCGGGATGACGAAGATGTCCACCTGTTCCAGCAGCTCACGGGTTGCCGCGTCGGTGCGGTAGTTGGCGAGCATCCGCTCGGCGAACTCAAGCGTCACCAGCGGCGTGGCCCACTCCCGGGCGTGTTCCTGGGAGTACGCGAGCACACCGACCCGGGAGCCGTCGCGGTGTACGCCGAGGCGCAGCGCCTGCACCGTCCACGGCTTCGCCGGCACCTCGGTGCCCTGGAGGCCGTCGTCGAGCCGGGCGGGGCCGGCGACCGGCATGGGCAGCCCGGCCGAGCCGTCCTCGACGGTGGCTCGGAACCGGTTCGGTTGCCGGGCGTTGATGGCCGCCGCGACCTCGTCGGTGGTGGTCACCGTCTTGCCGGCGGTGTCGGTGGCCAGCGAGACGGTGAGCACCCGGTCGCGGTAGCCAACTGTCAGCGGTCGGTTCCGCCGGCCCGGGTCGACAGTGCGCACCTGCACGCCGTTCATGTTCTGGTCGCCGAAGCGGACCGACTCGACGACCACGGCGGCGACCGCCGGGTCACCGAGGTACGCGGCGGCGGTGCGCCGGTACCCCTGGGTCTTGTTCGGCAGGTCGATGACGTCCACCAGGTCCCGGTACTGGCGGGCCAGCCGCTTGATCCGCGCCTGGATGTCCACAGGCGTCAGGTACGCGTCGATGAAGTCCTTCTGGTAGCCGGCGGGCAGCGGGGGCGGGGTGGCGTTCGGCCAGAGCGCCGGAGTGACCACCCGGCTGACCCCGCCGAGGCTGGAGGTGGCGGTCAACTGGACCGGCCGGCTCGGCACCGGCTGGGGGAGGTTGTAGTGGTACTGGTACTCACCCGAATCCTCGAACCGGTACAGCGGGAACGAGCCGGTGGCGCCGTCGGCCGTCCGCCAACTGACGGTGATCTCCACGTCCGGGTCGTCGGTGGCGGTGGTGGCCACCTGGGCCTGGAGGAACGTCTGACCGCCGGTCGTCCACCAGTACGCCTGCTGCACCTGGAGGGTGTCGACGGCGGCAGCGGTGGTGGTCCGCTCGCCAGCGTTGGCCGACGGCGCGCGCAGCCCGGCAGCGGTGCGGGCCTGGGCCGCGCGGACGCTCTCGGCGAAGTGCCGGCTGCCGTCCCCGGCGCGCTGCACGATCTGCACAGCTGTCGCGCCCTGTGCGGTCAGGTCCGCGAGCTGTGCGCCGGTGAGCACCAGGTCGGCGAGGATCCGTCCGTCGCGGGCCCTGGGCCGGTTGGCGAGGTCCGCGCCGCTGGCGACCAGACGGTCGAGCTGCGCCTGGTCGCGCAGCTGCACCCTTACCAGAGCGGTTTCGGTGGTGGTCAGGGTGATGGGTGCGGGCGCGGTGGGTGCCGCGGTGGCCGGACCGGGGTGGGACAGTGCCGCGCTGATCAGGATCGCTGTGGTGGCGGCAGCTGTCCACCGTCGTCGGACGATCATGTGCCCTCCTGACGGACGTCGATGTCACTGCTGCCCACACCAGTGCACGGATCGACACCTGTCAAGAGATCTGGGGCGCCCGCAGCGGGTCACCCACCCTGCGCGGAGGTGCGCTCCCGCTGGAGGCGGGCCCTGCGTACACCGCGTCGAACCATGCGGGCCACCGCCAGCAACAGGCCGGTGACCGCGCCTACGGCTGCCACACCCAACGCCGCAAGGCTGCCCAGTGCGGTCTCCTTGGGGCCGTAGAAGCGTGGCGGATCACCGATCGACAGGGCCGCCTGCGGACCGGTATTCGCTGCCGTGCAGGTCACCTCGTAGCTGGCGGCTGGCCTGGCGTGAAGCGTGAGCAGGCCGCGCCACTGTCCGTCGTCGAGCGTGATGCCCTTGAGGAGCGCGCCTTCCTGCCTGAACTCGACAATCTCGATGCCGTCCTTTGGCGACGCCGCGCACGTGACGTCAGGAGGGCCTCCATCGGTCGTCCTGTACCACACCAGCTTTTCGTCCGAGAGCTGCACGGTGACCGCCTGGCCCAGCGGGAGGGGCTGTCCCAGGTCACCTTCGGAGCGGAGGACGAACAGCAACATCACGGAGCCGGCCAGCGCGACAGCAATGGGGATCAGTGACACAAGGAAGAACCAGTTACGACGGGGCCGCGTTTCCACGGGGCTGACGACCGGAGAGGGAGTCATGGCGAGATCATGGACTGGGATCGGGCGCGGCGCCAGGGGTGTGCTGGCGTCCGCGCCGAGCATCGCGTACGGCAGCATGATCGTGTGAGGTGGTGGACACCGAGGCACGGGGACAGACCCAGCGCGGACGTGGCGTTGGCGGCAATCGTCGCCGCTGCCCGCCGTGCCGTCGGTGGTGGCAGGGAGCCATTGGACGACCTCGCCTCCCTGCTGACCGACGTCGCCGCCACAGACGACAGCGACCTGGGTCGGGCGGCGCTCGCCGTGATCGCAGAGTCCCCGAGGCTCACCGCCTGGCTCGACAACTCCGCCCGGCAGACGGTGTGGCACCGGCCCAGCCGGTCTTCGCAACTGAACCAGTTGATCAAGCGGCTGCACCAGCCCACAGTGGCCCCGCTCGTCGCGGCGTTGGCGAGCATCCACTCCGACGGCCACGTCCGTGAACGCGCGGTGCGGGTCATGCTCACCGATCGAAGCCCCGACCTGCTGCCGTTCCTGGCGCTGCGCACCGGGGACTGGGTCGCGCAGGTCCGGGAGCCGGCCCGCGCGGGTCTCGCGTTGCTGCTCGCCGACGACCCGGCCAGGTACCTTCCGGCGGCGCTGCCGATGGCACTCCTGATGGACGCACGCACGCGCGGCGGCTTCGCCGTCAACCAGGTCACGGCCGCGCTGCTCAGCGCACCGCCAGCCGTACGCCGAGTGGTCGGCGCCGCCGGCTCGCCGGCCCAGCGGCGGCTCGTCTTCGAACTGGAGATGACGCAACGCCGGCTGCGCATCGACGACCTGGTCGCCGTCGCCGAGTCCGAGACCGACGTACGCCTCCGTTCGCTCGCGGCCGAAGCCGCCTGCCGGGAAGCGGTGTGGACCGGCCGGCTCCCGATCCTGCGGCGGTAGGCCCGCGACCGTCGGCCGGACGTACGCTCCGTCGCCCTCACCGGCCTGCTGCGCCTCGGGGAGCAGGCCGAGGTGGCCACGCGCCTCGACGACACCGCGTCGCTGGTGCGGGCCATCGCCCGGGAGGCCGCGCGCCGCGCCGGCATCGACGCCAGGGCGCACTACCGGGCGTCGATCGGTGGCCCGGAGCCCACGCCGGGCGCGATCGCCGGGTTCAGCGAAACCGCCTCGGAGTCCGACGCGCACCTGCTCGACGGACTTCTCAGCCACCCGGCCGCGAAGATCCGCGCTGCGGCCGTACGCGGCCTCCGCCACCTCGGCGCCGTGGACGCCCACCAGGTCACGCCACTGCTGACGGACCCGTCACCGTCGGTCGTCCGCGAGGCCGTCAACGCGCTACGACCAGTCGCGGCAACCCTTGCGGCGGAGCTGCCCTGGCAGTTGCTCGCCGGACCGCGGGTGGAGTTGCGGCGCGCGGGCTACCGGCTGCTCGGCACCCGGGACGTACCCGAGCGGTTGCGCGCCGCCCTTCTCCTGGCCGTCGACCCGGATCCCGGGCTGGCCCGACGCGGCCGCGCCGACCTCACCCGGCTCGTGCGGGACGCCGACCACACCACCTGGCGGCGTACCCGACTGCCCACACTCGACATCCCGCCCGCGCAACGCGCCGACCTCGGCGCACTTGCCCAACGCGCGGCGCCCGCCGTCGGCGAGCAGGTCAGCGCACAGCTCGCCGCGTGGCTCACGAGGTCTGTGCAGGCGGGCTGAGGTCCGACCGCTGCCTGGTCCGTTCGTGGTAGGTGGCGAAGTCGAAGAAGCGCAGACCGTCAACCGTCACGTCGTCGGCGATCTCTTCTGCCGTCCACGGATGGTCGGAGTAGTCGTCCACGGCGACACCGCCCCGTACGAGCAGCGCCAACGTCAGACGGCGTACCTCAACCGTCCCGTCGACCCGGCCGGAGACGTCGACCTGAAGCGCCCAACCGGGTAGCCGGCCGCACGCCCTGGTCAGCCCTCGCACGGCCTCCGGCTCCCAATCCGCGTACAGGTCTTCGCCCGCACTGGTCAGCTCCCCGTACAGGCACCCGTCCACGAGCCATGGATTCCTCTGACCCGGAGACAACCGGTCCAGCAGAGCGACGACGGAAGCCTGCTCCGATTCCGGAAAGACGAATACGGTACGCACGGCCGCAGCGTCGCACACGCCAGCCCATCCGACGGGACGGGTCTGTACGACTGCCGGCCTCGCGCTCGCCACGGCAAGATCCGCAGCGGGGGAGAGGTAAACGGGCCGGCAGGTAACCCGAGCCCTGATGACCTCGCGCCTCGCGGCAGCTGCACGCACATGATGTTGAGCGTCCGCGCTTGCGGGTTTGGTCAGGCACCGGCTACGGCATAGCCAAGGACCACGGCGGCGGACACGACGACGTGGCCTGGGGCGAGGTCCTGGGCGCTCGTAGCGGCGGCCTCGGCGTGGCCGCGGTAGCGGGCAGCGCCCGGCTGTTCCGGGTCGATGTCCTCAATGTGCAGGACCGCACCGATGCGTACGCTGGCGGCCTCGGCGTACAGCTCGGCCTTTGCCCGGGCCGCGGCCACTGCCTGGCGCCGAGCCTCGGCCCGCAGTTCGCGCTTGCCTGTGACGTCGAAGTCGACGCCCTCGATCTCGTTGGCACCCGCCGAGACGATGTCGATCAGCAGTGGTTCGACGTCGTCCAGTACGCCGGACTGGACCGCAAAGGCCGCCTGGCATTGGTAGCCGATGAACCTGCGTGACCCGTCCGCGTATTCGGTGGCTGTCTTCAGGTCCAGGCGCGAACCCTCGACCGCCGCGTCGGCTATCCCGTGCTCGCGCAGTGCGCCGCGCACGGCCCGCACGGCTGTGCGGGCCGCCTCGAACGCGGCGGCCGGGGTCTGCTCCAGCCGTACGATCTTGAACCTTACGCGTACAAGATTCGGTAGGGCCTTCACGCTCGCTGCACCGAACGCGGTGATGCCCCAGGGGCGTTCCACCATTTGCATGAACGCCGATCCAACCAGACTGTCTTCCGCCCCGTGCTCCCGGTATGCCAACCACCTGACCGACTGCGCGGATGCCAGGTACAAGACGTCCTCAGGGAATGTCGGCCTTACGCGATATGGGGTTCGCGCGGGCCGCGGATGTCGCCCCGACACCTCACACTTGACGTGACTCGACGGCGACGAGGAGGCCCGCGTGGGGGAGTTCAACACCCAGGACGTCAACGTCGTGAAACGCCTCGCCACCGTCGCCGCCATCGTCGGCACCGTAATGGTCGGCTGCGGGGTGGGAACCCTGCTGATACCCCTGTCGGGTGCCGACTCTCCTGAGCCAGGGGCTCCGGTGCCGCCGGAACGACCTGAGGGCCTGGACCCAGGGGCACCAACGGCGAAACCTACGCCGGAGCAAAAGCAGAGCGAATACCTGAACGCCCTCCTCACCGACCGGGCCGCCCTCTACAGCGGCAACGCCAGCGCCCGCCTGCGACAGCAGGTCGAAGTCGGTGAATCTTTCCCCGTCGCTCTCGCCGTGTGCGCCCCCGGCAACATCCCATGCACCGTCAACCCATCCGAACCACCACAGCAACTGCCCAAGAACCCCACCCGTCCAGCTGAGGCGGAGGAGTTGGGCAACGTGCCGGTCGGCGGCCGAGTGCAGGCGGAACTGTCCTGGTACGGCAGTGACGCAACAGTCAGAGCCAGCAGCCCACCGGAGCAGGTCATAGCCGCGCCCGGTGATGTTGCCGAGTGGCGCTGGTCGGTGCAGGTCGGCGCGAACCCGGGGCGGCTGATTTTCCAGATCAGCGTGACAAGCCTGAGGGGCGACAGCAACGTACCGCTGTTCCCCACCCGCTACTTCGACCTTGACGTGGAGGTGACGGACACGGTTCAGAACCGCACCAGCGTGATCGTGGCCGCGCTGAACCGCTTCGTGGTTGGTGCCGGGTCGGGGATGGCCGCGCTGGGCGCCACGATCGTCGCCTATCTGACGTATCGGCGTGCGCGGCAGGAGCGAGCTGGCAAGCGTGCCGCCGAGCAGGGGTCGGGCGATGCCGGGGGCGGGCGGGAGGCCGGTTTATCGCTGCGGAAGCGCCGCCGCCGGCCACGAAAGCCTGGGCGGGGCGAGACCTGATCCCGGCGCCGCAGCAAGCGCGCGGCCGGCGTGATGTGACACCGTGTGTGATAGATCAGTGGCACGAAGGCCGATCGCCAACGACCACGGTTGAGCCGGTGATCGATGATCAAGGTGCTGGCCTGCGCGTGTTGTTGGAGCGGGCGACGGGAATCGAACCCGCACCGTCAGTTTGGAAGACTGAAGCTCTACCATTGAGCTACGCCCGCGCACACCCCGCCGAAACGGGACGCGCCGACAGCGTACCCAATGCCCCTGGCCCCCGCGCCACCGCCTTGCGTCGCTCCTCCACCGCCGCGCATTCCGTCCAAGATCTGCGCAACTTCAGGGAAAGTGGTGCCTCACGGCGCGCGGATACCACTACATCCCTGATGTTGTGCGGATCTTGCGGGCAGCCACGCGCGCAGGCCACGATTTCCTTGATGTTGTGCGGATCTTGCAGGTGCCCACGCGCGGGCCGCGCCCGCTTTCGGGGAATCTGTCCCGGTGGGGACGCCCCGGCACCGCTCGCGGGGCGGCGACGGCATAGACTGCACGTCGCCACGGGGTGTGGCGCAGCTTGGTAGCGCACTCGCTTTGGGAGCGAGGGGCCGTGGGTTCAAATCCCGCCACCCCGACTGTCGTCAGCGTCCGGGTCGCCCCGGGCGCTAGTGGCCGGCCGTGCCGGCTCGCCTACACTCGATGGGCCAATCGAAGGCCCAGACTAAAAACCAAGATCCGTCAAGGAGTACGCCTGTGAAGAGCACCGTCGAGACTCTGAGCCCGACGCGCGTGCGGCTCGCCATCGAGGTGCCGTTCGTCGAGCTCGAGCCGAGCCTCAAGAAGGCGTACCGGGAGATCGGTTCGCAGGTCCAGGTTCCGGGCTTCCGCCGGGGCAAGGTGCCGACCGCGGTGATCGACCAGCGGGTGGGCCGGGGCACCGTCCTCAACGAGGCGGTCCAGGACGCCATCCCGGAGAACATCCTCGCCGCCGTGCGGGAGCACGACCTGAAGACGCTTGGTCGTCCGGAGGTCGAGATCACCGAGTTCAACGACGGTGACTCGCTGAACTTCACGGCCGAGGTCGACGTCCGCCCGGAGATCACCCTGCCCGACGCGAGCACCATCGAGGTGACCGTCGACGAGCTGCAGATCGACGAGAGCGAGATCGACGAGCAGGTGAAGAACCTGCGTGAGCGGTTCGCCACCCTCAAGACGGTCGAGCGGGCCGCCGCCGAGGGCGACTACGTGCAGATCGACCTGAACGCGACTGTCGACGGCGAGGACGTGCCCGGCGGTCAGGCCAGCAACATCTCCCACGAGGTGGGCAGCAAGCAGCTCCTGCCGGGCCTGGACGAGGCAGTGGTCGGCCTCGCCGCCGGCGACAACACCACCTTCACCACCCAGTTGGTCGGCGGCGACTTCGCCGGCCGGGACGCCGACGTGGCGGTGACCGTGCGCACGGTCAAGGAGAAGGAGCTGCCGGAGCTGAACGACGACTTCGCCCAGATGGCGAGCGAGTTCGACACCATCGAGGAGCTGCGCGGCGACCTGCGGGCCCGGGTCACGCAGGGCAAGCAGGTCGAGCAGATCTACGCCGCGCGGGACAAGGCGCTGGCGCAGCTTGTCGAGGCCGCCGAGGTGCCGGCGCCGGAGGGTGTCATCCGCGAGGAGGTCGCCAGCCGCAAGCAGGCCATGGTCGACCAGCTGGAGCGGATCGGCGCCTCCCTGGAGGAGTACCTCGCTGCCGAGGAGAAGACCGAGGAGCAGATCGACGCCGAGCTGACCGAGGCGGCGACCGAGGGCGTCAAGGTGCAGCTCCTGCTGGACACGCTTGCCGACGCCGAGGACGTGCAGGTCTCCGACGACGAGTTCGGTCACGAGATCGTGCACCGGGCGCAGCGCGCCGGGATGGCTCCGCAGCAGTACTACGACCAGCTGGTGCGCTCGGGCGCTGCTGCCGCGGTCTTCGGTGACGTGCGCCGGGGCAAGGCGCTCGCCGCCGTCATGGAGCGGATCACGATCAAGGACTCGGCCGGCAACGAGGTCACCCTGGACGCGCTGCGCGCAGCCAACGAGGCGGAGCACAACCACGAGCACTGATCGTCGGGTGCGGCCGCCGTCCGCCGCTTGCGCGGTGCACGGCGGCCACACCCATTCCCGGGTACGCCCGGAAGCCCGCGCCGCGGGTGCGCCCGACCCAACTGCGCTGAGAGCGAACAGTGCCCCGACCGGGACTCTGCCGCCTCGGGTAGCGGTTAGTGTCGGGAAAGACGGTACGGAGAGCGAAGGGCTGCCATGACCGACATGCACATCCCAACGACGTCGCGCCGGGCGATCGATGCCCGCGGTGGCGACTCGATTGGCAACCTCGACGACTCGGTCTACAACCGGTTGCTCAAGGAACGCATCATCTTCCTGGGCAGCGAGGTGACCGACCAGGTCGCCAACCGCATCTGCGCGCAGCTGCTGCTGCTCGCCGCGGAGGACCCGGACCGCGACATCAACCTGTGGATCAACTCGCCGGGTGGCTCGGTCTACTCCGGCATGGCCATCTACGACACCATGCAGTTCATCGACAACGACGTGTCGACAGTGGCGATGGGCATGGCTGCCTCGATGGGCCAGCTGCTGCTCTGCGCGGGCACCAAGGGCAAGCGGTACGCGCTGCCGCACGCCCGGATCATGATGCACCAGCCGTCCGGTGGTCTGGGCGGCACGGCGTCCGACATCGCCATCCAGGCGGAGCAGATGCTCTACACGAAGCGCATGTTCCAGGAGCGGGTCGCGCACCACACCGGCCAGAGCCAGTCGCAGATCGAGGCGGACTCGGACCGGGACCGTTGGTTCACCGCCCAGGAGGCCATGGACTACGGCTTCATCGACAAGGTGATCATCGGGGCCGCTCAGGTTCCGGATGGCGCCGGGACCCTGAGCTGAGGAGCTGACGATGACCGATCTGAGCTTGCCGCCCCAGTTCGCGGCCGTGCACAACCGTTACGTCCTCCCGTCGTTCGTCGAGCGCACGTCGTACGGGGTCAAGGAGTCCAACCCGTACAACAAGCTCTTCGAGGACCGGATCATCTTCCTCGGTGTGCAGGTGGACGACGCGTCGGCGAACGACGTGATGGCCCAGCTGCTCACGCTGGAGGGCACCGACCCGGACCGCGACATCATCATGTACATCAACTCGCCGGGTGGCTCGTTCACGGCCATGACGGCGATCTACGACACCATGCAGTACGTCCGTCCGGACATCTCCACTGTGTGCCTCGGACAGGCGGCCAGCGCGGCTGCGGTGCTGCTGTCGGCGGGCACCGCGGGTAAGCGGATGGCTCTTCCGAACTCGCGGATCATCATCCACCAGCCGGCCACCGAGGGCGGCTACGGGCAGGGCTCGGACATCGAGATCCAGGCGCGGGAGATCCTGCGGATGCGGACGCAGCTGGAGGACATGCTGTCCCGCCACTGCAACCGCCCGATCGAGCAGGTTCGCAAGGACATCGACCGTGACAAGATCATGACGGCCGAGGAGTCCAAGGAGTACGGGCTGGTCGACACCATCCTGACCAGTCGTAAGAAGGGCCTGCTGGCTGCCAACGCGGCCAGCTGAGTCAGCACCGGGTCAGAGGTTGGCCGGGGCACCCGTTCCCGGCCGACCTCTGACACACCCGTTTTGGGGGTCGGAGAATGCCCCGTCAGCGGGTAACGTCGGGTCCGTACCGCTTCGCCGGTTCGGCCGGTGAGGTGAACCAAGCCGGGCGGCGCGCAGCGTCCGCAGGTCAGGGCCGGGTCTCCGGCCGATGAGTGCAGGGAGAACGTAGGTGGCACGGATCGGTGACGGCGGCGACCTACTTAAATGCTCCTTCTGCGGCAAGTCGCAGAAGCAGGTGAAGAAGCTCATCGCGGGCCCAGGGGTCTACATCTGCGACGAGTGCATCGATCTCTGTAACGAGATCATCGAAGAGGAGCTGGCCGAGTCCGGCGAGGTGAAGTGGGAAGAGCTTCCCAAGCCGATGGAGATCTGCCAGTTCCTCGACAACTACGTCGTGGGGCAGGACCAGGCCAAGAAGGCGCTCGCCGTCGCGGTCTACAACCACTACAAGCGGATCCAGGCTGAGGCGGCCGGTGCGCCGGGCTCCGGCAATGACGCCGTCGAGCTGGCCAAGTCCAACATCCTGCTGCTCGGCCCGACGGGTTGCGGCAAGACCCACCTGGCGCAGACGCTCGCGCGGATGTTGAACGTCCCGTTCGCCATCGCCGACGCCACAGCGCTGACCGAGGCGGGTTACGTCGGCGAGGACGTGGAGAACATCCTCCTCAAGCTGATCCAGGCCGCCGACTACGACATCAAGCGCGCCGAGACCGGCATCATCTACATCGACGAGGTCGACAAGATCGCCCGCAAGTCGGAGAACCCGTCGATCACTCGTGACGTCTCCGGCGAGGGCGTGCAGCAGGCACTGCTCAAGATGCTCGAAGGCACTGTGGCGAACGTCCCGCCGCAGGGCGGTCGTAAGCACCCGCACCAGGAGTTCATCCAGATCGACACCACGAACGTGCTGTTCATCTGCGGTGGCGCGTTCGCGGGCCTCGACCAGATCATCGAGTCCCGCACCGGGCAGGGTGGCACCGGCTTCGGTGCCCGGCTCCGGTCGGTGTCCGAGCGGTCGACCGACGATATCTTCAGCCAGGTCATGCCGGAAGATATGCTCAAGTTCGGGCTGATCCCGGAGTTCGTCGGCCGCCTGCCGGTGATCACCAACGTCCGGAGCCTGGACCGCAGCGCCCTGGTGCGGATCCTCACCGAGCCCCGTAACGCCCTGGTGCGGCAATATCAGCGCCTCTTCGAGTTGGACGGCGTCGAGCTGGAGTTCGACGAGCCGGCCCTGGAGGCGATTGCCGACCAGGCCATGCTGCGGGGCACGGGCGCCCGCGGTCTACGGGCCATCATCGAGGAAGTGCTGCTCTCCGCGATGTACGAGGTGCCGAGCAACCCCGACGCCGCCCGGGTGCTGATCACCCGCGAGGTCGTCCTGGAGAACGTCAACCCGACGATCGTTCCGCGCGAGTTCACCGGGCGCCGTGCCCGGCGGGACCGCGAGGAGAAGTCGGCCTGATCCTCCCCGCGTCACGCCGGTCGCTCAGTCCTGACGCGGCCGGCGTGATCGCGTTCGGCGGTCCCACTCGCCCGACGGGATGACCACCACCATCATCAGTTTCGCCGGCTCGTCGGTGTCGTTGCGGTAGCCGTGCTCCCGGTCGGCGTGGAACTCGATCGTCTCGCCGGCCTGGACTGTGTGGTCCTGCCCGTCGACCAGGACGACAACCGTGCCGGTCAGCACGTGCACGACCTCGCGGGTGCCGCGGGAGTGGTCGGCGGAGCGGTGCGCCTCGCCGGGTTCCAGCCGCCAGTCCCACAGCTCGACAAGGTCCGGTTCGCCGAGCCCGCTGAGCAGGTGGGCGGTGCCGCCGTGCTCGCCCTGCCAGAGCACTGGTGCCTCCGCCGCGGTGGTGATCTTCACGGCGCGTTCCTCGTCGGGCTCCAGCAGTCGCGCGATGTTGACGCCGAACGCGTCAGCGACCCGGCACAGCGTGCCGATGCTCGGGTTGGTGCGGGAGTTCTCGATCTGCACGAGCATCGCCTTGCTCACCCCGGAGCGGCCGGCCAACTCCTCGAAGGACCAGCCCCGGGCAGCGCGTAGCTCACGTACCTGCCGGGCCACAGCAGCGGTCACCGCGCCCACCCGGCCTGCGGCCTCGGTCATCAAACTATCCTTCACGGTCACTATTATGGTACGACTGACGCATGCTCCCCATTGTCCTCGCAGCGATTTCCGCAGTCGCGTTCGGCACGGCCGACTTTTCCGGCGGAAAGGCGTCCCGCCGGGCTCACCCGATCGCCGTGACCGTCGTCTCCCAACTGCTGAGCGTCCCGCTGCTGGTCGTGCTGGTGCTGGTCGTGCCTGGCACGCTGACCGTCCGGGACACCGCCTGGGGGCTGCTCGCCGGGTTGGCCGGCGCCAGCGGCGTCATGCTGCTGTACCGAGCGCTGGCCGGCGGGATGATGGCCGTCGTGGCGCCGGTCACCGCGATCACCGCCGCTGTGGTGCCGATCGTCGCCGGCCTGTTCACCGCGTCCTTCCCGGGTGCCTTGGCGCTCACCGGCGCCGGCCTCGCGGTGCTGGCGATCGCGCTGGTCAGCCTGGGTGCGAGCGGCGGCCGGGCCAGCGTGCCGGCGCGCCAGGTCGGCCTCGCGCTCGCCGCCGGTGCGCTGTTCGGCGTCTTCTACACGCTCCTGGGTCAGGCCGACGAGAGCGCCGGCATGTGGCCGGTGGCGGCGGTACGGGTCAGCTCGATCGCCTTCGGCCTCGCGCTGGCCGTCGGCACCGGCGTGCGGTTGCGCCTCGGGCGACGGGTGCTGGTCTGGGCGGCGGTCGCCGGTGTGCTCGACAGCGCCGCCAACGCGCTCTTCCTGGCCGCCGCCGCCCGGGGGCACCTCAGCATCGTGGCGGCGATCGCCGCGCTCTACCCGGCCAGCACTGTGCTCCTCGCACTAGCCGTCGACCGGGAGCGCCTGCGGCCGATCCAGGTCGCCGGCCTCGGGTTCGCCGCCGGGGCCCTGGTGCTCGCCAGCATCTGACGCTGTCCGTACCGGCCGTCCCGGCCGTACTCTGGGATCATGCGCGTCGCAGTCTGCCAGCTGAACGCCCGGGACGACCGCAAGGCAAACCTGGCCGCCGCCGAGGTTCTGCTGGAACGCGCCGCCGCCGGCGGCGCGGACCTGGCCATCCTCCCGGAGTACGTCGACTATCTCGGCCCCGCCGCGGGGATGCCCGAGCCGGAGCCGGTCGACGGCGAGGTGGGCAGCTTCTTCGCCGGGGTCGCGCGGCGGCTCGGCATCTGGGTGGTGGCCGGCTCGTTCCACGAGGTCGGCCCGGATCCGGCGCACACCTTCAACACCTCGCTGGTCTTCGACCGGACGGGCAGCCTGGCCGCGAGCTACCGAAAGATCCATCTGTACGACGTGGAGATCCCCGGCCGGGTGTCCTATCTGGAATCCGCGAGTGTCGCGCCCGGGGTCCAACCCGTCGTGGTGGACGTCGAAGGGCTCCGGGTCGGGCTGTCGATCTGCTACGACCTGCGCTTTCCCGAGCTCTACCGGCAGCTCACCAGCGAGGGCGGCGCCCATCTGCTCGTGGTCCCGGCGGCGTTCATGCTGCACACCGGCCGCGACCACTGGGAGGTGCTGCTGCGGGCGCGGGCGATCGAAAACCAGTGCTACGTGGCGGCGGCCGGTCAGACCGGCGACCACGACCCCGGCCGCACCTGCTTCGGACGCAGCATGATGATCGACCCGTGGGGGACGGTCCTCACCCAGCTGCCGGACGGGTCCGGAGTCGCCTTCGCCGACCTCGATCTCGACAGGCTCGCCACGATCCGCGCCGAACTGCCCAGCCTGGCCAACCGCCGACTCTGAGCGGTCAGCCCTCCAGCAGGACGCCGATCGCCGCGAGACCGACGATGACCCCGCCGGTCACCAGCAGGGCGGTGGTCATCCGGGACCTGCCGCGCCGGGCCAGCTGTCGTACCGAGAGCACCAGGACGACGAGCACGACGGCGCCGATCACCACCTGCCAGAACGGCAGAAGGAGGCCGAGCAGGGCTTCCTCGGCGAGCACCGTGGCGTCCGGCCCGGGTTCATCCATGCCTGACACTCTGGCACGCCGTTGCACTCCGCGTCGGGCACCACTCGGTCCCGTGGGCCAGAACCCGCACCAGGCAGTACGCCGTCCAATGGAGCAGAGCTCGCGCCGGACGCCGCGGGGGTCTTGCGATCAGCCAGTGATGAAACCTGATTTGCCTTCTCGGGGCGGTCCGCGTAACTTTCTCTCTGCACGGGGGAGGCCGGACAAACGGGCCAAGACCGGGCACCAGGCTCGGGGCGGCAACGCCGAGCGAGGCTGGAGATTCGGGCGGTGCGGAACACTCCGGAAACGGGGTTGCGGACGCGAAGCCGACCGGGTAGAGTTCTGAAGCCGGCAGGAGCCGGGCGGAGAGCCGCGAAGCGGTGATCGGCCGGTCTGCGGCTTCCCACGACAGTAACGACCACCGGGTACGGTGTGCGTCATCGTGGGTCCCGGACGAACCACAATTGATCGCCTCGGACACGAGGTTGACAATGAAAGTTCGACCAAGTAAGTTTGAGCGGTTGCCCCGAAACGGGATCCTTCGGGTTTCTGGTCGGTGTGTGGTTGTTCTTTGAGAACTCAACAGGGTGCTTTGTAAAGCCAGTGCCAATTATGATTTATACCCCGGACTGGTCGG